>DHRN01000053.1:4005-4444 GCA_002411175.1 Anaerolineaceae bacterium UBA5311 | reverse complement strand
GAAGCGAAGCAATCTGCAGTTTACCATTTTGCTTCTACCCAAACCAAGAGAATAAAAGCAGGCTGCCGCGCCCTCTTGATGTGATGTAATAGCTCCCGCTTTCTGTCTGACGAGGGCTCGCAGTGACGAATCTGTAATCTGTCATTGCGAGCGAAGCGAAGCAATCCGCAATTTGTCTTTTGCAACTATTCAGGATAAAAGATCAAAGGCAGGCTGCCGAGCCCCCTTGTTGGCATTCAAAAGATCCTGCAATTCTAGTAACGGGGGCTCGCAGTGACGGATATGTAATTTGTCATTGCGAGCGAAGCGAAGCAATCCGCAGTTTACCTTTTGCAGCTATTCAATACAAGAAATCAAAGCCAGACTGCCGCGCCCCCTTGTCGTTATTCAACAGCTCCCGCTTTCTGTCTGACGGACGCTCGCAGTGACGGATCTGTAA
>DHRN01000053.1:0-3873 GCA_002411175.1 Anaerolineaceae bacterium UBA5311 | reverse complement strand
CGAAGCAATCCGCAGTTTTTCTTCTGCATCTGGTCATTACAAGATAGAAAAGCAGGCTGCCACGCCCCCTTATCGTTATTCAAAAGCTCCCGCTTTCTGTCTGACGGGGGCTCGCAGTGACGGATAATTGAATTACATTTACAAAGTTCCCTGTTTCCTGTCATCCTGAACGAAGTGACACAAAGTGTACTTCGTAAGGATCTTGCCATTTCATTCCAGCGACTGTTCTATCCAAAGTTAAGATTCTTCGCAAAAGAGGCTCAGAATGACAGTCTGCTTGGCGAACAGCTCCCGGCTCCCCGTTCATCTCACCCCCTTTAATTCCCCCTCTCCAGCAAAGCTGGACGCAAGCAGTAAAGAGGGGGTTGCAGCTGCCTGCTCCAGGCTTTCGACTGCCAGCAAACTTAAGGTAAGATTAAGTCATGGTCCCTCAAATTTCCCCGGATGACGCGACCTATGTCGCGGAGATTGTTGTCAGCATTATTGGCGTTTTCGTCCTGTTCGCTATTGTCCTCTGGCTAATCAGCAAAAAAACACGCCCGCCAAAACCAACACAGCCCGCAGAAGGTGCAGAACCCCGCTTCGATTCCTCAAACCAAAAAGTAACCTACGCGCAAGTCTGCCCACCCAATCCTGTTGAAGCGCAGGATCGCCGGCAGATATTGCGAGCAGAATTTGAGCGCTGGCAAAGCCGTCATTTACTCCCCAGCGAAGATGGCAAGTCTTTGTTTGTGCGCACCGGCGTGGAAAAGAACGGTCTGCGTTACCAACTGGCGACCACAGCACAAGCCCAGGCGCTGGCGATGCTTGTGATGACGCTTTTGGCGGAGTTTGACCGCAGCGCAAGCACAAAAACGGAAGCTCTGTTTGCCAGTTTGCTGGCACACCCGGCTGCGCGGGAAGCCAACCTGACCAGCTGGCAATTTTTACCGGACCTTCCTCGTTCACCCCGGCTCGATGCCGATTTGCACGCTGATGCCTGGGTCTTGTTCGCACTGATAACTGCCCGGAAACAATGGCAATCCCTGCAGCGTTTTGATTACGATATGATTGTCGCCAATCGTTCCCTGGCTTTGTTCCAGCATTGGCGGGATCCGGACCTCCAGGCAAGCGAACTTTTGCCAAACTCGTCTTATCTGCTCGCTTTCCTGGAAAGGCATGAGCGCGCCAACCCTTGGGAAGCTCTGAACTCAACCCAACCTATCCTTGACAACCATGCAGCAGATCGCAGCCGGTTCGCTCTGAGCCTGCTGCAGCTCGGGCTCCAGGCGTTGGTAAACCCTGAGCATACAAGCCCCAATGCCCTCCTGGAAATTGAGACGGATTTACGTGCACGGGTTGAAGAAGAATTTTCTGGAGATCCTTTGGACGAGTCTGAAAATTTCAGCACCTTCAGTTATCTTGCCTGTTACGTCCCTGCCCTGATCGTCCTAAAAGAACAGGAGCTGCTAAAGAAAACCTGGCATTTCTTCACGAATCACCAGGCAAACAAGGACGATGGGCTTGGGGCGACGCTGAAGATTTTGGCAATGGCAGTTATGACCAACCAGGTCTGGCTGGAAAAACTGGATTAATCAATAGTCAGAAATAAAATGTTTTAGAGAGCACTCCTGCAGCTTGTCTGGCGAATTAAGCAGTTTTTTTCCATTGGGACACGCTGGCAAACCCACACGCCGCGCGTTCGAGGCAAGAAGTTGCCTGCGTTGGTTAATCTGCTTTTTCAGCTTGTCAATATTCACCAATTGAACTTTAGTTACTTTGCGTGGCGCATGTAGTGCAGTTCCTGCAGTTTTTCCTTCTCAGCTGAAGTCAGGTTTTTGGGCACGGTCACCTGGATACGGCAGAAGAGATCGCCAAATTTCTTGGGATTCTTGAGCAAAGGCATGCCCAGCCCCTTCAACCGCAGGGTTTTCCCGCTGTCGCTGCCCTCAGGGATGGTCACCCGGATAGGTTTGGTCATCGTGTTGACACCGACCTCCCCGCCGATGATTGCCGTGTAATAATCGACCTTGAGGTCTATATACAGGTCGTCCCCTTTTCGTTTGAAAACCGGGTCTGGCAGCACCTTGACCTTGAGGTAAAGGTCTGCCCCGCCAGCCTGTCCGCTGAGCCGAACCTTCGAGCCGGTCTTGACACCGGCAGGGATGCTGACGGTAATTTTACGCCCGCCTTCATATGAAAGCATACGCTGCGTTCCGGTATAGGCTTCGTTCAGGCTGATTTCGACCTCGTGTTCCATATCCTGCGCCCTGGTTTGGGGCTGGTAGGATTGCCGGGTTTGTGAGGTTCCAAAACCGCCTCCTCCGAAGAGAGTTTCGAAGAAATCTGAGAAGCCGCCAAAACCGCCCATACTGCCCGAACCACCAAAAATATCCCCGAATTCTTCTGGTGAAACGGTGCGGTAACTGGTGCTTGTGCGACCATCGGCTGCCTGCTGCCAGGGTCCCCAGTCGAAGCCACCCGGCTGACCGCCTGTGTTCTGATAGCGCTGCCATTCCGAGCCAAACTGGTCGTATTTTTTGCGTTTTTCAGCATCAGACAACACCTGGTAAGCCTCATTGACTTCTTTAAACTTGTCTTCAGCACCGGGGTCCTTATTAACATCAGGATGATATTGGCGGGCAAGGTTGCGATAGGCAGTCTTGATTTCTTCGCTGGTTGCGTTCTTGTTGACGCCGAGTATGTTGTAATAATCTTTGTAATCCATATTTCCCTGGCAATAATTTATTTAGATTCTAACGTCTCAGTATTGATTTCTCGTTAACAGTCTTATAAACCTGGAGCTGCATCTTTGAGGTAAGGACCACGAGCAGATTCGGGCAGTAGTTCGGCAATGCGCTCCATAATTTCCTGACCGGCTCGTTTAACGTCTTCTCTGCCAGGAACACAATCCGGATCTTTTGGTGCCAGCGGTCCAAAAGGTTTGCCAATCCGGGAGACAACATGCGCACGGCGACCTTTTTTGAGGAACGAGCCAACATCCCAGTCGTCTTCACTATATGCGCCAATTGGCAGGATGGGCACACCGAGACGCAGCGCCAGGAATGCGGCTCCTGGCAAAGGTTTGCCAAGCGGAGGCTTGTGCACGTGACCTTCCGGCATGATCGCCAAAACTCCGTTTTGTTCCAGGATCGATTCGGCTGCACGAATGGCTTCGATGTTAGCTTGTCCCTGCGTAATTTTCAGCGTTCCCCACCATCCGGGCAAAAATTTAACAATCCCGGGTGCCATGGGCATTTTTGCGTCGTTGATAAATTCAAGTGGATAATTGGTGACGTGGATCGGACTAATTGTATCCAGAAAGTGGAAGTGGTTGCCCACGATCAACAGCGGTCCTTCTTTGGGCAGGTTTTCAATGCCTTCAGTCTCATAATTCAACAGCAGCCAGGCCAGGAAACGAATCCCCCCTCTAAGGAAACCGCGTCGGAATTGGTAGCGCGGGTAGGGATATTTGGCATGATACTCTGATTTACGTCGGGATTTGGGCATGGTGATAACTCCAGTATGGGCTTTCTTGCCTTATTCTACCAATAAATAACCCGCAAATCTAAAATATGACGACATTGTTGTTTGTCATCCTGGGGAACGAGACTTTGTGTATTTTGTACAGATCTTGACGTTTACACCATGATGACTTTTCGGTTGAAAAGTTAAGATTCTTCGCAAAAGAGGCTCAGAATGACTGTCTGTTTGTCGGAATGGCAGTCTTTTTTCCAGAATGACCTTCAAAAGAATAAGAGACCAAAGGCAGACTGCCGCGCCCCCTTGTTGGCATTCAACAGGTCCTGCAAATCCAGTAACGGGGGCTCGCAGTGACGGGTACGAGAACTCTAACATCAAGGCTCCCCGCTCCCTGCAGCAATTCTCAATATG
>DHRN01000011.1:20835-24351 GCA_002411175.1 Anaerolineaceae bacterium UBA5311 | reverse complement strand
AATATTGGTGTAACGGCGATATTTCTCCCTCTTAATCCGCTGTGAACATTGACCATCCACACCGGCGGATTGGAGGCGCGATACACTCTTGTCAATGGAAATATCCGGCACCTCCAATACCTACTTCGTTGGTACAGACGTCACGCCCTACGACTGTTCTCGGGACGGCGTGGCAGCCGTCCCCTACACCATAAAAATAACCAGATTTTTTCATATTGAGAATTGCTGTAATGATATGCTTGGCTACCACAACGGCACCGGCAGTTTTATTAAAATCTTTACCGCTTGGGTAGATAATCCCAAATATGCCAACGGTGATTGCATAATTGTGGAACCCCCTCGCTACACTAAAGAACAACTAATCGAGTTTAGAAAAACTGATGATCCACATATTTTTGGCTATAAAGATGATAAAGGCTATCCCATTATATGGCCGATACCTACTTTTCAAGCTGATTTATCGGACAAAGATTTTTATAGCATTAACATTTTCAAACAGCCATAAAGAACTTTTTAAATGACCCCTCATTCAGAATAATTGAGGGGTCATTTTTCATTATGGAAAACGATTTAGGTTCCTTCTTCCCAGGAATTCAGGTATCGAACCTGTTCTTCTGTGAGTACATCGATCTCAATCCCCATCGAGTCCAGCTTCAGGCGGGCGATTTCACGATCGATATCTTCCGGTACGTCATACACCTTGTTTTCAAGGCTGTCGTGATGCTTCAGGAAGAATTCCGCGCCCAACGCCTGGTTGGCAAAGCTCATATCCATCACCGAAGCGGGGTGCCCTTCAGCCGCTGCCAGGTTGATCAGGCGACCCTCACCAAGGATGTTAATCTTGCGACCATCAGCCAGTTCGTAAGCGTCCACAAACGGGCGTACGCGGGTTTTTCCAACTGCCATTTCTTCGAGCGCGGCGATATTGAGCTCCACATTGAAATGCCCCGAGTTCCCAACCAGGGCTCCGTCTTTCATTACCTCAAAATGGTGTGTGTCGATCACGTTCAGGTCACCAGTGACGGTGATGAAAATGTCACTAATCGGGGCGGCTTCCATCATCGGCATTACCCGGAAGCCATCCATAATCGCTTCCAACGCCACCAGCGGGTCAACCTCGGTTACGATCACATTCGCGCCCATACCACGGGCACGCATCGCCAGCCCGCGTCCGCACCAGCCATAACCAGCGACAACAAAATTCTTGCCAGCCAATAGCACATTCGTAGCCCGTATAACGCCGTCAATCGTCGACTGACCGGTACCGTAGCGGTTGTCAAACATGTGCTTGGTCATGGCGTCGTTCACAGCCATCATCGGGAATTCTAAGACCTTGTCCATCGCCATCGCGCGTAAACGCACAACGCCGGTTGTTGTCTCTTCGGTACCGCCGAGGATGTTGGGGATCAGGTCGCGGCGTTCTTTATGGATTGTGCCCACCAGGTCCGCGCCGTCGTCCATAATGATATGCGGTTTGTGATCCAGTGCCGCATGCAAGTTTTTGTAATAAGTCACATCGTCTTCGCCTTTGATCGCGAAAACCGGGATCTCATATTGCGCAACCAATGCCGCGGCAACGTCATCCTGGGTCGAAAGTGGGTTTGACGCTGTCAGAACGATATCTGCGCCACCAGCTTGCATCGCGCGCATCAGGTTGGCGGTTTCGGTGGTCACATGCATGCAGCAAGACATGCGCACGCCCTCAAAAGGTCGTTCTTTCCGGAAACGCTCTTCCAAAATAGAAAGCACAGGCATTTCGCGGGCAGCCCAGTCCATCCTGCGGCGACCGCCTTCTGCCAGGTTCAGATCTTTGATATTGTAATTATCCATTCATCACTCCGATTATTTTTTATTTTCCAATTGTATCCAGTTCACCCTGATCATCAAAGTGTTTTCTGTATTCTTTCACAAATTCATCCCAGGTTAAACGATGTTCCTGGGTTCCGTTTTCCTGGATGCAGGCAGCAGCAAGCACCGTGCCCATCTCAGCCGAAATCTTCAGGCTCAGACCTGCCAGGTAACCGCGCAAAAAACCACCTCTGAAGGCATCGCCAACACCGGTTGGGTCGATGATATTCAAGCCCTTTAATGCTGGAACGAACAACTCACCTTCAGCGGAATGTATCCTCGCGCCATTTTCGCCCAATGTGATCACGCTGAAGACAGGTTTTGAGAGCAATTCTTCCTCGCTGTAGCCGGTTTGTTTCTGCATCAGTTCAAACTCGTATTCGTTGACAAATAAACCATGAGCGCTTTCGAGCCCTCTGCGCAGCAAATCTGCATCCACACTAATCACCTGCTGCCCGGGGTCAAACAATGTTTTCAGACACAATTCGATTGACTCTTCAATGTATCGTGCCATCGCCGCCGGGTCGGTTGGAGAGATCATCACAAAATCATCGCATTGATAAGGAGCTTCTGTTAATGATAAGTCGGCAGCATCTGCCATCGCGCCGGTATAAAAACTGGCAATTTGCGCGTTGTTTTTGTCAGTTGTCGCGAAGAAAGAAGCGGTGAACTTATCGGAGATGATTTTCACGCTGCTGGTATCAACGCCAACTGCTTCGAGACGTTTGGCGTATTCCGGGAAATCCTGCCCAGCGGTCGAAAACAATAAAGCTTCTCCACCAAGCATAGCCAGGTTGTAGGCAATATTTGCCCCAACACCGCCATCCCGGCGGGAAAGCTCGGGCACGAGAAAAGACAGACTTACCTTGTCGAGGTGTTCGGGTAACAAATGGTCGCTAAAAAGACCCGGAAATTTCATCAGATAGTCGATCGCTATCGAACCCGTCAAAATTACTTTCATCGCCAGAGCTCCTATATCCTCATAAAAAGACGCCAAATCTGGCGCTTGGAATAAGCAAAAGTGTAACACAATAACCGCCTGCGTCAAAACAACCTCGATGGGTGTGGGCAGTAGAATTTCCTGGGGCAGATGGGATGGTTTTTGGAATTGTGAGGGTTTTTATTGTTTTGGGTAACCGTGTCACATTCGACCAGACCTGGGCAAAGAATTGCTTGAAAGGCGGTCATTCTGATTAAGAGTCTGTTATTATGCTTGAGAAGTGGTCATTCTGCTTGACAGACTGTCATTCTGAGCCTCTTTTGCGAAGAATCTTGGGTTTTTATTGTCATTCTGAGCCTCTTTTGCGAAGAATCTGAACTTTACGGTCGAATGGTCGTTGTAAATGAACCGTCAAGATTCTTACGAAGCACACTGTGTGTCACTACGTACAGGATGACAGGAGACAGAGAGCAGGGAGTGGGAGCTTTGAAAATGTAATTTTGTTATCCGTCACTGCGAGCCCCCGTCATTCGAAGGCAGGAACTTTTGATTCATAATGAGGGGGCGTGGCAGCCTGCTTTCAATCCTCTGTTAATGCCAGGTAACTGCAGATTGCCACGCCGTTTTGCCAAAGCGGAATATCCCTGCGTCTGAAGGGCTAAATGGCAACACGGCTCGCAATGACCGCCCTCTTGCCTTCATCGTGCAATTCTCTCACCCCCCTGCCC
>DHRN01000011.1:18533-20727 GCA_002411175.1 Anaerolineaceae bacterium UBA5311 | reverse complement strand
CCCCTCTAAAGAGGGGGTGGGAAGAGCGGTTTGGTGGCGTAGTACCGGCGCGGTCGTGTAGTGAGAGCGCAACAAAATTTCCGATTTCCAACATTCTTGAGCACCTTCATTCTGACAAACGAACTGTCATTCTGTGCTTCGTTTCCGAAGAATCTTGGCTTATTAATTGTCATTATGAGGCTCTTTTGCGAAGAATCTTGGCTTTTTAATTGTCATTCTGAGCCTCTTTTGGGAAGAATCTTAGCTTTACTACAAAACAGTCGCTGTGTTTAAAACGTCAAGATCCTTACGAAGTACACTGTGTGTCACTTCGTTCAGAGTGACAAAGACTCAGTTGTTCAGGATGACAAAGACTCAGTCGTTCAAAATGACAATCTCAATTTCATTCAGCACCCCAATTGCCTGCCATCCTACAGGTCCAGCTTGTAATGCCGCCACGCCCATACTGGCAGCAACTCTCTTTTTGGTTACTTTAATTAAATTTGGTGCAACAACCTGCTTTGGGAGTAGCCAGGAATACGTTTTCCTAAGACGTTTATAATGGATGTATGCGAAAAAACGGAAGTCTCATCCGCTGGGCAGCCCTCGGGCTGATTGTCATGGCAAGCTTTCTGACCATCTTACAGTTGGTCCGCTATGCCCAGGTTCGGGCTACTTTCCCGACGGGAATGAGAATTGCCGGCATCCCGATTGATGGTCTTGAATTCGAGGAGGCTTCCCAACGCCTGGTGCAGGTTTACATGGCACCGATAGAGTTAAAATACAACGATGCTCACATCCAGGTACGCCCTGCCACGCTGGGCTTTGAACTTCAGATCAACAATATGCTCGCGGCAGCCGACAAGCAGCGCACCAACGAGCCTTTTTGGTCGGGGTTCTGGAAATATCTCTGGAACCAACCGATCACAACGACGACGATCCCCCTTCAAGCTACCTACGACGAGGAGCGCATTCAGGCTTTCCTCGAAAATGAAATCAGCATCCGCTACGATATCCCCGCTACTCCGCCTATGCCCATCCCTGGCGAAGCAGGTTTTTATTCCGGTTTGGCAGGCACGGAGTTGAACTATCCGATTTCTGTCCAACGTGTCAAAGACGCGCTTGGTTCGAGCACAAACCGCTCGGTCACACTCGATGTAGCCCAGACCCGCCCGCAAAAGCCGTCGTTCGAAATTCTCGAATTTATGCTCAAAGATATCATCGACGAGGCAACTTTCGATGGGGTGGTCGAGTTTTACTTTAAGGATCTGCAAAACGGATGGGTGCTGCATTTCACCCATTCGCGCATTGGCGATGACCCTCCCCCAGTCGATATCGCCTTTTCGTCCTGGAGTGTGATCAAAATCCCTGCGCTGATCACGCTTTTTAAGGAACTCGAGAGTCCGTATGACCCCGAGATTCTGGCGGAAATTGAGGAAATGGTCGAGCAATCCAGCAACGAATCGACCGATTCGGTTGCCAAAAAAGTGATCGAACCCAACCTGGCTCCCCTCCGGATAACTGACGACATGCAGACTCTGGGACTTGAGAACACCTTCTGGGCAGGCTTTTTCAGCCTCGGCTCGCCACTTTTACAGGAGATATCAACGCCTGCCAACAGCCGCACAGATTACGATACGGGTCCGGACCGTTATGGGCAGACGACCGTACTGGATATGGGCTTGCTGCTGGAAGACATTTATTATTGTGCCGAGGATTATGGCGGTTCGATACCGCTGGCTTTTGAGGGCGCAATTACCCAGGAAGAATGCCTGATGATGGTTGATTATTTAAGCAAAAATAAAATCGGTCATCTTATTGAAGCGGGAGTACCAGGCGGCACAACCGTCGCGCACAAACACGGCTGGGCAAACGAAATACACAGCGGATTCGTGCATACCATGGGTGATTCTGGGATTGTATACACACAGGGAGGCGATTATATTCTTTCAATATTTGTCCACCAGCCGGTTCAAGTGATCTTCGACCATGCCAATCTGCTTTTCGCCAACCTCTCGGCATCGGTTTATAACTATTACAATCTGCAGTGATTTTTCAAGTATAATAATCGCTCAATGCCCCCGTAGCTCAATGGACAGAGTACCTGGCTTCGAACCAGTTGGTTGGGAGTTCGAATCTCTCCGGGGGTATTTTATTATTTGGTGACCACACACTGGCTTCGAATCCCCGCAGAGGGGACAGACGCCAGTTGGTT
>DHRN01000011.1:0-18349 GCA_002411175.1 Anaerolineaceae bacterium UBA5311 | reverse complement strand
CCAGTTGGTTGGGAGTTCGAATCTCTCCGGGGGTATTTTATTATTTGGTGACCACACACTGGCTTCGAATCCCCGCAGAGGGGACAGACGCCAATTGGTTGGGAGTTCGAATCTCTCCAGGGGTATTTTATTATTTGGTGACCACACACTGGCTTCGAATCCCCGCGGAGGGGACAGACGCCAGTTGGTTGGGAGTTCGAATCCCCTTTCAGGGGACTGTGTCTCTCCGGGGGTATTTTGTTAATTAATAAACACACACTGGCTTCGAATCCCCGCGGAGGGGACAGACGCCAATTGGTTGGGAGTTCGAATCTCCTTTCAGGGGACCCTGTCTCTCCGGGGGTATTTTGTTAATTAATAAACACACACCGGCTTCGAATCCCCGCGGAGGGGACAGACGCCAGTTGGTTGGGAGTTCGAATCCCCTTTCAGGGGACCCTGTCTCTCCGGGGGTATTTTTTATTCCCGCATTACGTATTTATGTTTGCAGTAATTCCAACCTTTGTGAACTCTCGTAGGGCGTAATTGGGGGCACCACGAACCTTGGATTACATAATCCATATCGTGCCCACAATCCGCCAAAATATCGCAATTTTTCACCTTAGCCGGAACGGGCAAGCCGAGTTGGTTACGGAAAGATGGCTCTGCCGGAACGGGACAAGCCGCGTTCCCTACAACAACATCGCTTCGCCGGAACCGGACAAGCCGCGTTCCCTACGGAAAGATCGCTTCGCCGGAACGGGACAAGCCGCGTTCCCTACAACAACATCGCTTCGCCGGATCACGCAAGCCGCGTTCCCATGTGATAATTGTTATCATTAAGTAGGGAAGGGGCTCGACCCCTTCCACAAAATTCACAATCAACACAACGGAAAACAGAAGGGATCATCCCCACATAGACATCGAAAAGATGGCTTCGCCGGAACGGGACAAGCCGCGTTCCCTACAACAACATCGCATCAACGCAACGGGACAAAGGTCAAATTCAGGCAAACTATTGTGCATGCCAGCCTTTCGCCTGTGACCGTCTTCTGCTCTGTCAAGGCTGGGTTTTTCGTGTTTGTCCGACTATCTTATAATTCACCACATGGCAAAAACAGTCAACGGACGGGAACGGGTCTGGCAGATCCAGGAATTAATCGGCAGCGGTGACGCTGGCGAAGTGTTACGTGTCACCTCCCAGCCCGGCAACCTGCAAGGCGTGATGAAACGACCGCTCCAAAATGTGTCCGGCGGGACGATCGTCCGCCAGGCAAGCCAAATTGAGACTGAAGGTAAAATCCTGAACGCTCTCGGTGGTCTCGATTACTCCAAAAACGGACTGACCATTCACACCCCAACCCTGCTCGATCAGAGCATCGAAGGCACATCAAAGACTGCCCATCTTTTCATCGTCAGTGAGGAGATCCAGGGGCTTTCGATCAACAGCCTTCTGGCAGCCCGGCACGAAAGCGGCGAAGCGATTCCGCAAAACGTTCTGGTAAAGGTGCTCTCGAGCACGCTGCTGCTGCTTCAACAAGCCCACAGCAAGGGTGTGGTCTGGAACGATGTCAAGATGGACCATATTTTCTGGGATCAAAACAGCAATACGATGAGTTTCATCGACTGGGGAAACGGTCTCTTCCACCAACCCCAGCCGGACCTTAAAAACAGCCCGATCTGGCAGGATTACCAGCAGCTCTTCGACGAAGGGCGGAATTTGCTCGACCAAACCTCCCCTCACCTTGTGCAGGACCTCGGTTTGCCCGTTTCGGTAACCGACCTGGACCTGCAGGACATCAAACAATTGCAGATGCGTGTCGAATATCTGGAAACTTACCTGAGCATGCGTGCCACTGAATATGGGTTGCTTTTCCAACGGTTTTCCCGCGCTTTTGCCGATAACGACGCACTGCGGCAAACCCTCGAGCTGCGCAAAGAACTGAACGGGCTTGGAATCAAGGTCTCTTCGGATGGTATTTTTTCCTCCGCGCAGGCTTTGCTGCTATCGTTTGTCAAAAACAACCAGCCTGCCGAAGTCCAGGAGCTTTTTGTGCTGCTTAACAAATACCTTGCCATCAAGATCCCGGACGGATGGAAGTTGGCTGAATACGTTCTGAACTCGAAATTATCACTCAATACACAATCGCTTGAAGAATTGATTTCATTTATTCTTGATAATAATTGGGTTGAAGCGGTCTGGCTCTCCAGAAGATTGATAGCAGATGGTAAAGATGCCTCCATTCTCGGGCAGGCAATTTATGCTATGCGCAAAATGTATGATGGCTCTGAATCTTCCCAAACCGTCTATGCAGAGATGCTCGCTTTCGCGGGGATTCTGAACGTACAGGTAAACCTTCTAAACCAGAGCGCTGACCCATCCGCTCGGTTGCTCTCGGAAAAAATCAGTCAAATCGAAGTCGCTCTACGCAATCTGGCATCCCATTGGGCACAACTTCCTGAAAACGAAGCCCTGGGAGCAAAATTCCTGTCTCTCAAACAGCTGCTCAGCAATGCCAGCGCGATTCATCTTAAAATTCCAGCCAATCTCAACAACCAATTGCAAAAAGCGATGATCCTGATCCGCGAGATCTACCAATGCTGGAACAGCGCCGAACTGGAAGGCTGCCAAAAAGCGATCCGGAAGTTCTACATCACAGAACCAACACTGGATTATCTGCTGCTTTTTGCGGATGCGCTCTGCGAAATGCAGGAAAAAATCAGCCAATTCGAAAATGGTCCGGGCAAGGATCAAACTCTGACCGAATTTGCCCAGGATCTCTACGATTACCAAAGCTCCATCACCACCCATATTAATCTGACTCAATGGCAAAACACGTACAACGCTTTACTGCTCGCGATGATTAACGCGCTCAGCCTGGACACCCTCCGACAACAGGCTGAAGCGCAAAACTGGCCTACACAGTGGCTCTACCAGGGAAACCTGCGTCTTAGGCTATCTGTCAGGAAGATTGAAGGGCTGCAGCTTTCCACTGAACAGCTGGATGTGCTCAAAGTTTTCTACTTCGAACTAAAGCAGAAAGAGCCTGCCAACGTCTCCCTTGAAGCAATCAGAAAGCAGCTGCCTGCCTGGTATGGCAGCTATAAAGAGTTGGCAGAGGAATTTCTTTTCGCTTTTTCCAGCATTCCGCGGGAGAGCACCTTGTCATCGCTTGATGAGTTTCCACAGCAGGATCATCAGTGTGTTACAGAAGCTCATGAAGTTCTTGACAGGATAAATCGTTGGAAAACTACCGCCGAAGCAGGCGACTGGTTCCTTCTCTCAGAGTTAAGCGCAACCTTTTCAAATGATTGGTTGGTTCTGAAAGACATGAAAAAGACCACCAGGCAATGGAATAATGAGATTTTGCCTGCTCTGACTGAGCTAAAACAGAGACGGATTAATTCCGCACGCTACAAGAGAATCTTAAACCCTCATTTTCCTGCCCTTTCAGAAGCACAGAGTCATTTGTTTAGTTTTTCGACACTCTGGCAAAAAATAGAATACCAGGGCTTGTTCCCCCAACTATTGAACGATCTCAGCTATCATCTGGACCAGGCGCAAGCCTCCTTCTTCCGTTTTTGGCAGGAAATACCCCGCTTCAACTCTCCTTCATTGACCTGGCTTGCCCAACAGCAGCAAAGCGTCTTCAGTGAGATCAATCAGACTTTGCTTACGCTGTTGCGCTCCGTTCGTTCCCTGCTGCGCAACTTCGATGTGATCAACGAAACTTCGATGGCACGCACCCGACTGGCGCAAAACAGCGCGGGCGACCTGGTGTTTACGTTGACCAGGGTTGATGAGCTGCTCCACCCAGGAAAAAAAGATGTATCCGTCTTCAAGCGTTGGCAGCGCCAGTATCTCGACCTGCTCTCAACGCCTGACCGAACGAAAATCCGTGAAGGCATTCGTGAAATCGAGTCAATACATCCCCTGTTGCCTTGGTTCGACGAATTGGTCAAACGCGATGCTGGTTACTTTGACCAACCTATCTCCTAACAATGGTAAAATAGCCAGACTTTGCGAAAGGTATTATGCAACAAATCAGACTTGACGCCAGCAGTGGTTTTTACCTGGCAGAACCCCTCGATACATGGCTGACCGCTGGTCAGCATGATTTTGCCATCCCCGAAGCCGGTGGTTCAAGCGCACGCGTTTTTCTATACAAACACACGGCGGGACCTTCGCCCTTTGGTTATAATCCGGCTTTCAAGGTGATGCGGCACGACAAAATCTCTTACGCCAAACCTTTGTTCCTCGAAGAATATAATATTCTCGCGAATATGCGCGGCATAGAGGGGATGACACACATGCTGCAGGCGGGTTTCCTCAAAACAGACCCGAATACTATCTGGCCTGCCGAAATTGCCCCGCTTACCAAACAAATGCAAAAGCAGGGCGAAGGCGTCAAAATCAAAGGAGATCTGGCAGTATTCGAAGTTGATGATATTGAGGACGTTCTGGCACAATTTGAAGAGCGCATCCAGGATAACTGGCTGCCTTTTCTTGTTTTGGAACGACGCTGGGAAGAAAACCTCTATTTGCTTTGCGATGCCGGCTACACACGTGGAAATTTCGTGCGCAACCTGAGCATGAAACAGGTTCTCGATATTGGCATCCAGATCTGCACCATCCTGGAACAGGCGCACAGCCGCGGGGCTACCTTCCTCGATCATAAATTGCTTCATTACTATTGGAACGATATCCGTGAAAAGGTAATCATGATCGATTGGAACATCGGTCACTGGCAGCCAACTAATTTTTCGGTGGAGGTTCAGCAAGCCGATATGATACAGCTCAGTTCGCGAGCCCTGCATCATATCTTTACCGGCAGGCAAGCCCCCGGCACTGTCGCCGTGGGACCCAACCGACCGGAAGATATCGCCAATTCTCCAACACACTATAAGGCAAGTTATTCTTTTGACGTGCAAAATCGGCTAAATGAACAGGAAATGAAATTCCTTGATAACGCGCTCGATGGACAGTTTACCACCCCCACCGAGATGAAAAATGCGCTGCAGGTATTGCACTCAAAACGACTGTAAAGATCACGCTGTCGTTTTGAAAGGAAATTACTATGATAAGTTCATTAATTGAACAGGCAAAACTTTTACTTAATTCAACCTCAGACCCCAGCCTGGAAAGCCTTGAGCAAGCAGAAAACGCGCTTTCGACCTACCTCGAAGCCCTGGCGACCAACCGGATCTCCGACAAGGTCAGCACAGACGATCTCGAAGAAGCCAACCGTTTGCTGCGGGAATTGCGTCGTGAAAAAAGCCGGCTTCTGTCCGGGGCTGCTGCTGAGGCAGTACAACCTGCTAAAAGCGAACCTTCCTCCTCAACACAGGGTCCTGCCCAACCGCCAGAGGCAGCAGGTGGATCAACTCAAGAGCAATTTTCACCACCAGAGGAATTCGGCGCAACGCCAGCCGCACCAATTTTGGGAGATCTTTCAGCCAGTACCCCTGCGCCGATCACCCGGACGAACATCGGGGCAGACGACATGGGCGGGATCGACAACGATCCCTTGAAACGATTCTTTCAGTCCACGCATGACCCGGAAGCAGAGCGGATGATGGACGAGGCGGAAGATGCCTTTTACCGAGGTAACTACCAGGCTGCCATCCCTCTCTACGAAAAGGTCATCCAGATGGAGCCTGGCTGGACCCGCGCCCAGGAACACCACGCCGAAGCCGAAGAGTATCTGCGCTCGGGCAACATTCCGTCTGTTGCCCTGCCTCCGGAAGCTGGTAAGGCTTATGGGAAGGCGCAAAGTGCCGCCCGCGTTTTCCGTTACCAGGTAGCCCTGAGCTATCTTGATGAAGCTTTTGATCACCTTCAGGATGCCGGTATTAAACGCTGGCGCGAAGGTGAAGAACTGCAACATGACCTCGAAAACCAGATGCAGGCTTTTGACGTCTATAAAGAAGGAGAAAACCTGCTCGCTCAGGGTGAGTTGGTGGCAGCACTGGGGAAAATCCAGACCGCTGCCAGCGCTGTTGCCATCCCCGAATACATCGACAAAGCTGCCGAGGTGCGTGAAGACATCGCCATGCTCAACGAGGTGAGCGACCTGGTCGCACTTAGCGGCAAGATCCCCCCGTCCAGGCTTGCTGACGCTAAGAGCAAGCTGGAAAAAATCCGCATGAAATACGGCGAAATCCCCCAGCTGGGTCGCCTGCGAAACCGGCTTGACCTGCTTATTCCGGCAACGATACAATCGCTCCTGGATAACACACAGCGATTCAAAGAAGAAGCCGCCAATGCGCCGACAGCGTCGCTTGCAAGGCAAAAAGTAAACGGTGCCCGTGAGAATCTCGATTATCTGCGCCAACTGGACGCCTACGACTCGCAGAGTCTGGCTCTTGAAAATGAAATCAGCGCTCTTGAGACCGAAATTAGCGCCAATGAAGACGCTATCGCCAGGGCTGAACAAGCCCTGGAAACCGGCAACAAGAATTTTGCGATTGACGCGCTGAGAATCAGTACAAAAGCGCGCAAACGATTTCCACAGGATCCGAAAATCCTGGAGCTGAAGCGAGCTTTTCTGCCCACGTACCTGATAGCCGCTTTGGGGGCTGTGATTATCATCACCCTGTTGATCATAGGAATCACTTTCGCAGCCAGGGGAATTTCGAATGCGGCATACGAAAGAAACCTCGCGCGAACCCCAACTGTGACGATGACCCCGACAATCACGCTAACTCCAACGGTGACACAAACAGCGACAGTGACGCTCACGCCTACGCCGGATTATTCACCAACGCCAACGTACACGGTGACACCGACTCCAATCATGCTGGTTCAAACGATCCGCGAAGTATGGGCAAGGAATGACTGTTATGACAACTTTGCAGCCACGGGCAGGATCCCGGTGGGAACAACCATGACACTGCTACCGATGGCGGAACGCAAGTTCGACACTTTCAACCGCGAATGCCTGTTGGTACAATTTAGCTCCGGTGACTTCGCGATTATTGGTTATATTTTGATGATGGATGTGAACCCGGTAAATGAATAGGCAAGCCGCTTTTTCTTCACAAGATCAACGCTATCAGGACACCCTGGACTGGATTTACAGCTGGGTCGACTTCAGCATGAAACGACATGTTGATGACAAACATCGTTTCTTCAAACTGGACCGGATGAACCAGCTGATGGACCTGTTGAACCATCCGGAACGCCGCTATCCATGTGTCCATGTCGCCGGCACCAAGGGCAAAGGCTCCACAGCCTCTCTGGTCGCCTCAGCGTTGAGGGCTTCCGGATATAAGGTGGGATTTTATACTTCGCCTCACCTGGAAGACTTCAGGGAGCGCATCACAGTTAACGGCGAGATGATCCCGGAAGCCGAAGTGATCGAGCTGGCTGACCTGCTCAAACCGCTTACGGAAATGGTGCCTGAAACGACCACTTTCGAGCTTACCACTGCCCTCGCTTTTGAGTATTTTGCGCGGGAGAAGGTCGATATAGCCGTGCTCGAGGTCGGGCTTGGCGGCAGGCTCGATGCAACCAACGTGGTCGACCCACTGGTTTCGGTGATCACATCGATCTCCTACGATCACATGTCCGTTCTGGGCAACACGCTTACCGAAATTGCAGCTGAAAAAGGCGGTATTATCAAACCCGGACGTCCGGTTGTGGTTTCGCCCCAAAAACCAGAATCGCTGGAAGCTTTGAGAGAAATCGCGAAGGAGCGGCATGCCCCGCTTTTTGAAGTTGACCTCGAGTATGACTACCTGCCCCTCAGCCATAGCCTGAAGGAACAGACTTTCATGATAAAGTCACGGTTAAAGAAGGTCCAGGGAAGAAATATCAGCACACGCACACCACTCAAACTCAGTTTGCCCTTACTCGGGCAGCACCAGGTCGAAAACGCAGCAACGGCTGTCGCTGCCCTCGACCAAATTCGGCTGGCTGGCTTCAGCATTACCCGAAAATCCATCAAGACCGGATTTAGGAATGTACATTGGTCCGCCAGGTTTGAAATCCTCAGGGAGAATCCGCCAGTAGTGATCGATTCTGCCCATAACGGTGACTCAATGGAACGCCTCGTGAGCACGATCGACGAATACTTTCCCAACCTCCCTTTCATCATGATCTTCGGAGCGTCGGCTGATAAATCAATGAAGGATATGCTGAACGTGATTCTGCCGCGGTCTGAGTTGGTGATCGCCACCCAATCCCTGCATCCCCGTGCTGCAACTCCCACGGAGCTCAAAAAGTTTCTTTCAGAATACGATATTGAAGCGATCACCGAACCGACTATTGAAGAAGCGATGGCAAAAGCAATTTCCCTTGCCGGGGGTTCTAAAGGTATACTTGTCACTGGCAGCCTTTTTATCGCTGCTGGAGCCAGGGCAACCTGGCATCAAGTAAATTATTAAGGACACTTTGATTCTTCAATATGGACGATTACACCGACTATCCTGAAAACATCTCTACCGAGACCACGGTTTTTCTAAGCAAAAACCGAACCGCCAGCAAAGAAAAACGCTTCACTGCTCCTTTGATTATGATGTTCAACGATCCCCTGCTTCCAGAGGAAACCAGTCAGCTTTACAATGATTCGATGGTCTCTGACCCGGGTTTACTCAGGGAGGCAATCCTTAAAAATGAAACTTTGATAGTCTGCTATCCTATTGACGAAGATATCGAAACTCTGACAATCAAATCGATTCTCCCCGTTGGTATGGAAATGGCATTTGGGGTGGAATTCGATTTTTCATCCCGCAGCGGTGATGATGAGCACGAAATTTTCATGGAAGCCCGCAGAAGGGTCAGATTGATCAAAATCTTTGAAAAGCAAGGTCGTCATTACGCTGAAGTGGAAATTGTTCACGAACCGGCAAGACGCACCAACGAAGTCAAAAGTGAAATCCGCAGCGCCAAAGTCAGCCTGGGTAAACTCGCCAGTTTGCCTTCAAGTCTGAACCGACAAAAGCTGGACTATGCCTTCGAAATCGACCACGCTGGAAAGCTGGCAGATTTTATTGGTGCCCACCTATACCTGTCTGGTATAGAAAAGATGGAACTTCTGCAGGAGAGTAACGATTTAGCCCGCCTCAGGCTGGCGCATACCAGGATGGTAGCCCAGACCCGCATGATGGAGTTGGATATCAAGGTCCTCACCAGCATCCACGAAGAATTCGACAAGAACCAGCGCGAAGCTGTTCTGCGGGAACACATCAACCGACTGCAGGTTGAACTGAACGAAGGAAAATCTGCAGATCCGGATATTTATAAGATCGAAGAGCAGCTCGAAAAATCGACTTTGCCCGATGAAGTGCGCGAGACCGTTGAGAAGGAGCTAAACCGTCTTCGTTCCGCCCCGCCGCTCTCGCCTGAAAACAGCATGATCTCGAGTTACCTGCATTACTTGCTCGACCTGCCCTGGTCAGAAGAAACTGAAGATGATCTGGATGTCTGCAAAGCCCGCGAGGTTCTGGATAAAAATCATTATGGGCTCAAAAAAGCAAAAGATCGGGTCGTCGAATTCCTGGCAGTAAGAAGCCTGCGTCCTAAGAAATATCGGCTGCCGATCTTGTGTTTTGTTGGTCCTCCGGGTACCGGCAAGACCTCGCTGGGACAGTCGATCGCTTCCGCGATGAACCGGAAGTTCGTGCGTATGTCCCTGGGCGGTGTACATGATGAAGCTGAAATCCGGGGTCACCGGCGCACTTATATCGGTTCGATGCCAGGAAGAATATTGCAGACCATGACCAAGGCTAAAGTGGTCAACCCCCTGTTCATGCTCGATGAGATTGACAAACTCAGTGCTGATTTTCGCGGCGACCCTTCCGCTGCCCTGCTCGAAGTGCTCGATCCGGAACAAAACTTTTCATTTTCCGACCACTATATTGAAGTGCCATACGATCTTTCAAAGGTGTTCTTCATCACTACCGCCAACACGTTTGCGACCATTCCGCCCGCGCTGCTTGACCGCATGGAAATAATCGAGTTTCCTGGATATATCGAAGAGGACAAAATTGCCATTGCCAGGCAGTTTCTGATTCCTGATCAGATGTTGGAAAACGGACTGGATGAAGAACCGATCGAGTTCACAGATGAAGCGCTGCGATTGATTATCGCCAGTTACACCTATGAAGCCGGTGTGCGCAACCTCGAACGGGAAATTGGCACTGTGCTGCGTAAAATTGCCACGAAAAAGTCGGAAGGCAGCGAATTCCCCACTCTTGTCGATCCTAATTTGGTGAGCGAACTGCTCGGTCCAATTGAATTCTTCCCGATGACCGCGGAAGCGAAGGATGAAATTGGAATGGCGACCGCGATCGCATGGACGGAGAACGGTGGGGAAATAATGCCTGTCGAAGTATTGGTGGTTGCCGGCAAGGGCAATCTTCAGATTACAGGTCAGGTCGGTGAAATCATGCAGGAATCTGCCCAGGCAGCTCTAAGCTACCTGAAGTCAAAGCAAAAATTATTTGAGATCCCCGATGATTTTTTTGAAGAAACCGATATTCACATCCATGTCCCCGAGGGAGCCATCCCCAAGGATGGACCCAGCGCGGGGATCACGCTCGCCACAGCTTTAATTTCTTCCGTTTTGGGCGTGCCTGTCAGCCATGAAGTAGCCATGACCGGAGAAATTACACTCAGGGGAAGGGTTCTGCCGATTGGCGGAGTACGGGAAAAAGTGCTTACCGCCCATCGTTCGGGTCTTAAGAAGGTTTTAATTCCCACAAAGAACGAAAAGGACCTCGTCGAAGTTCCGCAGCGGATACGCGAGGAACTTGTGATAGTTTTGGTCGACCACATGGACACGGTGCTCGAAAACTCCATCGTCGGGGAGCTAAAATATCAAAACGGCTTACGACCCGCAAAAAAGCGCAGCCGCAAAGCAGCCTCAAAAAGCGATTCCGACGATACGGCTTGAGCAATCTCAGCCGTTTAAATATAAACACCGCGGCTGCGCAACAAGCCGCGGTGTTTTTTGTCTGTTCTGAACAATTAACCGTCATTATCTTCAGGTTGCAGGGCTTTAATTCCGTTTTCAACCTGGTTCAACACTCTTTTCAATTCTCTTTCCAACCCAACCAGTGTGTCCGCAACATAACGATCAGCATCGTGCTGGGTTTGCTGGGCGACCAGTTGAGCCTGCCGGGTGATATCATCGGCTTTTGTCTGGGCAGATTGATAGATGTCAGATTTTTCCACCATCCGTTCGCTTTTTTCACGTGCTATTGAGACTGTCCGGTTGGCTTCTTCCTGCGCCTGGGCAAGGATGCGGTCTTTTTGAGCGATTACTTGTTGCGCCTTTTTTATCTCGTCTGGTATGGATATCCTCATCTGATCGATAATATCCATGAACGAGTTTTCATCCACCACGACACTTCGTGACAATGGAATCGGTTTGCTGTTATTGAACAACTCTTCTAATCGATCAACCAAGTGTAAGATGTCCATAATTCTCTCCATCTGAAAAACAATACATTCTAATCAAGAATAACGTTGCATCTTTCGTGCCCGATCATTTACCATCCTGCTCGGTTTTTCATTCCGGGAACCTCTCCCTCAACGCCTGGTGTACGGTTGGCGGCACCATGCTGGAAACATCCCCGCCAAAGGAGGCGATTTCTTTGACTGTAGAGGACGACAGGAAGGTGTTTTCTTCGGAAGTAATCAGCGCGATGGTATCAATTTCTGAATCGAGTCGGTCATTTGCCAAAGCCATTCTGAATTCATATTCGAAATCGGAAAAAACACGCAGACCTCTGACGATAGCTTGCGCGCCAATTTCACGGGCAAAAACAACAGTCAACCCCGAATAACCGACCACACTGATGTTTTCAATTTCTGTAAAAGCAGTTGTCGTCATGGCAATCCGTTGTTCCGGGTTGAACAGAAGGGACTTCATCGGTTTGTCATAGACAGCGACAACCACCTGGTCAAACAAATTCGCTGCTCTGGTTGCGATATCAATATGTCCGTAATGAACAGGATCAAATGTTCCCGGGAAAAGCACTTTTCTCATCAGCTCACATCTCCTGCGCCATCAGTTTGAGGCCAGAAGACCTCCAGCGCATCTTTTAATGTCAGATATTCCCCATCGGTCAGGTCAGGGTCTTCTGCCAGGATCTCTTCGGCAATTTCCCTGGCTTCTTTAATCAGGTTGATATCTGCCAGGCTGGCAACCTGCAGATTCAGCGCTCCTGCCTGTCTTGTGCCGAGAAAATCTCCGGGACCTCTTTCCTGCAAATCGATTTCAGCCAACTTAAATCCGTCGTTGGTCTCTGTCATCACCTGCAGACGTCGGTTTTCAACCGCATTATCATTATCCGGAATCAGGAAGCAATACGACTGCGCATCTCCGCGACCAACCCGACCTCTGAATTGGTGCAGCTGCGACAAGCCAAAATGATTAGCGCCTTCGATCACCATCACAGTCGCATTGGGGATGTCCACCCCAACCTCGACAACGGAGGTTGATACCAGGATATCAAAAGCTTTTTCCCTGAAAGCCAGCATCACCTGATCTTTTTCAGCAGGGCGTAATCTGCCATGCACCAGCCCTATCTTCAGATCGGGAAAAATTTCCTGCTGCAGGCGCACCTGTTCATCAACAGCAGCTTTTATTTCTTCATTTTCACCGGCTTCTACCAACGGATAAATGATAAACACCTGGTTGCCATGTTCAACTTCGCTTCTGATCTTCCGATATACCCGTTCACGCTCGGTTGGATAGACGACGAAGGTCTGAATGGGCATGCGCCCAGCCGGCAGCTCGTCCATGATACTCACATCCAGGTCTCCAAAAATAGTGAATTGCAGTGAGCGCGGAATTGGCGTGGCTGTCATCACCAACAGGTGCGGATTATCACCCTTTGCCCGTAATGCCGCTCTTTGGGCAACACCAAAGCGGTGCTGCTCATCGACAACGACCATTTGCAGGTTTTGGAATTTGACCGGGTCTTCAATCAGTGCGTGCGTACCGATCAGCACTTTGATGTAACCCGATTCCAAGCCTGCATGGATCTCTGCTCTGTCTGCCTGGGAGGTATCTCCAGTCAATAAGCGCACCTGCCCGCCTTCCAGATAGGCTGCCTGTTTGGGGTTTTCCACGGTCAGCAAAGAGCGAATGGTCTGGTAATGCTGCTCCGCCAGGATGCCTGTCGGCGCCATGATCGCGGTTTGTGCTCCCGACTCAATCACCATTGCCATTCCCAAAACTGCTACGATGGTCTTCCCTGAACCAACATCGCCCTGCAGCAAGCGGTTCATTGGATGTTCCTGCGAGAGGTCGGTCCGGATCTCGTCAACTGCTTTACGCTGTGAAGCGGTCAGTTCATAGGGCAGTGCCTTAATTCTCTCATCCAGCCACTCATCGGTTACATGGTAGGCATGTCCCTGTAATTGCTGCCACATCCTCTTTTGCTGCAGAATACCAACCTGCAGCAGGAAGATTTCGTCAAAGGCAAATCTTCGCTGGGCAGCCTCCAGGGCTTCCTGGTTTTCAGGGAAATGGATTTGCAGTAAAGCATCGGTTGTGTTCAGCACCTTTGCTTTCGAGCGAATATCCTCGTTCAAAAAGTCGCTCACTCTCGGCGCCCAATAACGGACAGTGTTAAATTGGGTTCGTCGCAGCCAACGTTGAGTGATTTTAGCGGTGAGGGGATATACCGGCACGATACGGTTTGTATGCAGCTGCTGCCGGTCGATCGGCTCATAATCAGGATACCAAATGACCGGATGCCCCAGGTAGGTATCAATTTTGCCCGATATCGAGATGAACAAATCTTTTTTGAGGTAGCGCAAGTGCCAATCCTGGTTCATCCAGAGCAGGCGCAAAGCTCCGGTTGTGTCCGAAACGACAGCTTCGACCAACCTTTTCCCTTTTTTCGTCTTAAACGCCTCAACGCTGATAACCTTGGCGAGAATCGTAATCTCTTCGCCATAAACCAAATGGTTAATCGTTTTCAGCTTCGAATAGTCGTCGTATCGTCTGGGGAAAAGGTAGAGCAGGTCCTTTATTTGCCTGACACCCATTTTCACCAGGTGACTGGCTTGCTTTTCGCCAACCCCGCGGATGACATCCACAGGTACGTCCAGCCCATACGTGGCATCACCCATCGGCTTGCTGGCGATTTCACGCAGACGTATGTTCACCCTGGAACGGACAACTTGCTCTTCAGGTTGGGCAGTTGGTGTCCTGGTTTCCGCTGCCAATTGCTGCTTTGGCTCTGTTCGTTTCGCGTGTTCAGTTTGCGATGGAGGAGCCTCATTGGGGATAAACTCGGGCAAGCTGTGAATGTTGGGGATTGAGAGGCAATCGCCAATTTCCAATAAGGCTTTACGACGGTCGCTTTCGTCCAGATCGGGATAATGATTAAGGATCGAAGAAACAACAGGAATCAGATTTTCAGAAACAGCATTCTCCCTGGCTTCGGAAGGCCAGCGGGTTGCCAGGGCTCTCATCCCGCCCATCACAGCCTTGTCTTTGTAACCCTGGCTGCCTTCCAACTGGAAGATTTTGTAGTATTTTTCAAATAATTTTTGCATTTAAGTTCACTCATTTCTTTCGCGTTTAATCATAACCGAAACAATTCGCTTCACTGATGGTTCTAATAAAACCCGAAGAAATATTATCCTGCGTTGGAAAGCCTTTGACTTATCAGTCAATACCAAAGCTTGAGGTCATGATAGTTTTTTTTAGATTCAAAGAAGCTTACGTGATTGCATCAGATGGCGTTCTCCACCCTTGCTAAACAATCCTACAAAAACGGAATCAAAAGCTCCATCGAGGTGGTTTACAACCATTTCAATCTCTGCCAGGTGCGAAAATTGAGAAGCAAATTGGGTAAAAAAGAGCAGCTTTTTAGCGCTTCCAGGAATTCCCTTTTGCCCACCTTCAGGATGGCGCAAGTACCTTGAAAGCATCCCGGGATGAATTAGCTCTCCCGGACTGCTGTTTGTCAATGAGGCAAAGATTTCACTGCGAAAGACATTATCTTCGTTCAAAGTTTTTCCGAAAATCTCACAGCCAACCACATAAATGACCAGGTTCGAAAAAGGCGGAATGACTGGTTCCCAGACTGCCGGCGCCTTCAATTGCCTGTGCCTGGCTCCGTCTGCTTCAATCAGTAAGGTGGCTTGATTCTCATGGCAAAGCTGATGTAAAGATTCCAACTGGTGTGGGTTTAATCCTTCCAGCTTCTTTTCATCATTAAAAGTGTGATCGGTTATCAGCATCTTTTTTACCTGAGGCTCATCGAACAAGCCAAAAACTGGTTGCTTTCCTTTAAGTTGAGCATGCCTGTCAAAAAACAAGGCTGTATCAGCGGCTAGCTTGGTGCTCGTGGTACTAATTAACATTCCAGGCAAGAGACAGCCAAGTTCTTTCATTAAGGTTGTCTTTCCCCCGGCGCCAACAATAGCGACCGCCAACGGCTTTGCTACGCGCAAATGCTGGATATATTCAACGATCATTACAGGTCACTCAGAATCTGGTTAAACGCTGCCAAAACAGCTTCTCCGGTCAACAGCGCCTTGTCAGAGATTTGGTAAGCAAGCCTCTCGTCCATGCGCGGGTCAATATCGCCAATTTTAACGCCCTGCTTCACCAGCAAACCCGGACGCGCCATTCCTCTTAAGACCCCGTCAAATGGAGCTCTTATCTCTGCGTCTTCCACCCTGGCGATTAACTGGTCCTTCCTGACTATCTCACCAATATCAGCATAATTGATCAACCTTCCCCTGGACCTGGAATACAAAACGCGTTCCAGCCCGCGCCCTTCCACAAACCCGGGTATGCCCGTGTCTGCTTCTGCCGCACCTTCCCAGATAACTTTGCCAAGGTCAGGACCACGATTTGTTTCGATAACTGCGCTGCAGTTGATGCCGGCTGAGAATCCAGGACCCAATCCAATCAGAGGCAGCTTGCCAACATACGCGTCAAAGCGTTTTAACATCCGCGCGTCGACCATGCCGTCAAATGCCAGCTGTCCGGCAATCGTGGCATCCGCATCCACCATAACAGCTATCCGATTGGAATTCAGGATAGCTTCCAGGTCCTGCAGATTCTCAGCCCGAACGCCCTCAATATCCTCGACAACAACGCTGCCTTCCCAGACGGCTTCAGCGAAGGCGACCCTGCGTCTGACCACCAGCGGGTCGGGCAATTCACAAATCACAACCTGCCAGCCGGCACGGTGCATCACAGCCGCGACACCGCTTGCCAAATCCCCCCCACCTCTTATCAAGACTCTCTTATTTTTTGTCATGCGGTAAATATATCTCATTTTCCGCCGTTTCCCCAATTAAAATTCTCTACACAAAAGTACAGTGGTATTGTCCAAAACCGAATAAAAAGCAATCACATTTACAAACGAAGTACATGGTGGAATCGAAATGAGGAATCGACGGTCATCCCATCAAAGATTTTGAAAAGTTGACAAATTATCAAATCGCACAAACAAGGTGTCACCAAACCTGGAACAGCCTTTTACCAACTCAAACGCTTAAATCGCGCATGTTCCTTATGATTGTCCCTCAGCTGCATTCATAAATCTACGCTGGTAGGAGATTACCTGGTTTGTTGAGGTGAAACGTGCCAGATAACCTGGTTCCGCCGTGATAACAACCCGATCTACTACATCACCATATTCCGGATCGGTCATCAATCTGTCGATATCCGGGTAATTGTAATCACCCTCCATTGAACAGATAATCAGGCGTGTATCAGACAAATTCGTATGACGCAACAATCGCAGATTGTGGCGCACCCCGTCCAAACCATCCGACCCCACCTCATTATCAATATTCCGATAGCGCACAATATCCCGGGAAAGCTTGAGGATCTTGAAAAGATCGGTATTCTGTTCGTTTTTGTGAAGATAGTCATTTACCAACATCAGATCCCGGATTTCAACGAGATATTTGGTGTCATTTGTCAGCTCAAAAAAGTCGAGCAGTTGTTTTAATTTTGTTGTTTGCATAAGGCGGTGCCGGATGAAGCTATTGATGAAATAAGGCTTTGCCTGCAATGCCAGGGCAGACTGGTAGGGTTCAAACATCAAGGTGTAATTAATTCTGTATCCATGCTCGCGAAGTTTGAGGGCAAGATTATGCCCTCGCAGCGCGTCTTTCGTTGTCGCCTGGTCATAGCGTACTGAAAAACGTTTGTCGCCCGTAAGTAATTCAGCAACATTTTCATCATTAACCGGTCCTGTGTGGGGGACTTTAATAACCAAACGGTACTCGGTGAGCAAGTCTCTGAAATTTTCTACTTCCTCGAGGATCTTTTCGAAATCAGGTTCGAAAGGGTTGTTCAACTCAACGCTGATATCACATCCAGGACCCAAAATGCGTCCGATTTCCTCAAACACTTCGTCCCGCGTTTGGTATTTATTGCCAATATTTGCTTTTGGGTTATTAATAAACAGATCATACACGATCCCGGGATTGCAAGTCAGGTTGCCAAGCAACGGCGCGATAGGGGCGATCTCATAGGGGTTTGCCGTATCAGCTGAGAATATCATTCCTGTGGGACGCTTCATACCGTTTTTATCATAGGAAATGTCACGAACAAGGTCAATTTGCAGAAGACCATCGGAGCATAATTTGGATTCTACACGGAACCCCGCCGGGATCTCTCCGTCAGCCACTGTGAACGTCTTAATAACATCCCGGAAGCGTGGAGTAACGCCAATAGCATTAACCGCACCTTTTAACAGCTTATATTCCTGGGGATCAAGTAGAAAATTCTGAATACGTTGAACATCGTGCTCGTCTCCTGATTTAACAGATGCATTTAGAGATTGAACGGAAAATTGGACAGCCATTCTGGCTTCACCACCAGTAAGATGATTAACAGTCGTCATAATATATTAGCCTCCTTTTATAACCTGTTCGAATAGTTCTGAGATGTGGATAGTCTGATCAAATTTGCCATCTGCGACTCACTCCGAAACAGGCAAGCCATACTCCGGGTATATGGCAGTTCTGTGTTAAGCAGAGATCCACAATCCAAAAAGAAATGATAGTCTATGTTGTATATACATCTTTTCATTCTGATTGTCAAGGTTGTTTGAACAACCTTGGCTGCAATCGCCCGATTGTCGTCCCGACAACAACCTGGTGATCAATACTGATGTTAAAACCGAGTAAAAAAGTGAGACAGTGCCCGTAGCAACGAAGTAATGCCAATAGCAGCCAGCTTTAGGCGCTCCAGTTAATAGTTATCGGGTTAAGCTGAGGCTAAGGTTTTCGAAGAAAATTCTTGTCTTGACATATCTCGATAACAAACTATAATATAGACATCTATACAACTCGGTCAGGCTCTCGATGAAAGGAAGGATTTTTGGCAACAAACACCAGTACAACCGCTCTGCCCCAATACGTTCGCATCAG
>DHRN01000012.1:3391-8208 GCA_002411175.1 Anaerolineaceae bacterium UBA5311 | reverse complement strand
AACGGCGATATTTCTTCCTCTTAATCCGCCGTACACAATGATCACACACAACGGCGGATTGAGGTGGGAGCAACATCCTCGTCACACCAATGTCACAATCCCCTCAATCTCGCCCTACTGCTATTCGCGGGACGGCATGGCAACCGTGAACAGGGAACAGGAAACAGGAAACAGGAACCGGGTTTTGTCATTCTGAACGAAGTGATGCGAAGTATACAAAGTAAGAATCTGAACCTTTGCCAACAAGAAGCTTACCGACTTCGTTGGAACAGACATAACGTATTACGCCTGTTCGCGGGAGGCCGTGGCAGCCGTCCCCCACACCACAAATTATTGAATCCCTGTACCAATCCAATCTTTTTTGAGGAAACTCTCAAAACACTAAAACGAGAAACTCAGCCACCAAAACGCGTTCAATCATCCATATTCTGCGCCAGGAGAACCTGTTTCTTCCACGGCGGGAGGTTGCTATCCTCCACCAAAATAGCCTTCAACTCATAAACCTGGTCGCGCAGCATGGCAGCGCGCTCAAATTCGAGCTCTTTCGCTGCCGCGCGCATCTGGTTTTCCATTTCTTTGATCATACGCTCAAGTTCACGTTTTTGCATATTGGCTGCCAAATCCCGGGCAGTTTTCTCTTTTTTATCCTCAGGCGAGACATTCATCAACCGTTCAGTAATATCATGCACCGCCTTGGTGATTCCAACCGGTGAGATGTTGTGTTTTTCGTTATACTCGTCCTGAATCTTGCGGCGGCGGTTGGTTTCGTCTATGGCGCGTTTCATCGAATCGGTCATCCGGTCAGCATACATAATCACCTCACCTTCAAGATGACGGGCAGCCCGACCAAAATTCTGCACCAATGCCGTGGTGGAACGCAAAAATCCTTCCTTATCGGCATCCAGAATAGCGACCAGCGAAACCTCCGGCAGGTCCAAACCCTCACGCAGCAGGTTGATGCCGACGATAACGTCAAAAACTCCCAGCCGTAAATCTCGCAAAATACCCACTCTTTCCAGCGTATCCACCTCGGAATGCAGGTAATGAACTTTGAAGCCCATCTCCAGCAGGTAGTCTGCCAAATCTTCAGCCATGCGCTTGGTCAGTGTGGTCACAAGGGCGCGCTCGCCCTTCTCTACTCGTTTGCGCAGCTCAACGATCAGATCGTCGATCTGTCCCAAAGTCGGTCTAACCTCCACTTTCGGGTCCAGCAAACCAGTTGGGCGGATAACCTGTTCGACGACCTGGTTTGCCTTTTCCATCTCATACGGACCTGGCGTCGCACTTGTGTACATGGTAATCCCCATCATTTTTTCAAATTCAGGGAACTTCAACGGGCGGTTGTCTTTGGCAGAAGGCAGCCTGAAGCCATAATCCACGAGAACTTCTTTGCGTGAGCGGTCACCGTTATACATCCCGCGCAGTTGCGGCACCATCATATGCGATTCGTCCAACACCAGCAGATAACGCGAGGGCATGAAGTCAAGCAGTGTCCAGGGAGCGGAACCTTCAGCACGTTGGTCGATATGCCGTGAATAATTCTCGATCCCGGCACAAGTTCCGATTTCGCGCATCATCTCCATGTCGTAGCGCGTGCGCTGCTCCAGTCGCTGCGCTTCCAACAGGCGATTATCTTTGCGGAAGTATTCCAGTCGCTCTTCCAACTCCTCTTCAATATCCTTCAAGGCTTTTTCCATGCGCTTGTCTTCGGTCACATAATGCTTGGCAGGATAGATATCCAGCTGGTCAAGTTTGCCCAGGACCTCACCGGTCAGAGGGTTGAGCCGAGTGATTTCCTCGATTTCGTCTCCAAAAAAACTAACCCGAAAAGCTTCGCGTTCGCTGTAGGCGGGCAGAATTTCCAGTGTATCGCCCCGCACCCTGAAGATGCCAGGTTTGACCTCGAGGTCATTGCGTTGATATTGAATATCTACCAGCTGCCGTAAAAGCGCGTTGCGCCGATAGATTTCGCCCCTGGGAATATGCAAAACCGACGACCGGTAGGCATCAGGGTCTCCCAAGCCGTAAATCGCCGAGACCGAAGCGACGATGATTACATCCTGCCTCGACATCAATGCCGTTGTGGCAGCCAGCCGCAGGCGGTCGATTTCTTCGTTGATGTCGGTTTCTTTCTCGATATAGAGGTCACGCCGGGGGATGTACGCTTCGGGTTGGTAGTAATCATAATAAGAGACGAAATATTCCACCGCGTTTTCGGGGAAAAATTCTTTGTACTCAGCATAAAGCTGGGCAGCCAGAGTTTTGTTGTGGGTCATCACCAGTGTTGGAATCTGCAGCTGCTGGATTACATTAGCAACTGTAAAGGTTTTACCTGTGCCGGTTGCGCCGAGCAGCACCTGGTCAGGATAGCCCTTATTGATGCCATCGACGAGCTGTCGGATCGCTTCCGGCTGGTCGCCGGTGGGTCGGTAGGGGGCGTTGAGTTTAAATTCCATGTGCTAATTTTACATGCTTAATATATGCGTTTTATAAGCTATAGGCAGCGTAATCCTGGCGCCAGGAACGCGGCGAGCGGTATCGCTCTGCCCTCCATCCAGCTCAGGGGAAATCTGCACCCAAGCGCAAACTTACGCCTGTTCTGGCAAACACCTGCGGCTTGATTCTCTATATCAAGGGATCGAGGTGGGGGTGATTAAGATGATCGGGGTTGGCTCTACAACCACGGGCAGCGGCGCAACAACTTCAAAGATAAACAGATAAGCGGCGATTGCGAAAAGTAGGCTGAACAGCGTTCCAATCAGGTAATATTCAGCAAACGCGGGAGCCTTGCTGATTTTGTCGTAGCGTGCCATCGATTTGGCTGCCATCAACAAGCCCAGGGCGGCATATTGCCCCATTGAGATAAACAAAACCGCGATCAGCCGCTCCAGTATGCCCACCCAGGCGCCCGCACCTTCAACCTCCAGGGGGTTTTCATCCGCAATTGTTGCCGGAGTTTCATCTCCTGCAGCGATCTCTGTGAGAGGAATCTGCCTGGCTTTTCGATCCTGCCGCTGGTTTTCTTCTTTGGCTGCGAGCGCGTACTTTTCGAAGAGAATATCGACAGCGACGTTCACCGGTTTCAGAATGATTAATATCAAGGCAGCCCAGGGTAAAAAGCTCTCAGGCAGTGCCAGTTGAGCAAACCACGACCGTATTTGAGACCCGGGAGCCAAACGCGCAAGGATGAACAAGACCAACACATGCATAATCTGGTCGGCTACAAAGAGCCCGGCTTTGGGCAATTTTGTGTTTCTCACTGCCCACTTGACACTATCGATCAGCCAATGCGTGCCGGCAGCAAGCGCGAAGACCCACCAGGTTGTCTTAACAATCGCAAACCCCACAAACATAATCACAGCATAAATTAAGCAGTGAAAAAGCAGCCATGCGTATGAGGCTTCTTTGCGGGCTGCCAGCGCGGGCGTCTGGAAATAATAATCAGCCAACACATGAGCAATCAGGAAAACGAGGAAGAGCGTCGCGTCAGGCATAGTTTTGGTTAATCCTTTCCAGGGCTATCTCTGCCTCGCGGCGGGCTGACATATAGCGCTTGATGCCGCTGGATTCGAACCTGCGGGTCAGGGAAGAAGTTTGAATCCCCAGCTTTTTGGCGATATTTTGATGATTTATGTTCTCAGGGTCCAAAATGCCTTCGTCAAGGATCAACTTGTAAATATCGCTTTGGGTTTCTCTCCAGCCGCTCACCTGGAGCGCGGTAAGTTTTAGAATTTGGTTGATCAGGTCGGTGATCATGTCTGCTTTCTGCGCGCGAAGATGAATATTGGCTCGTCCGTAATCATTGTTTTTATGGGCAAAATCGATTGCTTCCCGAGCCAGCCAATACGCGGGTCCATCTGCCCCAATACTGGTGAGAGGGTCCAGCCGGGTGGTGAGCTCACCAACCCCAATTCCAAAACGAAGATCAATTGGTTTCATGGCAAAGGTGATCTCATCGAGGATGCGCAAAAAACCGGTGGCACCATTAAGCACTCCCTGGAATTCATCACCCAGGGTGATCGTAAACCGCGACGCCAGCACGCCTTGATGACGCTGGTTGACCTGCTGTAAAACTGCGGCAAGCCCCTCCTGCGCCTTGCGCCGGTCCGCGATAGACCTGGACTTGATAATATCTCCGATTACTGCAATCATCATTTCACCTGTCCGTGATTACTCAGTTTGTCTTGGAATGACGGAATGGAAACCATGGTATGAGTATACAATATTGCAGTTACAAATGCAAATATTCGATATTGAAGTTACAACCGTAATTGCATTTACAAGTGCAATTTAGAATTCTTGCAGTTGTAATTACAACAAAGATCAGCAGCGCGACGGAAGAAACAGGGAGCCGGAATCCGGAATCCGGGAGCGGAGTGCCGGGGTGCAACTACCACCCCCTCTTTACTGCTTGCGTCCAGCTTTGCTGGAGAGGGGGAATTAAAGGGGATGAGGGGATCGGAGAGCCGGGAGCGGAGTGCGGAGGTGCGACTACGACCCCCTCTTTACTGCTTGCGTCCAGCTTTGCTGGAGAGGGGGAATTAAAGGGGGTGAGGGGATCGGGGGGCTGAAAAGATAAAATTCTCATATCCGTCACTGCGAGCCCCCGTTACACACATGGCAAGACCTGTTGAATCCCAACAAGGGGGCGCGGCAGCCTGCTTTTAATTTCTTATTCTCTCGACTCTCATCATGAGCCTCCTGGCATTTGTCATCCTGAGCCTCTTTTGCGAAGGATCTTGTCAATCGGAAAGTTAAGATCATTACGAAGTACGTTTTGTGTCGTCAGGTAGGATGACCACCCACCTGCACCCCTC
>DHRN01000012.1:3031-3254 GCA_002411175.1 Anaerolineaceae bacterium UBA5311 | reverse complement strand
CCTCTAAAGAGGGGGTTGCTGGTTTCCTCTCCCCGCTCCCCGAAACAAAAAAGCCGGCTCTGAGCCCTTTTTGCGAAGAATCTCGTCCTTAATTTTGTCATCCTGAGCCTCTTTTGCGAAGGATCTTGTCAATCGGAAAGTTAAGATCATTACGAAGTAGGTTGTGTGTCGTCAGGCAGGATGACCACCCTCCTGCACCCCTCTCACCCCCTGCCCCCCTCTA
>DHRN01000012.1:507-2909 GCA_002411175.1 Anaerolineaceae bacterium UBA5311 | reverse complement strand
CCTCTAAAGAGGGGGTTGCTGGTCTCCGCTCCCTGCTTCCCAGCTCCCCGAAACAAAAAAAGCCGGCTAAACAGCCGACTTTTTGATAACAATTCTATTCGTTTACTGACCGATATACCTGTCGATCAATTCCAATACATAGTCCCAGTTTACAATCTTATCAAGCACTTCTTCAAGATGCTTTTTGCGCAGGTTCTGATAATCCAGGTAATACGCATGTTCCCACACATCCAGCCCAAACACGGGGAATTTGCCGTCTTTCCATGGGTTGTCGCCATTAGGCGTCGAGTAGACATCCAGTTTTCCGTCGTCTACCACCAGCCATGCCCAGCCGCTTCCAAAGCGAGCCACGCCTTCTTCAACCATTTTCTTCTTGAAATCCTCAACGCTTCCGAAATTCTCTTTGAAAAGGGTTTCCAATTTTGCGGGCATTTTCCCCTTGCCAACCGGGGCAAATTGCTTCCAATAAAGGTTGTGGTTCCATGCCTGGGCAGCGTTGTTGTAAAGTTTCTTCATCGAGGGATCCTTGCCGGAGGCTTCAACGATTTCTTCCAACGATGCGCCTTCCAGTTCGGTACCCTTCACCAACGTTTTGGTAGTGTCATAATAGGCTTTGTGGTGCTTGCCGTAGTGATAGTCAATAGTTTGTTCAGAAATAACGGGTGCCAAAGCGTCTTTGGCATACGGGAGTTCCGGTAACTCCAGGGGGGTTTTCATCCATTCTTCTTTGTGTTGCATGATTTTTCTCTCAACTTTCTTATCTAATTTATGGTTGAGCTCATTATAAGAAAATGCAACCCCGTTTGCCGAATGCATGTACAATGTCAGGTCGTTTACAAGTTTCTTTCGTGGCGTTTCTAACAAAACACTTACGGCGCTAACTGATCTTCCATCGCTTCCAGCTTCTCATGTTTTTCCGCATGCATTCTTAAAATCTCTGCTTTTACCGCTGCCAGGCGTTTGCCTCTTAGCGGAAATGCCATCAAAATTGCGGCAGCCACCAGCAGGGTCACCCCCGGGATCAAACCCATCACCGCTCTGATAGCGAATAACGCGCTCTCTGGTTGATCCAAAAAAATTATGCCGGCGTTGGAATCGCGGGTGACAAATTGCCCGGCTGCCAAGGCAGCAGCGGTAATGGTGACCGCCAGCGATTGGGCGGGTTTGGTAACCAAGGCGTTGGCGCCATAATACGAGCCTTCCCGCCGTACGCCGGTGTTGACTTCGTCTTCATCAATTACCTGCCCAAGCAGCAAATAGTTGATTACCTGCACTCCCGAGTATCCAAATCCAAAAATGGCAATACTTATCGGAATCAAATCAGCAGGTAGAAATGTGAGCACGATCAAACTAAGCCCACACACAACCAGGTATGCCTGGAAGGCTACCACCGGTTCCATTTTTTTCAAAACAATCTGGACCAGCGGTACGCCGATCGTCAGGGGGATAAACAGCGCTGCCAATACCGGGATTACTCCCGCCTGCATTACGTAATCGGCAACGTAATAAACCGCTCCCATACAGATGGAAAACATAAACGTGTTCATGAAGTTTGCGATCACGAAAACAATGAAAGATTTGCTGGTAAGCGTACTTTTTATCGCGAGCCACCAATCCAGCGGTTCGTCGACCAGGCTAAACTCATTGCGTTCTTTGATCTTGTATGAAGACAAAATTATCAAAGCAGCCGCGATCACGCCAACAGCAATCATGGACATTTGCAGCGAAAACAGTGAAACATCCATCGACCCGGCTTTCGGTCGAAAGAAATCCGGCACCAAAAAGCCGATCAGTGTGCCCAGCAAACCAAACAGGCTGGACACGATTGAAAGCTTTCCGCGCTCCTGGTCCGATTCGCTCAGCTCGGGCAAAAGCGTACCATGCACCAGCCCCAGGATCGTGTAGGTAGTGTCGTAGAGCAGCATGGTTACGAGCATCCAGGCGAATTGGGTGGCATCGGGCGCGTTTTCCGGCGCAAACCAGACCAGGCTGAAAGTCAGCGCGAAGAACGGCGCGGTAAAGCGCAGGTAGGGGATGCGCCTGCCCCATTTGCTGCGGGTGCGGTCGGTGATCTGCCCGAATATCGGGTCGTTGAAAGCATTCCAGACTGCATAAATGCCCATGGCGAGCGCAATCCACTTCGCCCCCAGCCCCAGGTAATCCTGATAATAGATGGTCAACATCACGGCATAAATACCGGAGACCACAGCCATTCCCAGGCTTGCCAAACCGTAGTGAATACGGGTTTTTGATGATATTTTCCTGATTTGCCCCGAGTTTGATCCTGAACGCGTTGTTTCCATTTTCCCTCCGACGAGGATTTTTCTAATTGTACTGTGAAAAAAGAATGTGCTGTAGGGGACGGCTGCCATGCCATCCGCGAATGATGGCTTCGCCGGAAC
>DHRN01000012.1:0-217 GCA_002411175.1 Anaerolineaceae bacterium UBA5311 | reverse complement strand
GATTGGAGGTGCCGGATATTTCCGTTGACAAGAGTATAACGCGCCTCCAATCCGCCGTTGTGTGTGATCGTTGTGATCGGCGGATTGAGGGGAAAGAACATCGCCGGTACACCAATGTCACAACCACCTCAATACACGGTTTCGCCGGTATAGATGTCTCGCCCTACGAAAAGATGGCTTCGCCGGAACGGGATAAGCCGCGTTCCCTACAACAACA
>DHRN01000014.1 GCA_002411175.1 Anaerolineaceae bacterium UBA5311 | reverse complement strand
TGGTGGGGTTGTGACATTGGTGTGACTGTGATGTTGCAACCCCTCAATCCGCCGATCACAACTACCACACGCAACGGCGGATTGGAGGGAGTGTGTTTGATTGGTGAAAAGTGTAAACAATCACCTCAAAAACAGGGAACAGGAAACAGGGAACAGGGAACAGGGAACAGGACCTGGGTTTTGTCATTCTGAACGAAGTGATGCGAAGTATACAAAGTAAGAATCCGAACCTTTGCCAATAAGAAGCTTACCGACTTCGTTGGCACAGACGTCTCGCCATACGGCTACTCGCGGGACGGCATGGCAACCGTCCCCTACACCACATTCAGGACTGACCAGGCGATCCAAGGTCTCTAGAGAGGATAAAAAACTTCTTTTCTTATTGGCATATGATGTTGTGAGGTCCGGCGGTTTTTTCGTGTGCCCGTCTGCCCACTGACACCATCAGTGACGGAGCACTGCGCGAAACCGGCACGATCAAGACAAAAAACCCTTCCCCACTAATTCCCAGTCCACTAACAACCTCTTACCCCAAAGCCACATCCAGCAGCATCATGATGGCGAAACCGAGCATCACACCAATTGTGGGAATGTCAGAGTGCCCCTGCGCAGCGGAGCGCTTGGATTCAGGGATCAGCTCCTCCGCGACAACGTAAATCATCGCTCCCGCCGCAAACGATAGCGCGTAAGGCAGCAAACCCTGCATCAATGACACCGCCCAAACGCCCACGAGAGCAGAAATTGGCTCAACAACCCCTGAAAGCTGCCCAAGCATAAATGCCTTCCGCCTGCTAACCTTTTCCTTTCGCAAAGGCAGTGAAACCGCCATCCCTTCAGGGAAATTCTGGATGCCGATACCCAGTGCCAGGGCGATCGCCGAGCCCAGATAACCGTTTTCAAGCCCCGCGCTCGCTACACCAAAACCGACGCCAACTGCCAACCCTTCGGGGATGTTGTGCAGCGTGATCGCCAGCACCAGGAGCACACTGCGCTGCCAGGAGCTTTTCACGCCTTCGGGTTTGACATCTCCACGGTGCAGGTGGGGAAGCACTTTATCGACCGCATATAAGAAGCCACCACCCAACAAAAACCCTGTCACAGCCGGCACCCACGCTGGAACCGGACCGCCCTCAGCTAATTCTACTGCTGGAGCCAGCAGCGAAAAGAAACTGGCAGCGATCATCACACCGGAAGCAAACCCGAGCATGCCGTCCAATAGTTTTTGGTTCACCTTCTTCCCCAAAAAGACCACACCTGCGCCAAGCGCAGTCATCCCCCAGGTATAAAGAGTGGCGATTAATGCCTGAAGGTATGGGTTCAAATTAGCAAAGGAAACGATCATAGACAACTCCCGATTAATGATGTGGTTTATTATACCGACAATTTTTTGATTTTTTTGATTGTACTGTGTCAAAGCTCAAAAGAAATGTGTTGAGAAGGCAGGTTTGGAGCTACAATTGATAACGGTAAATCACATGAATGAATTTGATATCGCAGACCATCTGCGCCTGTCCTTGCAGCTTCGTCTGCATGACCCATCCCTGGCTGACGTTGAGGCTTATCGCTTGTTCAATGGTTTTTACGAGGGGTTACCCGGGCTGGTAATTGATGTTTATGGTAACACAGTTGTAATCAAAAACCATAACCGCCAACCGGATAAGATTCCGGTTTCGATTAACCGCGTCCTGCAGATTTTGTCAGAAGAATTACCCTCGATGGAGTCAGTTTTGCTGAAAATACGCCATTCTGATCACCCCGAAGAGAGAAAAGGTCTTTTTTTGAGGGGCGAGCGGCTCCCAGATCGAATCACCGAGAAAGACATCTGCTATGCGCTCGACTTGCGCCTGCACCAGGATGATAGTTTTTACCTCGATACCCGTAATTTGCGCGCCTGGCTGCGGAAACATTCGCATCGAAAACGGGTTTTGAATTTCTTCGCCTACACAGGCTCCCTGGGGGTCGCAGCCCTGGCTGGAGGAGCTATATCGGTGCTGCAAACCGACTCAAACAGCGAGTTTTTATCCCTTGCAGAACGGTCGCAGAGGCTCAATCGGCTGCCCAGCGTCATGCGAGTGTGGGCAAGCGACTATTTCAAGGCAGGCTCCCAGCTAAAGCAAGCCAAATCACTTTTTGACATCGTTATCCTGGACGCGCCATTCTTTTCGAGGTCTCGTTTTGGCGAGGTTGACCTGCAAAAAGACTTCGTCTCGCTGATTAATAAAGCCCGACCGTTGGTAGCACACGAGGGGTTACTGATTGTGATTAATAATTCGCTTTTCGTACCTGGCAGCCAGGTAATCGGGGAAATAAACCAATTAAGTCAAGCGGGCTATCTTTCGCTGGAACAAACTGTGGAGATCCCACAAGATATTAGAGGTTATCCAGAGAGCATCCATTCTGCTCCTCCCGTCGACCCCGCCCCTTTCAACCACCCAACCAAAATTAGCATTCTCCGAATTCTTCGAAAAGACCAGGCGGTTTAGGCTTAACCAGGGGGTTGACTCTCCTCGAGAATTGGTTTACGAGCAATTCAACGAAAAGACCAGGCGCCCCTCCTGCCTGATGAACCGTTCTCTGTCAATAAATGGCACACAATCATAATTTTTTGTCAAAAGCCTTACTCAAAATGTCCAATCTCGATTAAACTATTATCATATTCAGTGTTTCACAATTTTTACAAAAAATCCTTTCGTGGAGGTTAAATGAAGACTGGCAAAAAATTAATCGCTTTAATTGTCCTCTTACTCCTGGCAGGTTTGTCCGGGGTTGCCCACCCCGCACAAAGCCAGGAATCCGTACAACCGAAACTGGTTGTATTCGAATCAGTCGGTAGTGTTGAGTGATGGCATTGTGCGATCTCCGGTCCGGTGATCAACCAACTTGCTGAAGAATACGCCGACAAATCCGTCGTTTTTCTCGATTATCACTATGACATGGCATTGGATGATGGCATCCCTACCTATTTCCCGCCCGAAGCTCGCTGGAACGTCATCCAGGCAAGTGAAGAAGGTCTCGGTCTGACCTGGGCTGTTGTTGACAGCGGTCGTTTGCACCATCGCGGCGCGGAAGAGACCTCGGTAGCCTACGATACCTATACAGAAATGATCGACGACGCGCTCGCCCTCCCCGCGATGGCTGCTCTCAAAGCCTCCTGGTGGCGCTCGGGCAATTCTGTCATCGTCGTGGCAACCGTCACAAACAACAGCGAAATTACGCTCTCACCAGAGAACAATGCCGGCGTCCACGCGATTGTAAAAGAACCCTATGCCGTGTATGACACTCACACCACCATCCATCCAGGATTGAACGGTGCCATGGCTCAAATCCCAGACCTGGCTCCAGGCGAGACTGGCACCTACCTCATCGTCGTTCCTGATATCTATCCTATGGATTGGGAGGTTCTCGAACTAATCGTTCTGGTCGATTATCAAACTGCGCCGGGCTTAAAGTATGACCAGCTGCAGGCTGTTTTCGCCGAACCGGTAACTCAGTCCATATATTTGCCAATTATTAAGGGCAGACCGTAGCAAATCGATGTTATCTGAAAAAGGAGACTTAGTGAAAAAAACCAAAAAATTATCAATCTTGTTAATTCTAATCATCCTCCTGGGGTTGATCGGCACCACAACCGCAACTCAAGCAGAAGCCCCACAATCTACAACCAGGATGACCGTGCTGGAGCTGCGTAGCAGCGCTGGTTGAGGATACTGCAACTTCGCCGGTGCGGCGTTGGACCAGTTATCAACAGAATTTACTGAAGACGAAGCAGCCTTTATCGAATGGCATTCAGGCATGCCGTCAAACCGTTCATACCTGATGTCAGAAGCAGGCGGAGACCATGGCAGTTATGTTCCGGAGGCGATGGTAGACAGCGGCAGGCTTCTTGAAATCGGAGCGGCAAGTACACCAGCTGTGACAGAAGTTTATCGCGGCATGATCGAAGACTCGCAGGCTCGTGCACCCCAGGCTGATATAACAGCCTCGGTCGACCTCGCCGGAAACGTGGCAACTTTCACTGCTACTGTGAAAAACAACAGCTCTGTCACCCTCTCAACGTCAAACAACGCCGCGGTACATGGCATTGTTTACGAAGATTATCGCGCGTCAAAGTCTAACTTTGCCGGGCGCGGTTCTGCGAGAACCGTGATCAGCTCGCTTGCTCCCGGAGCTACGGCGACATACACAATCAGTGTCAATCTGACCGGTGTCGTTGACCCGGAAAAACTGCATTATATTGTCGTGGTCGATTATAAAGTCGCAACCGGGCTTAATGTCGACACCGGCGTATACGACCAGTTAAATGCCATCAGGGTAGGCGGTTCGCCTTTCAGGGTTTCTCCCGGAACAATTGAGATGGATGTCAAAACAGCAGACGTCACCATGCCAACTGCTGATGTAAATGTCAGGGGAGACGCGGGGCAGACCTGGACGGCATCGGTGGACAAAGATTTCATTCTTCTCAGCAAAACCAGCGGAGATGTGCCGGATTCCTTCGTAGTAACCGTGGATAAGTCGAAACTCACCGTGGGAACTCAAACCGCGACGATCACAGTGGATGATGGCGCTGGTTTGTACCAGAAGCAGATACCGGTAACAGTCAACTTCATCCTGAGCAATTTCGAAGTTATTCCAGGAACAGTCACTTTCAATTTTGGTCCCGATGACCCTGTGCCAAGCGCGGGTGTCATGCCGCGTGGTGATGCCGGACAGACCTGGACAGCAACCGCAAATAAGGATTGGGTGGTATTGAGCGCGACCAGTGGAAATCTCGGGACGAGCTTTAGAATCTCTGTAAACCCAGCCAAACTTTCTCCCGGCTACCAGGAAGCAATCGTCACAGTTTCTGATGGCGGTGGTTACCAATCGAAAGAGGTGAAAGTGAGGGTCACTTATAATTCCGAAGAACCAACAGGTTTCTTCCAATTCCTGCCGGTGATACTCAAACCATAAACTCGATTTTGAATAAAAAACCCCTGGAGTGTTCCAGGGGTTTTTTTATCAGCCCTGCCATGGTCTCCCCGCGAACAAAGCGTTGGAAGCAAAGTGGGTGGGGTTCCCTGCGTAGAAATAAACCTAAATCGGTTGGCAGGTTGGGCAGGTGTAAATGCTCCCTCCGAGATAGGCTTCTTTAAGGATTTCCGAGCCGCATTGTGGGCAGGGTTTTCCTTTGCTCCCGGCACTCATCTGCACCTGGTAACCGCCAGGCTGCCCAAACAGATCTTTCTCCGTGCTTTTTCCACCTTGTGCGGTCATTACCTCAAGCGTCCCTTTCACACTCGAAAACAACTTTCCCGTCTCGTCATCCGTTAATGTGCTGGTCTTGCGGCGCGGGTGGAAACCGGCATTCCACAAAATATCCTGCAAACTTCCGTTTCCCAAACCCGGAATGCGCTGCTCGGTTGCCAGGGCAGCTTTGAGCGGTAGTTTTTGAACAGACTCAAGGGCAAGCATTTCGCGAAAATAGGTCTCATCGAAAGCATCTGTCAGCGGAGATGGCTTGCTGAGAGCAGTATCATAATAGGTATATTCGAAAGTCGAGGACTTCCGCCAACAATACAAACCTCCATACATGGCTACCGAAGCACTCAGGCTTGTGCCATCGCTGAAGTTGAGCAGAAGTTGGTGCCTGGCTGGGATCGGACCAGCCTCCGGGTGAAATCGCAAATTGACTCCATCGTGGAAAAGAAGGAAGGAATCAGAAAGAGTGATTTCCACAAACATCCCCACATTGCGGGCAGAAAGCAGTGTATTGCCAACCAAAAACACGGGATAACTAGCGTGGTCGATGTTAAACCAGGCGAATTTGTGTGGACTCTGTCCGGCAACGACAGAACGAACAGTCTTGCCAGCCAGGTGTTGATTGATTTGACGAGCCAGGGTATTAGCTTCGGGCAGTTCGATCATGATGACCTCTTTTCGAAACAGAATATGCGATGTTTCTCTGAATATACAACTTAATCTGTTTCTATGCAACGCTCCAGTTATGCTAATTTAATATGCTTCTGGCAATGGCGGCACGCGTAAAGATAAAGGAGCACACACAGTCAGGGTCGGGTGAGCGTCTGCTCCCATTTCAGATTACCAGGAATCTGCCTTGAAATACATAACTGAGTCTTGAGCTTCATGGATCAAGCCGTCCATCGCAAACCGATCAAACAGCGCGCCCAGTTCATCCATAAATTCATCATACTGCTCATCCGATTCAGTCAGCGCGTAGGAAGACGAAAGCGCTCTGCCGATGAACTTTTCTTTATCATAGGTGAGCGGGTTGGGAAAGTGCACTTCTCCCAACTGTCCGTCAAAGAAATCTTCTTTCACACCCCGCTCTTCTTTTTGACCTCCGGGAAAACCGGTACATTTGGGCGCATACTTCTCGTAAATTGCCCGCCGACCTTGCTGGATCTCTTCGGGCATCTGCGGTTCATTCCAGATCAGGAACACTTTGCCGCCGGGTTTTAGGATGCGTTCACATTCATGTTTAAAAACAACCGGTTCAAACCAATGAAAAGCCGAGGCAGCGAAAACGAAATCAAAGCTGTTCTCAGGCAATGTCGTTTGCTCAGCGGTGGCATCCACTGAGACAAAATTTCCGTTTTTACCGAGGTCTTGCTCAGCCACCAGGCGCATATCTGCGTTTGGTTCCACGGCAAAAACCCTGGCGCCCATTGCAAGCAACTGCTGGCTGAGAATGCCAGTGCCGCTGCCCACATCGGCAACCATGCTTCCTTTTTTGAGACCAAAAACCTGCTGTAGATAAGCGAACAATTCCGGTGAATACGAAGGGCGCGATTGTCGGTACACCATTGCTTTTCCACTGAATTTTTGGGTATTATCCATAATCAAAACTCCTTTACCCAATGTCGGGCAGTGTGCCAGACTGTTTTATTGTTATTAAAGTCTCGCGGGCTGTTTGTCGAACCACGTTGATAATGATATCATTGAGAGGATCGCCGTGAGGAAAAACAGGGCAAACCCGATTCTAATACCGGCTGATAAGTGTTTGACATTTGAAAATTGTTATGCTAAAATCTCGGTCACGTCAGCACCAGAAAAGAATGACGTGGCACACGCGGGTGTAGTTCAATTGGTAGAACGTCTCCTTGCCAAGGAGAAGGTCGTGAGTTCGAGCCTCATCGCCCGCTTTCGAGACTGATAGCTGAAGTTATCAGTCTTCTTTTTAGGCGACGTGGCCAAGTGGTAAGGCAGGAGTCTGCAAAACTCTCATCATGGGTTCAATTCCCATCGTCGCCTCTTTTTGTTTAATTTAGTGATACCGTTAGCGGGTCGCAGTCGTCCTGGGTGTTTGCTGCGAAGGACCTTAACATCAAACTGCAAAATTTCCCACATACACAATCTTGATTTGACACTGACTAAATTCTTTACCAGACTTTTGGAATTTCTACTACTCTTAAACACCTCTCTCATTCACCGCAACCCTCAGAAGACCTGACGTCTACCCCACGAAGCCGTCTATTGGAAGTGCCATTACGATCATCCAACTGGAACCTTTGCGTGTTTCCCGTCCGTGCTTGCTTTTAGTCCGGCTTTTGCTCCGGATGGCGGATTGAGGACACCCAAATTGCTGATTTCACAATTCTAAAGACAGTTCTCAATACCGCCCTACAGTTCAGCATCCATTCGAGAGCCGCTGATTCGGTGGATCAAAACCGCAACGACGAGTAAAACTCCCAATACCCGGTGCAGTTTCGCCATTTTGCTGCGGCGTGTTTTATCGGGCTGACGGATCAACCCCATACCCAATACGCTCTGGATTACCAAAACCAGTCCCGCTATTATTCCTGCAATCGGAACATAGTCATAGTAAAGATATTGCAAAACGAAATGAACCACGATCGCTGTCAATGCCACGAATCCGGCATAGCGATGGGTTTTTGTTACGAACTGGTACATTTTTTTGAGAAGCCTGGGTGTTGGCTTGCCTTGCTTGCGAAATTGCCTGGTAACAGCCTCTAAAATGAGGCGTAAAGCCAGATAGAAAATGCTGATCAACCCAATTGCTCCAAAAATACCGCCTAAATTTGTCATACTGTCTCCTGTGAATTTGATAATTTCGTTAAATACTGCAAGAGATCCGCCAGGTTCTCAAAAACCAGGTTCGGTTGATGGATCGAATTCGCCAGGTCTTCCCGTTTTGTCTCACCGCTCAGCACCAACGCAGTCTGCACCCCCGATGTCTTCCCAAGGGCGATATCAGTATAAAGGCGATCACCAATCATGAGCATATCGCCTGTCGCCAAACCCCAACGCTTCGCCAATTCCTGCACGATGCCCGGGTTTGGTTTACCCAGGATCACATCTGGCACCCTGCCTGCGCTGGTCTCCAGCAGCGCCATGAACGACCCGATATCCGGGAGCGGTCCCACCGCTGAAGGACAGTTCAGATCCGGATGTGTGGCAATGTAAGGCAATCCCCTGCGCAAGTAGAGGCTGAAATCGACCAGTTTCTGGTAGGTCAGCTCGGTGTCATAGCCCAAAACAAGCACATCGGGGTCAGCCTGCACAAGGTCGATCCCCTCTTGCTCAAAACTGAAACGCAAGCTTTGTGTGCCGACCAAAAAGACCTTTTTACCAGGATAATGCGCCCGAAGATAGCTCACGGTGGCATCGCCCGCAGTATAAATTCGCGCGTCTTGGTCTTTCACACCCAGTCGGGTTAGAAAACCGACATAATCCTGCTTGCCGCGTGATGTGTTGTTGGTCAAAAAGGTAAACTTTATGTCGTTTACATTGAACCAATCGAGCAGTTCAAGCGCTCCTGGCAAAAGAGCATCCCCCAGGAAAAAGGTGCCATCCATATCCAGAATAAAAGCAGAGGGTAGTTGCTTCAGGTGTTTTTTCAATATCTGTTTCAAAAGCCCGTG
>DHRN01000013.1 GCA_002411175.1 Anaerolineaceae bacterium UBA5311 | reverse complement strand
TAAAGACCCTTCAGTAACATTATCATTTGAACTAACGGAGGTCGTTCGGTAACATTATCATTTGACGTGACACGGGGTTACGCCTCAGTTTGTTATTCTCCAGCGAAAATGTCACCCCCCTAATTCACCAACAAATACGGCAGCCATACTATTGTGCACTCCAGGATTTTTCTATAAAACATTCCCTCAGGTTCAAGATAAGTTACGCAGTAATTTTCACTGTTAATTTGCGTAAATCTGGCGGCTGGTTCTGTATATGAGCATGGAGCAGGGAACAGGAACTTGGTTTTGTCATTCTGAACGAAGTGAAGAATCTGAACCTTTGCCAACAAGAAGCTTACCGACTTTGTTGGTACAGACGTCACGCCCTACACTGCTCGCGGGACGGCATGGCAGCCGCGAACAGGGAATAGGAAACAGGGAAAAGGGAACAGGAACTGGGTTTTGTCATTCTGAACGAAGTGACACACAGTGTACTTCGTAAGAATCTTAACTTTTGCCAACAAGAAGATTACCGACTTTGTTGGTACAGACGTCACGCCCTACACTGCTCGCGGGCGGGCATGGCAACCGTCCGTCCCCCACACCACAAAATGAACCGGTTTTTCCATATTGAGAATTGCTGATTAGGAACGCTTTTTTATGGCGAGGTCGGATAAATATGTTAAAATTGAAGGTTATGGACGTTAAGGTTGTTTCTACAAACAAAAAGGCGCGTTTCGAATATTTCATTCTTGAGACCTATGAAGCCGGTTTGGTGCTTAAAGGTACTGAAATAAAATCCGTTCGAAAAGGACAAATCTCCCTACAGGAAGCCTATGTTCGCACAAACGGAAGTGAAATCTGGCTTGTAGGCGCACATATCGCGCCATACGAGCATGCCAGTTCGAATCAACACGACCCAAAGCGTGATCGTAAACTGCTTATGCACAAAAAAGAGATCCGCAAACTCTGGGACGAGGTACGCATCAAGGGAATGACCATTGTGCCCATCCGCGTCTATCTTAAAGCAGGGAAAGCCAAGCTGGAAATCGGTCTGGCGAAAGGCAAAAAGCAATTCGACAAACGCGAGGCTATCAAGGAAAAGGATATCGAAAGAGAGGCGTCCCGCAATCGCAGCTCATGGTAAGTTGGCAAGCTTTTATGCAAACTTGAGTAAAGGCGCATCCCTCGTATAATAATGTCATGGATATAAACAAGAATCTTACAAGACGCGAGTTTTTGAAACTTGGCGGTCTCACAGCGGGAGCGCTGATGCTGCCCTGGCACAAGGCTTTCGCTGCGGACCTCCCTCAGGAATGGGCTGTGGGGGCTAACCTTGGACGGGTCACGGGTGAATATCGCTCGTACATCCCCCTGAAAACTGAGCCAAACGTGAACGCTCCAGACACAACTCTTGTCTGGCGGGATGATATTCTTGAGATCAAACAGGAAGTCGTCGCCAACCAGTTGGACTTCACCAGGTATAAACAAAGATGGTACGAAACCTCCGAAGGTTTCATCCTGTCAAAACACGTCCAGCCGGTCAAGAATCTGCCCAATCAACCTCTCCAGACTCTTCCAGTGGATGACCAGGGCAATTCCGGTTTGTGGGTCGAGATCACTGTTCCAAAGGTCGATTTCAGTTTGGAGGGGTCCTGGAGCCAGGCTTCCTCGTGGATAAGAGACTCAGACGGGCTTGCCAAGCTGTATTACAGCCAGGTATATTGGGTTAGAGACATCCGCCAGGTAAATGGCAATACCGAATACCTTCTTTCCGAGCGATATGGCGCTCTGCCTGATTCCTTCTGGGTCGATGCCCGGGCGTGCCGACCGATCACAAAAGAAGAGGTCGCCCCGATCCACCCTGATGTCGGCGATAAAAAAGTGCTGATAAACCTTGAGTATCAAACCTTGCATTGTCTTGAAGGCAACCGCGAAGTCTATTTTTGTGAAGTGTCAACGGGCTGGAAACGTGAGGAAAAATATCTTACACCGCCTGGAAGCACGCCTGTGTGGCGCAAGTTGGTATCCTTGCACATGAGCGCTGGCGGGGTATACCAATACGACCTGCCAGGTGTCGCCTGGACCACGATCTTCCATTCCGACGGTCAGGCAATCCACACTGCCTATTGGCACAACGATTTCACCAATCCTCTCACTCATGGCTGTATCAACTGCCTTCCCCATGATGCCAAATGGATTTACCGTTGGATCAACCCGGTTGTCGATTTGTATCCAGGAGAGTTAACGGTCTCAAACAGCAGTCAATCCACTTTTGTCCAGGTGGTCGAAAGCTAACCTTAAATGGATCACAGAAATACAGGCAACCAGGCAGATGAACGTTTACGATCCCAAACGATTCCAGAAGAAAGTTTGAACAGTAATCCAAGCAGATGGTTCAAAAAACATTATCTTACTCTGATTAATGGTATCCTGGCACTATATGTCTTTTTGGCGCTCCTCGCGCCGATTCTAATGAAGGTTGGCTCCACTCGCGCAGCGGATTTTATTTACCGGATTTATCAAGCTTCCTGCCACCAGCTCGCCTATCGCTCTTTCTTTCTTTTTGGAGAGCAAGCTGTCTATCCGCGTGAGCTTGCAGCGATTGAGGGTTTGAAAACCTACGAACAGGTTACCGGAAATGATTCTGAAGACAACCAGGCGGCGAGGGCATTTCGCGGAAACGAACAACTCGGTTACAAAACTGCATTATGCCAGCGGGACCTGGCTATCTATGGCAGCCTGCTTATCTTTGGGGTCATTTTTGCTCTGACCAAGCGAAGGCTAAAACCGCTGCCCTGGTACCTGTGGATCTTATTAGCGCTTGTTCCGATTGGTTTGGATGGTTTCTCGCAGTTAATCAGCCAGATGAAATTGCCCTTTCTGTCGGGATTGCTGATTCGGGAGAGCACCCCCTGGCTGCGCGTAAGTTCCGGCAGCATGTTTGGGTGGTTCACAGCCTGGTTCGGTTTGCCAACAATTGAAGAGATCGTAAATGAACCAAAAAAGACTGTTTACATTGCCCGGAAAGGAGAACGCGATTGATCAGGCGAGCAAGCGACGGCATCGTTAGCTATCAATTTGAAAATTTCAACCCCGGGCAGGTTAGCCATGCGCTCTACACCCGTCTCGGCGGAGTGTCTGAAGGTCCTTACACCAGCTTAAACCTGGGCGGCACATGTGGAGATGTACCGGGGCATGTTAAAGAGAATCACCTGCGCTTGTTCAAAAATTTCGGTCGTCCATTTGAATCGCGTTTTGATGTCTGGCAAGTCCATGGCGACACAATCCACTTCACCGATCACCCACGACCCGAAACCCAAAAACATCAGCCGGGCGATGCCATCTTCACGAGAAATCCCGAGGTAACCCTGGTGATGAGGTTTGCCGACTGCGTGCCCATTCTGTTTCACGACCCGGTTCAAAAAGCGGTCGGGATCGTCCATGCAGGCTGGCAGGGCACGCTGATCGAGGTCGCTGCCATGGCTGTGAGAGCGCTGGCTGATCATTATGGTTCAAATCCCAAAGATCTGATTGTAGGAATCGGACCTTCCATCTGCGGTAATTGTTACCAGGTTGGTGAAGACTTGCGAAAGAAATTCCTGGCGAGATGGGGAGAAAAAGCTCTCGATTTTATCAACATGAAAGATGATGGCTACTATCTGGACCTGTGGGCTGCCAACGAGTGGATCCTGCGCAGTGCTGGAGTTATGAAGGTCGAACAAGCCAACATTTGTACCGCCGAAAACCTTGACGAATGGTACTCTTATCGTAAAGAGAAAGGGTTGACAGGACGGTTCGCCGTAGCGATCGCCCTGAATGCTGGAGCGTGACCGTGGAAATTGAAATGCTGGAAACTCAAATTCGCGCCAGGTTGGAAAACATCAAAGCAGCTATTATACGAGCCTGCCAAGCCAGCCGCAGGCAGCTGGATGAGGTGCAAATTCTTGCCATTAGCAAACGCCAGCCCATCGAAGTTATCCAGGCTGCTTATAACGTCGGGATAAACACTTTTGGTGAAAGCTATGTGCAGGAAGCGCTTGAAAAAAAGCACGTATTTGCCGATATTCCCAACTTGCATTGGGAGATGGTCGGGCACATACAGAGCCGCAAAGCCAGGCAGGTAGCCGAAAATTTTGACCGAATACACTCTCTTGATTCGCTCAAATTAGCAGAAAGGCTGAGCAGGTTACGTCCCGCGCAATTTAAGCCGCTTGAGGCGTACCTTGAAGTGAACCTTGCCGAAGAAGAAAGCAAGGGCGGTTTTCGGGCTAAATCTCAACAGGATTGGCAGAATTTACTGCCGGTTGTAGAAACGATTAGCCAGTTGCCCGGGATAAAGTTGATCGGTCTGATGGCTATGCCTCCCTTATTCGACGATCCGCAAAAATCGCGCCCTTTTTTTTTAAGTTTGCGGCTTTTAAAAAACTACCTGAACGAACAGGCTCCAACCCTGAACCTGACCGGGATCTCTGCCGGCACATCAGGCGATTTTGAAATAGCCATCGAAGAAGGCGCAACCGTGATCCGTATTGGCGAAGCTATTCTCGGCGCCCGTGATTATTCAAAATGAGGTAAAGTGGAAATTATTCTATTGTTCATCCGGATCTTTTTTGGGGCAATGTCATTCCTGGTCTTTTTTCATGTAATCCTGACCTTGTTCTTACCCGCAGACCGACCCCTTCGGGTTGGCATCAGCAGGATCGTTACGCCAATTTTGGCACCATTTCGCAATATAATGAAACCCATTAATGGCATTGATTTCAGCCCGGTACTCGCCATCCTGGTGATCAACCTGGCTGAATGGCTGCTTTCCCGCCTGGTAGTCCGTCTGTTTGGCTTCTGATCAGGCTTTATAAAGAATCCGTCCGCAGCCTTTACATTTGAGGATCACTCCCGGATTAGCCGCTTGCTGCAAATCTGTTGGTGAAAGTTCGAAGCCGCAAGCCCTGCAGCTCCCCTCGATAACTTCCGCCACTGCAATTCCGCCTTTGGCTTTGAAAAGAGCCGAATACTCTTCGAACAAGCCGTCTTCTATCTGATTTTTTAATGCCTCACGCTGCGAATTAATTTTTGGCAGCTGTTGGAGCAGCCTCTCCCTTTCTCCCAACAGTAAAGAATTGTCAGTCGCTTGTTCATTGAGCAGCTGCTTCATTGCCAGGTGGGCATCGTCCAGTGCTGCCTGTGTAATTTCGGATTCATGGATGGCATCCAGCTGTTTGTCTTCGAGAGTTTGGATTGTTCTTGTGAGCGCTTCGCTTTCAGCCTGCAGGTCCTGCAGTTCCTTGGTAACGCTGATCTTACCGCCAAATAATTTTGCCTGGGTTTGTTTGTATTTCAGGGTTTTTTCGCTGACTTTCGTATTGAGGTCTGCCAGGATAGCTTCTTTCTCGGTATGCTGTCTCAGAGCCAGGTCGATGCGTTTTTGTATTTTCTGAACTGCTTTATCTGAAGCGATGATCTGGTCGATACGTTTGATGCGCTTAAGTCGTTGTAGACGTTGAGTGTCAAGTTGCTGCAGTCGGTACAGGTTGAAGGTTTCGTTCATGTGTCTCCGCGATCTTGTTCATCTGATGAATTAATTGTAACATTGAAAATAATTGGGAGCTGATGTCTGGAAGCAGGGAACAGGAAGCAGGGATCGGGCAGCAGCAGTTACCCCCTCTTTAGAGGGGGAATTATAGGGGGTGAGAGAAAATCGAATCAATCAAACATTATCAATTCCAGGTGGGGTGTCAGAGCGTCAGGCAGATGTAGTAGCAGTGCCATCGTGTGGTCAGAAAGCGGCGAGGATCCCGATCTCCAACATTCGTGACCTGCAATCATACATAACGCGACGACGCCCCTCAAACCGTGTCACCGCGAGTGAAGAATCTCACCAGTTGAATTGTCAAGATCCTTCGCAAAAGAGGCTCAGGATGACAGGAAAAAAGTTAGTAGCGGGGAGCAACAACGACCCCCTCTTCAGAGGGGGAATTAAAGGGGGTGAGAGAAAAATGAATCAAGTAAACACTATCAATTCCAGGTGGAGTGTCAGAGCGTCAGGCAGATGTAGTAGCAGTGCCATCGTGTGGTCAGAAAGCGGCGAGGATCCCGATCTCCAACATTCGTGACCTCAATCATACATAACGCAACGACGCCCCTCAAACCGTGTCACCGCGAGTGAAGAATCTTACCCGTTGGACAGTCAAGATCCTTCGCAAAAGAGGCTCAGGATGACAGGAAAAAAGTTAGTAGCGGGGAGCGGGCAGCGGGGAACAGGTAATTATTACTGGTGAAACTTTAATTCTCATGCCCGTAACTGCGAGCCCCCGTCATGCGAATAACAGGACGTCTTGAATCACAACAAGGGGGTGCGACAGCCTGCTATATTCCTTTGTATAAGCCAGGCAACTGCAGATTGCCACGCCGTTTTGCCGAACAAGATCCTTCCCCAGCTCTCAAGGCTTAACGGCAAAACGGCTCGCAATGACCACCATCCTGCCCCTCTCTGAAGAGGGGTGCAACAACGACCCCCTCTTTAGAGGGGGAATTAAAGGGGGTGAGAGAAAATCGAATCAAATAAACATTATCAATTCCAGGTGAGTGGCAAGAGCGTCAAAGCGCACGAAGTACAGGCACAGTCATGTAGTGCAAGCGCGGGAATAACGAATTAGGGAAACCCAGGCTGTAGGGGTGGGTTCCGGGCAAAACGATTCTCCAAAAGATTCTGTCCTGAACCCGCCCCTACAAAACTCTGAAACGATCACTCCTCTACTCCCTCAAGAAATCACCCCTGCCCCCTCTACAGTGTTTTCTTAGCCTTTCCCGCATATTAATCCGCTCTTTTTTTCAAATTGTTTTTTTTCATACCTTAAACTCTCTCTATGATATAATTCGCCCAATGCTTTAGAAGAACACTCTTCGATAGATGGAGATAAAATTTGGCTTTTTTCAACCCAATAAAATGGTTGCTGGGGTTGCTATCGCTTGACCTGGGGATTGACCTGGGTACAGCGAATACTTTGGTTTACGTTCGAAATAAAGGCATCGTGATCAACGAGCCATCCTGGGTAGCGATCAATAAACGCACCAGGGAGCCGGAAAAAATCGGCGCAGCTGCCAAAGCGATGGTGGGGCGTACCCCCGCAAATATGGTCACACTGCGACCTTTACGCGATGGCGTTATCTCGGAATATGACATCACCCAGGCAATGCTCGAATATTTCATCAGCAAAGCCCACGAAAACAGCATTGTACTGTTTCCGTATTCCCGGGTGGTCGTCGGAATCCCATCCGGCGCTACTGAAGTAGAGAAGCGAGCTGTATATGACGCCGCCATGTCTGCCGGTGCTCGCGAAGCCTTCATGATACAAGAACCCGCAGCAGCAGCCATCGGTGCCGGCTTGCCGATCGACGAAGACCGCGGCAATATGATCGTTGATATCGGTGGAGGTACCACCGAGGTTGCTGTGATATCTGCCGGCGGCATCGTTGTTTCCCGCTCACTGCGCGTTGCTGGCGATGAGCTTGACCAGGACATAATCGAATATATTCGCAGCAAATACAATTTGTTTATCGGCGAACAGATGGCAGAAAAGGTGAAAATCGCCATCGGTTCTGCTTATCCCTTGAAAGAAGAGAAAACCGTGGACGTACGCGGGCGTAACCTGATTACAGGCTTGCCGGAATCAATCGAAATTTCTTCTGTCGAAATCAGGGAAGCTTTGGGTCCATCAGTACAAGTGATTGTTGACACAATTAAAGACGCCCTCGATGAGTCTCCTCCGGAAATCCTGGCAGACCTGATGGACAATGGTATCTCCCTGGCAGGAGGCACTTCGCAGCTAAAAGGGCTTGCCGACCGCCTGGCAAACGAGGTCCGCGTCCGCGTGTGGGTAGCTGAAGACCCAATGACCTGCGTTGCGCGGGGCTGTGGCATGGTACTCGACGATATGGATAAGTATGAAGACTTGCTGGTCGGTATTGAACGGGATCCCTACTCAAATTCACGTTCTTAAGTGTTTTTTTATCCTCTGGTACAATCCAAATTGATATGTTATCCAAGCTTTTAACACCAAAAAACCTTCGCAACCTGGTAATCATCCTGGTTGTTGCTGGTATCTTGTTCCTGGCTGTTTCGGGATATCTGACACCTTTTTTCAGCTTTACTGTCAGCCCCTTCATTAGCGCTCAAAGCTGGATGTCTCAGCGCTACCTCGCGTTTAGCGATTTCTTCAACTCACCGCGCGATATGGCGACACTGCGCTCTGAAAATGCCCGGCTGGAGAACCAGGTTGCCATGCTTCAAAGTGAAATTGTCGCCTTGCAGGAAAACGTGGCTCAATCCGACATTCTTTATACTCTGCTCGATTTTGCCCGTTCAAACCCTGAACACGAGTATATTGCCGCCACCGTAATTGGACGGGAGGTGAGCCCATATTTACAATACGTGATTATCGATAAAGGCTCAAATGACGGGCTCAGGCACGGTATGCCCGTGGTTACCCAACAGGGTCTCGTGGGGCGTGTCGATGCGCTCATCTCCGATGCCGCCCGAATCCAGCTGATTACTGACGCAAACTCTGTCGTCAACGTCAAGCTGCAGGCTGCCCAGGTTGAAGGATTGGTGCGTGGATCCATCACCGGCGAGATCAGCCTTGATATGGTCCCTGTCGGGACGGATGTTGAAGTGGGAGAGGTATTGATGACATCCGGATTGGGCGGCACCTATCCTCCAAATATTTTTGTTGGTCAGATACTTACCATGCAGTCGAAAGAGAATGTCCTCTTTCAAACTGGTTCCATCCAGCCTGTGGTCGATTTTTCGAGTTTAAGCGCTGTTTTGGTGATTATGAACTTTGATGCTGTGGATATCAGCCCACTGGTGCCCTGAGGTCCGCATGATTTCTTATCTAATCGGTTTGGCAGGATACCTGGTCACTCTCATGCTGCAATTGAGCATCTTCAGCCAATGGAAGATCCTTTCAGGCAGCGTGGACCTGCTGCTCTTGTTCGTGGTCGGATGGTGTCTGCATGATCGCAGCAAAAATCTTTGGGTGCTTGTATTGGTCATGGCAGGGATAACGAGCCTGGTATCCGCCTTGCCTGTCTTTATTCCTTTTATCGTTTACTTCACAATTTACCTGGTTATACGGCAATTCCATAAACGAGTTTTTCAAACACCCCTGTTGGGTATGCTCATCGTCACCTTCGCCGCAAGCCTGTTACAAACAGCACTTACCATAGGCACAATATTCATCCAGCGTGTTGATATCGACTTCAATGCTGCCCTGGTTGAAGTTGCCCTGCCGTCTTTGTTACTGAATATGCTCCTGGCGATCCCGATACATGCGATCGTGCGGGAACTTGCCTTCCTTGCTTTTCCGAAAGGAGTCGAAGCATGAATAATAATAATGAATATAAGAAACCGACCATCAAACTGGCACGCTTTCGATGGATGTATCTGATAATTATCGTGGTTTTTATCTATTACGCCGCACAATTGTTCAATTATCAAATCATTGATGGCGAGACTTATGTTGCCCGTGCCGAAGATAATCGAACAACCGAAATCAGCATTCCAACGCAGCGGGGTATGATTTTTGATCGGAATGGTGTCGTCCTGGCACGAAATGCTGCCCAATATAACGTAACTGTAACACCAGCAGAATTGCCTGATTCGGCTGGCGATATCAGGAAAATTTTTGATCAGCTTAGCGTTCTGATAGACATCCCTGTCAACCAGGGGGAAGTCAATGACGAAACTGCCAGCGCGTTCACTCCATGTTTTACCAACCTCGGTATCTTTCAAATCGTTGAGATCGCGGAAAGTCTCTGGCCATTTCAGCCTACTCGTCTGAAGTGCGACCTGACCAAAGAGACGGCGATGATCATTGAAGAGAAAAAGATGGATTGGCCTGGAATTGATATAGAGGTCGAATCCATCCGTGAATATCCCACTGGGGATCAAACAGCTGAAATTATCGGCTTCCTCGGTCCTATCCCTGAAGTTTTACTGGATTATTACACCGATCTGGGTTTCGTTTCTGGTCGCGATAAAGTCGGCTATATGGGCATTGAAAACTCAATGCAGGACGTTCTGGCAGGTACGAATGGCAAACGGGTGGTCGAGGTCACGGTTGGCGGTGAAATTGTTCGCGACATTGAAGAACCGATCGAACCAATTCCCGGACAGGATATCCATTTAACCATCGATTATCGCATGCAAATGGCAGCCAGAGCTGCCTTAATTGCCCAAATGGATTATTGGAATGACTTTTATTTACGGGAGCGGGATAAAATCCTGAGCACAACTGGTGTTGTGATCGGAATGAATGCCAAAACTGGCGAGCTGCTCTTTATGGTATCTTATCCGAGTTATGAAAATAACCGCATGGGGCAATTTATCCCCGGTTACTATTATGAACAGCTCAGTATTGATGAAGCCAAACCATTGGTAAACAAAGCCATCACTTCTGAGCTTCCACCTGGTTCCGTGTTTAAAATGGTTGCCGCACTTGGCGTTTTGAATGAAGACGTGGTTACGCCAGAACAAATCGTTAATTGCACGCCTACAATTACACTGCGCAACCAGTTTTATGAGACGGATATTGGCTATTCCCAGACTTATTTCTGTCATGATGATGCCGGGCATGGTCCTGTGGATTATCTTCATGGGATTGGATATTCTTGTAATATCTACTGGTACAAAGTCGGTGGTGGCTATCCAGGTGAAGTTGAGGATGGAGGGCTTGGTATTTGGAACATAAGCGAATATGGCGCTGCCCTGGGTTACGGTCAGGAAACCGGAATTGAATTGCCCGGTGAGGCAGATGGACTGCTGCCCAACCCGACCTGGAAGAGGCTAAACCAGGGAGAAAACTGGGCAACCGGTGATACCTACCTGGCAGTTGTTGGGCAGGGTTATGTTCTTGCCACCCCGGTCCAGGTGATGAATTCCTTCTCGACCATCGTCAACGGAGGAAAGCATATGCAATTGAGCATGATTGGTGAAGTTGTCGATGGTTACGGCAACACGGTTCGTGAATTTGAACCCGAAGTGCTCTGGGATATCACTACTGATCCGCTTATCCATACCTACCAGGGAAATAACCAGACCAGTGAAGTCAAAGTTATTGAACCATGGGTGATTGAACTGGCAAAAGAAGGCATGCAACTCGTGACCAGCTCTGAAGGTACCGCCAAAATTGAATACGAAGGTGACCAGAATAAAATCGCTGGTAAAACCGGCACGGCTGAATATTGCGATGACTGGGCGAACAGCCAGGGCTTATGCATCCAGGGGTCATGGCCTTCGCACGCATGGTTTGCCGGCTACGCGCCCTATGATGACCCTGAAATCGTGGTTGTCGCCTTCGTTTACAACGGAAATGAGGGTTCGACGGTGTCAGGTCCGATCGTTCGCAAAGTAATTGATGCATATTTCGAATTTAAAAAGATCGACGCTGAGCTCGAGGGACTGCAAACAGGTAATTAGGTTATGGCGACAAGCGATTTGCTGGTTAGAGGTATTCATGGCGGGGTTTTAATCACCCTGCCAGATCTGCCCTGGCACCAACAACGCGATCTGTTGGTTACGCGAATTCAGACCCAGGAGCGCTTCTTTAAAGGCGGTCGCATCGCTTTAGATGTAGGTGAGACAAATTGGACTGAAGACCAGCTTTATAAACTGTTGCGCGATTTGTCCGATGAGGGCGTCTGTTTGTGGACGATCCTTACCAAATCTGTGCAAACCCTCAGCGCAGCCGAATTTCATGGTTTTCCTACCAGTTTGCCCGATCCCAATCGCAAAAATAAGGTTGAAACGTCGATCGATGATGACGGGAGATCCGCGTTCGCCAGCCTGGGGAGGTCTCTGGAGCCTGGCGAGAAATTTGAGCATAATGGAAACCTGCTGATAATCGGAGATGTTCCCCTAAAGGCGACCTTGTCTGTTAGCGGCAACCTGGTGGTTTGGGGTGAAACCGCGGGTGAGATCAGCGCGGGCACAGCAGGGAAGCCAGCGTTTATCCGCCTGTTGAATTATGATGACGCAAACATAACTCTGCAGGGAAAGCCTGTGGAAATCCCAGCCAAACAGCGCAAAAATTGTGCTTTTGAAATCAAACTGGAGGGTGAGGAAGTGGTCGTGAAGAGCCACAAACCAGGAAGGCTCAAGCTGTTATGAACACACGTCAAATCTGGCAGCGCTTCGATTTTGTGCTCTTTGCAGTGGTTCTCCTGCTATGTATCTTCGGTGTCGCCCTGATCAGCTCCGCCATTGCCGGCAACCCCACGCTTGAAGAACATCCCCAGCGCCAGGCAACATTCATGATTATCGGGCTGGTGGTCCTCTTCCTCGTGGCGGCTTTTGACTATCACATCTGGACCACACTCAGTAAACCGTTCTACATCTTTGTAGCAGCACTACTCCTGATCGTTTTCATTATGGGGGGAGAACGCTTTGGAGCTGCCCGCTGGCTTGAAACCGGGTTGGTGACCATCCAGCCTGCCGAATTGGCTAAAATCGCCATTATTTTAGCTCTGGCAAGCTATTTCTCTGTCAATATCGAAAAAATAAACAACTGGGTTACCATTATCCGCAGCCTGATTATCACCGGTGGGATTGTCATTTGGATTCTGCTGCAGCCAAACCTGAGCACCAGCATCGTGATATTTGTGATTTGGGCAGCCATGCTTTGGATCAGTGGTCTGGAGACAAAGTACATCCTGATCATGGTTGGGGTGGCGGTTCTGTTTTTAGCGCTCTCATTCGCGTTCGACTTTCCCTACCTGGCTGATTATCAAAAAGCGCGTATCACCAATTTCCTTCAACCCGACGAGACCGCCAGGCATGGAGAGACTTATAACGTAGAACAGGCGCTGATCAGCATCGGTGCGGGTGGCTGGTTTGGAAATGGCTATGGGCAGGGCAGCCAGGTACAGCTGCGTTTTTTGAAAATCAGGCACAACGACTTTATCTTTTCCGTCCTGGCAAACGAATTTGGTTTTGTCGGCACTGTGATCGTCGTTGCCGCATTGGTCTTTGTAATCATACGTTGTTTCAAAGTTGCTCAAAACGCGCCGGATGCCTATGGCGCGCTAATAGCTTATGGCTTTGGGGTGTTAATGGGTTTTCAGACCATCGTCAATATCGGCGTCAATCTGCGCCTGTTACCAGTCACCGGTTTGACCCTGCCTTTCATCAGTTATGGCGGAAGTTCGCTGGTTTCGATGTTGCTGGGGATCGGATTAGTTCAAAACGTTCACATGCGCAGCCAACCCAGGCAAAGGACAACCGACAGTTCATAATTGATGGTTGGTAGCTCCGCGGTGTAGGGGACGGCTGCCATGCCGTCCCGCGAACAGCCGTTGGGCGTGACGTCTGTACCAACGA
>DHRN01000063.1 GCA_002411175.1 Anaerolineaceae bacterium UBA5311 | reverse complement strand
ACCAACCCCAGTTCCTATTCCCTGCTCCCTGCTCCCGGCTCCCCCTTTAAATCTAAACACATTCATATTGAGAATTACTGATGTTAAGACAGCTCCTATTACCAACCCTTGACACGGAGGGTATAATCTAAGCATGCACGAATTAGCAGTGACAGAGAGTCTTTTGGCAATTGTGATTCAGTCTGCCGAAGAAAACCATGCCCAAAAAGTAACCGATATTACCCTCTCAATCGGAGCGCTTTCATCGATCATCGATGAATCTGTCCAGTTTTACTGGGACCATATCAGCAAAGGCACAATCGCAGAAGAAGCAACCCTGCACTTCAATCGTATCCGAGCCTCTCTGCGCTGCCTGGACTGCGAAACAGAATTCACCCTGGAAGACGAGCTGACTCCCTGCCCAAATTGCCAGGGCATAAACCTTAACATCATCGCTGGAGAAGAATTCCAGGTAGATTACATAGAAATTCAAAAAGAGGAAAACGACAAGCATGAAAAAACGAGTTGAAATTGTCAAAAGGATCATGGATTCCAATGAACAATTAGCTGAACAGAACCGCCAAAAGCTGGACGATCACCAGGTTTTCGGCATCAATGTGATGGCATCACCAGGTGCTGGCAAGACATCCTTCATTCTCCAAACCATCTCCCGATTGCCCGAAGGTTTGCGCCTGGGCGTGATCGAGGGAGACACCGCCCCGGTTACCATCGACGCAGATAAAATCACCGATGCCGGTATGCCCGCTGTCCAGATTAACACTGGCGGTGACTGTCACCTCGACGCGAACATGGTTGGTCTGGCGATTGAACAACTCGACCTGAACGATATCGACCTTTTGCTAATCGAAAATGTGGGCAACCTGATCTGCCCTGCTGGTTTCGCGCTTGGCAACCACGCCAATATCGTAATCTCGTCCACTCCTGAAGGGGATGATAAACCTTATAAATATCCTAACATCTACCGTGGTGTTGATGTTTTAATCATTAATAAAATTGATTTGCTCCCCTATATTGACTTCAGGATGGATTATTTCCGCGAAGGCGTCGAAATGCTCAACCCCGGTTTGAAAACTTTTGAAGTCAGCTCAAAAACCGGTGAGGGATTTGATGGCTGGATTGAATGGCTCCAAGAGAAAGTCAGAACTGCCCAGGAGTAAATGAACGCAATCAACAAAAGGGTGCTTATCCAGGGCATTGTCCAGGGTGTTGGCTTCAGACCAACGGTATTTGGCTACGCGCAAAAATACGGCGTGACCGGATGGATCCTAAATTCGGCTCACGGCGTGGAGATCGAAGTGCACGGCGAACCCGAAAGACTCGAGGCTTTTTTGCGCGAATTGCGCCAAAACCCACCGCGCATGGCTCAAATCGACACCTTTCAGGTCACCGATGCCCCCACGCAGTCCTACAACATTTTCGAAATACTGGAAAGCCGCGATGATCCTGCCGACTTTTTGCCGGTCTCTCCTGACCTCAATATCTGCCCTGATTGCCTGCGGGAGATGTTTGACCCTGCAGACCGACGCTACCGCTACCCGTTTATCAACTGCACAAACTGCGGTCCGCGTTTTTCGATCGTCAAGGCGATTCCCTACGATCGCCCCAACACCAGCATGGCGGATTTTGCGCTTTGCCCGGATTGTGAACGTGAGTATCACGACCCAACCGACCGTCGTTTCCACGCCCAGCCGGTGGCTTGTCCAGTCTGCGGACCGCACATCTGGCTCCAGGTTGGCAATGAAGTTCTGTCTGAAAAAGAAGATGCCTTGCAGGCAGCCCGTGAGATGTTAAAAGATGGAAAAATTCTGGCGGTCAAAGGTCTGGGCGGCTTTCACCTGGTCTGCGATGCCAACAACGCGCAAGCTGTTGATGAATTACGCCTGCGGAAAAGACGCAGCGGAAAACCTTTTGCATTGATGGCATTTGACCTGAAAACCATCGAACAGTATTGTCGGATAAACCCCGAAGAAAAAGCGCTGCTCAAATCAGCCCAGGCACCAATCGTGCTCCTGGAACTGACCGAAGAAGGACAGGACCTGGCAAGAATCGTCGCTCCCGACCAAAACACGCTCGGTTTTATGCTTCCATACACTCCTTTGCACTACCTTCTGCTCGAAAAGGAAGCAGGTTATCCCGAAGTTTTGCTGATGACCAGTGCCAACCTGAGTGAAGAACCGATTGTTACTGACAATAAAGAGGCGCTCGAAAAACTGAGTCGGATAGCCGACGCCTTTCTCCTGCACAACCGACCGATTGAAACACGTATTGATGACTCTGTCGTTTCAACCTATCGCGGAGATGTTTATTTCAACCGCCGCGCGCGCGGCTATGCCCCAAACCCGATCCGGCTTCCTTTCCAGGTTCCCCCCAGCCTGGCAGCCGGCACACACCTGAAAAATACCTTCACGCTCGCTCGCGACCACTATGCCTTCATAAGTCACCACATCGGAGACCTGGATAACCAGGAAACCTGGGATGCCTACACGCAGGCAATCGAACATTATCAGAAGATTTTTCGAATCAGCCCAGAAATTGTCGCCTGTGATTTGCACCCTGATTACATGGCAACCCATTATGCTGCCATGGCAGCCAAGGCGCACAAGATCCCGCTGTATGCAGTTCAGCATCATCACGCCCATATCAGTTCGTGCCTGGCAGACAATGGATGGAACCGCTCTGAAGCGGTCATCGGTTTGGCTTTTGATGGTACCGGTTACGGACCTGACGGCGCTATCTGGGGCGGCGAGGTGTTGCTGGCAAATTATGTCGGCTTCGAACGCCGCTGCCATTTCGAATATGCTCCCCTGCCTGGCGGTGATGTCTCCATTCGCAAACCAGCCCGGCTCGCCCTGGCATACCTGCAACAATTTGAGATGCTCGACTATGGAAAAAGCCTGGCTCTTCAGCCTTTTTTATACCTGGATGATACCGAGCAAGAGGTCATATTCAACCAGGTCAAGACCGGCTTCAATACCCTCCAAACAAGCAGCCTGGGTCGATTGTTTGACGCGGTCGCCTCATTGATCGGGCTGTACCAGGAAGTTAGCTACGAGGCACAAAATGCCATCGCCCTGGAGGCGATCGCTGGCGCGGAAGACCATTCTTCTTATGATTTCATAATCGAGGGAGACCAGATTTTACTGGCACCACTGTTCGCCCAGATTTTGACTGATTTACAGGCAAAAGAATCGGCAGCCACCATTTCTTCCCGGTTTCATAATGCAATTGTCCGTCTCGCCGTCAGCGTTGCCATGAAATTAAAAGACGAGACCGGGTTAAATACAGTGGCGCTTTCTGGCGGAGTGTGGCAGAATAAGCTCTTGCTAAAGAAGACAATTTCAGCCCTCGAAAAAGCAGGTTTCACGCCGCTTTGGCACCACCACGTGCCAACGAACGACGGCGGTGTTTCCCTGGGTCAGTTAATCACTGCGCTTTTTCAAGCTGGATTAATAAAGGAGTAACTATGTGCTTGGGAATACCAGGTAAAGTAATTGAAATTTACGATGTCGACGGCACGTTGATGTCCAGGGTCGATTTTGATGGTGTGGTTCAGGAAGTCTGCCTGGCAACCACCCCCGAAGCCCAGCCCGGGCAATATGTGCTGGTGCATGCCGGCTTTGCGTTAAACGTGCTCTCTGACAATGAAGCCAGTGAGACGATAAAAATTCTGAAGGAGCTTGAAAGCTTCAACCGTGATTTTTACGGGAGGGACGCGACATCATCATGACCAACCGCGCTACAACACCCGAAGCCGTGCGGCAAACCAGGGCAATCCTTGAGGAAGTCCGACGGATCACCACCAAACCATGGAACATCATGGAAATTTGTGGTGGTCAGACCCATGCCATCATGGAGTACGGACTCGACCAGCTTCTGCCGGAGGAGATCACGCTGATCCACGGACCCGGCTGTCCGGTTTGTGTGACCTCACTGGAGTTGATCGAACAAGCTCTGCAGATTGCCGGCATGCCTGACGTAATTTTCACCAGCTTTGGTGACATGCTGCGCGTACCTGGTGCCTCACGTGACCTTTTTTCTGTACGTGCGCGGGGCGGCGACGTCCGCGTAGTTTACTCGCCGATGGATGCGGTCAAAATTGCCCGTGAAAACCCTGAAAAACAAGTGGTTTTCTTCGGAGTCGGCTTTGAGACCACCGTTCCTGCAATCGCAGCCAGTATTTTGCACGCCGAAAAAAACCAGGTGGACAATTTCTCTGTTTTGCCTGCGAACGTCCTCGTTCCCCCTGCCATGCATGCGATTTTGCAGAGCCCGGAAAACCGCGTCAACGCCTTTTTGGCAGCCGGTCATGTCTGTGCCATTATGGGTTACCAGGAATACGAACCAATCGCCCGCAGGTATAAAACCCCAATTGTAGTAACTGGCTTTGAACCGCTCGACCTGGCGCTTGGCATCCTGATGACTGTGCGCCAGCTCGAGGAAGATCGTTATGCAGTCGAAAACGGCTATCCGAGGTATGTCACACGCGAAGGTAACCAGCCTGCCCAGCTGTTGATTAAGCAAGTTTTTGAACCGGTTGATCGACAATGGCGCGGTATCGGTATGATCCCCCAATCGGGGCTCGGTTTGCGCAGCGATCATAGAAAATTCGACGCGACAACCCGCTTTGATATCCAGTTCACCGAGTTGAGCGAATCTCCGTTGTGTATTGCCGGGTCTGTACTGCGCGGGGTGGCGAAGCCGATCGATTGTCCAGCTTTTGGAATTCAATGCACGCCGGCTCACCCGCTTGGCGCTCCGATGGTTTCTGGAGAGGGTGCCTGTGCCGCTTATTATCGTTATCACAAAGTGAGATAAATGACTGAAAACTATCCACACCTCGAAGGTCCGCTTTGCCCGATGCCTCTGACCCATGACGAGAACATCGTGATTGGTCATGGCAGCGGAGGCACGAAGACGCACAGCCTGATTCAGAATGTCTTCCGAAAGTACCTGGGCAACACGATCCTCAACCTGGGTAACGACGCCGCCTTGCTCAAATATGGGCAGGAAGTCCCCGGCGGGTCAAACCTGGTGGTCTCGACCGACGCGCATATCGTCTACCCGCTGTTTTTCGCGGGAGGGGATATCGGTCGCCTGTCTGTTTGCGGTACGGTAAACGACGTTTCCATGCTGGGGGCGCAGCCAAAATATCTGACCGCGACGTTTATTCTCGAAGAAGGTTTTCCGATAAGCGACCTTGAGCGCATCCTTGTTTCGATAGCTGAAGCCGCGGACGAAGCTGGTGTAAAGATCATCGCGGCGGATACTAAAGTGACCGAACAAGGCAAATCGGACGGCGTTTTCATCAGCACAACCGGGATCGGTTTTGCGCGGGAAAGTCTTAACATCCACGGCGCTGCGGCTGAAGCAGGTGACGCGGTGTTGTTGAGCGGGTCGATCGGAAACCACGGCATCGCCGTCGCGGAAGCGCGCGGCAACCTTGGATTCAAGAGCCAAATCCGCTCTGATGTGGCTCCTCTGAACGGACTGATTGCCGCCTTGCTCGAAGCGGTCCCCGAGGTTCACGTTTTACGCGACCCAACCCGCGGCGGGCTCGCCACCACACTGGTTGAGATAGCCTGTCAAAGCAGCGTTACCATCCAGTTGGATGAAGAAAGCATCCCTATTGACCGCGACGTGAAAAGTGCCTGCGATTTACTTGGTCTTGACCCGCTCTATATGGCGAATGAAGGCAAACTGATCGCCCTGCTGCCTGCTGAAAAGGCTGAGCTCGCGCTGGCGACCCTGCGAAGCCACCCATACGGTTCTGAAGCTGTTCTTATCGGGAAGGTAACCGGGGAATCCGATGGTCAGCTTTTGCTGAAAACACCCTTGGGAACAACACGCCGGCTGGACATGCTTGCAGGGGAAATGCTGCCCCGAATTTGCTGAGTTATGAAGACTTATGCGGTTCCGGTTTTTATCCTGGTTTTTCTACTCTTTGCCTGCCAGGCTGCCCCACATGTCGGCATAGATACCACCAATAGCCCGCTTCCAGTCAAGGATGCTGCCGCAACAAGTCCGTCAGCAACGCCGTCATCAATGATCAGAACAGCTGAAAGACCACAACCAGCCGAGCCCGACCCAACGCCTGCGCTTACTGAATCAACAGCTGGAATAAAACCCGACACTATTCAATCATTCCCTTCTGATGCAGCGCTGATTGAAGGAGTTGAATGGTATATTCTGATCGAAAACCAGGCAGGTGAAGTATTGCTGGCTAAAAACGAACACGAGTCTTTCCAACCCGCCTCGATGATTAAAATCCCGATAGCTATGGTAGTGCTGAAATTATTGCAGGACCAGGGAAAGTCGCTGCAAGATCTTCATAGCGTTGGTGTTTCCGGCAAAAACTTCGCTGGCTTGCTTGAAGCGATGGTAGTGGTCAGTGATGAGCACGCCACAGACGCATTGGAATTCTTTGCCCGGGGTGGCGACCTGTTGCGAAAGACACTCGATAATTGGGGTCTGCAGCAAACCACCTTTGACCCCCGCCGCAGCACAGCCAGCGACCTGATGCTGTCGCTGCAGATACTGGAAGGCGAAAGCGCATTAAACCAGGAATTTACCGATTTCCTGCTCGAGCTCATGGGCACATACAGCGAAAATGACCACCTCTTCCTGGGCAGGTTCAACAGCACGCTTCCCGAGTGCCAGTTCCTAAACAAGCGTGGAACCCTGCTCAGCCCTACTGTCGCTGCTGATATGGGTATCCTGATCTGTGGAGAGCAGACCTGGTTTTTTGTTGTCGCCGGCATACCAGCGGCTGGTTCGTCGGTGACCTTCGAAGATATCCAGGCATCCATCGAAGCTTTTGCTGTGGATTTTGCCAATTTCATCGACGACTCGCCATAACAGGCAAAGTGGCTTTTCTTGACAAACCAATTTGGCAATGTATACTTAGCCGGCAGGAAACTGGTCTGTCTGTTCCAGCCTGCAGACTTAACTAACTGAGGAAATGATGAAAATAGACTTTCAAGAAACTACTGACGATTTAGCCAAACGCATTGATATCCACTCCCGTTTCGGCAGCCGTGATATCGACGAATGGATGCTCGGGATTCTCGACCTCCAACCCGGTACGAGAATTCTGGATGTTGGCTGCGGTGCTGGCAAGCAGTGTTTCTCGTTCTTCCACTATCTTAAAGGTCAGGCAGAGATCACCGGCACGGACGTTTCAGAATCGCTGCTGGAAGAAGCCCGGGCGAAAAACCAGGAAATTGACAACGCCGTTGATTTCAGATATCTCGATTTCAACGAGCGATTTGAACTGCCTGAAAACCATTATGATTTGATTTCAGCCTGTTTTGCTATTTACTATGCCCAGGATATTCCCTTCACACTCTCAGAACTTCACCGGCTGCTTGTGCCCGGCGGGCGTTTGTTTACCACCGGTCCTATGCCGACCAACAAACAGATCTTCTATGACATCATCCAAAAAGCCACCGGCAAGGAGATTCCTCCGATGCCTGGCAGTTCGCGCTATGCTTCCCAGATCTATGGCACGATGCAGGATCTCTTCAGCAAGACTGAACAACACATTTTTGAAAACCCACTTACATTCGATACCGTGGACCCTTTCATGGTCTATACCCGTGCTTCCATGTCCGAGGATCGCAAGCTGTGGAATTCCCTATTTGAGACCCACGAAGAGTTTGAATTGGTGATGGAATCTATCGGGAAAGTAGCGAACGACTATATCCAGCGTGACGGTAAAATTGTGATGACAAAAGTGGTCGGTGGCTTTATCGCCACCAGGTAAGGTGGAAAAGTATGCAACAGAACAATCTCAAGAAAAACATGACCTTTTATGGCAAGTCGCTGCTCTTTTTGGGTTCGCACCCTGATGATATCGAGCTGGGCTGCGGTGCTTTGCTCGCTGATCTGATCGGGCAGGCAGACGTTTTTTGCATGACTTTTTCCAATAACCAAAAAAATCCGGCGCTACTAAACCTGGTTGAGGAACATTACAACAGCATGCATGTGCTTGGTCTCCGTGATGATCAAATTGGGTTGGGAAATTACGAAACGCGCCGTTTCCCTGACTTTCGGCAGGAGATCCTGCAGGAAATGCTGCAGCTGCGCAAAAAGTATCAACCAGAGATCGTTTTTGTCAACACACCAAAAGACATCCACCAGGACCACCGGACACTCACCGAGGAGGCAACCCGCGCTTTCCGCGGCACAACCGTGTTGGGTTATGACGTCTTACGAAGCAGCTATGGGTTTTTTCCGCATTTTTTGGCTGAAGTCAGTGAGCAGGCTGTGGAAACAAAAATAGCGGCTCTCGCGGAGTATAAAACCTACGCGAACCACTATTATTTCTCTCCTGATATTATGCGGGCAACCGCGATTCGTCATGGAGCCTTAGCCGAACGCCCCTTCGCTGAAGGCTTTGACATCATCAGGATTGTCGGGCAGTTTTCTAAAACAAGTTGAGACTATCCAGGTCGATTTCGTCGATAGGGTTGACTTTTTTGCGTTTCGATTCGTAAGGTCGCAGGTTCTCTGAATCAAGAGGGAACCAAAGGATATGGTCGGGCACCATCCACCCATCAGTCAGGTATACCTTTGATTTAAACTGAACCGCGACCAACTTGTTGTCAAACTGAACAACCGTCCCTCTCAACCAATCGCGCACGCGCTGTGCGTCTTTATCTTCATGGTCCACCAGGGCTTCAACCCGATCGCCAATTTTATAAGTGATTTCTTCCTTGGGCGGTTTCATGAAATTAACATTTCTCATTTTTATCTTTTCCCTTCTGCTGGTTAGAACCGTTCCATCTTCTTATTAATAATTTTACGTAAAACTTCTCGTGTCTTTTCGTCCTTGAATGATTGCACAACCTCGCCAAGGAAACCCTCAACGATCAATTTTTGCGCATCTTCATATCGAATTCCGCGGGCTTCCAGGTAAAACAACTCGTCCTTGTCGATACTACCGACGGTTGCTCCATGGGAACATTTGACATCATCCGCATGAATCTCGAGACCCGGAGCAGACTTAACCTCCGCACTGTCATCAATTACCAGGTTTTTATTGCTTTGGTATGCGTCCGTCTGCTGGGCTTTTGGGTCGACATAAATCATGCCGTGCCAAATTGAGCGCCCCTGATCTGCCGCCACGGATTTGAAAAGCAGGTCGCTGCTCGTGGAAGCATCCCAATGATTTTGACGGGTATCGAGGTTCACCACCTGTTCCTGCTCTGGGAACATTAAACCGTGGATCTGTGCGTTTGCCCCTTTTCCGACGAGATCGGTCTCGATGAAGTTCTTACTCGATTTCGCTCCAACCACTGCGGTATTCCAGACCAGATTTGCGTCACGCCCGAGCGTGGCAGTGGCGTGGTTTATATTCCAGGATTTGTGGTCTAAAAGCTGAACCTCGTCAAGCTGCAGGTGGGCGCGATCCGCGACGAAAACTTCCATAACGCCAATATGCATTCCGTCAACCCGATTATTTGAGCTCATCCAATCCACATCTACAAATGCTTGCGCATCCTCTTCAATGAGGATGATGGAATGGGTCCAAAGCAGGCTATTTTCGAGGGGCAAGTCTATTTCGACCTTTATTTGCCCATCCAATCGCATGCTTTTTGGGAGATAGATAATAAGTCCGTCGTCTGCCAATGCGGTCGCTAATGCGGCAAATTTCCCCTTTGGGGCTGCTTTGGATTGGCTGAAACAGCGCTCAACCAGTTCCGGATTTTTTGGAAGCAGCTCCTTGATTGAGCTGACAATTACACCTTCTGGCAGCTCAGCGCTGCCATCTTCCATGGTGATGGTAACTTTACTGAGGAAGCTTTGCCCATTTTCTACAACCTCAAGTTGGGATATCGGGAGGTCTTTATAATTCATCCAGCGCCAGCTTTCGTCTTTCCGATCAGGAAACTCAAGCAGCGCTGCGGCATCCCAGGCAGCCTTTCTTTTGGTTTGTAAAGATTTGGGCAAAGTCGATAAGCGGTTTTTGTAGACCTCGTTCCATGAATCAGGCTGGTCGGTTATGGAAAATATCTGGTAAGGACTGCTTTCGGTAATTGTTGTCATCATCCCACCGACCCTATCATCTGGAGTTGAATGAGCTTGTTCATTTCCACGGCATATTCCATTGGCAGTTCTTTGACAAGGGGTTCAATGAAACCGGATACGATCATGGTTGTCGCTTCTTTTTCGCTCAACCCCCGGCTGGTAAGGTAGAACAACTGGTCTTCCCCCACCTTGCTCACCGAGGCTTCGTGACCGATGCTTACATCATACGAGCCGCTGTCGATGGTTGGCCAGGTGTCAGTCCGCGATTCCGGGTCAAGTAAGAGCGCATCACAAACCACACTCGACCTGACATCTTTCAATCCCCTGGCAACCTTGACCAAGCCACGGTAAGAGGCTTGCCCGTTTCCTCGTGAGATCGATTTTGATGTGATTTTACTGCTGGTATTGGACGCGAAGTGGATCATCTTCGAACCGGCATCCTGGACCTGATTCGGACCCGCAAAAGCGACCGAAAGCATCTCTCCGTGAGCGCCTTCACCGCGCAGATTGCAGGAAGGGTACTTCATGGTTACTTTGGAGCCAAGGTTGGCATCCACCCATTCCATTGTGCCATTTTCAAAAACCGAGGCTCGCTGCGTCACCAGGTTGTAAACATTGTTGGACCAGTTTTGAATGGTCGTGTAGCGGACACGGGCATCTCTTTTGACCACAATCTCAATGACACCGCTGTGATATGACGAGGTGGAGTAGGTCGGAGCAGTACATCCTTCAACGTAATGGACCTGAGAGCCCTCCTCTGCGATGATCAGGGTGCGTTCAAATTGTCCAATAGTGGGGTTATTCAAGCGAAAATATGCCTGTAAGGGCAAATCGACTTTGACGCCCTTGGGCACATAGACAAAAGATCCACCAGACCACACGGCGCTGTTCAGTGCTGCGAATTTATTATCCTGAATTGGAACCACTGTCGAAAAATATTCCCGAAATATATCCGGATATTCTTTCAGACCGTTCTCAATGCTCAGAAAGACCACACCCTGTTTTTCGAGATGCTCCTGGATATTGTGATAAACCATTTCGGAGTCATACTGAGCGCCAACACCAGCCAGGTATCTTTGCTCGGCTTCGGGCAAACCGAGCCGGTCGAAGGTGTTTTTGATCGTTTCCGGCACATCCTCCCAGGAGCGTTGGTCAATATCCTCCGGGCGAACATAAAAATAGATCTCCTCCAGGTCCAACCCTCTCAGATCGGGTCCCCAGTCTGGCATCGGTCGCGCGATGAAGTGACGATAGGCTTTCAGGCGAAAGTCCAGCATCCACTGCGGTTCCTCTTTGAAAGCTGAGATCTGGCGAACAACTTCTTCATCCAAACCTTTGCGGGTTTTAAAGCTGGAGCGATCAGGATCACTAAAGTCATATTCAGAGGCGCCGCCGAGTGTGGACAAAAATTCTTTTTCGATTTTTTCTTGCATGAATTTATCTATCCTACCGGTGTTTCTTCGGGCTCAAATTCGTCGCGTATCCAATCGTATCCATGTTCCTCAAGCTTAAGTGCAAGCTCCGGACCACCTGTTTCGACGATCCTGCCGTCAAACAGGATGTGTACAAACTGTGGTTTTATATAATTTAACATACGTTGGTAATGAGTGATGACCAACACACCCAGGTCATCTCCGGCAAGTGAATTTACGCCTTCAGCCACGATGCGGATAGCGTCGATATCTAGCCCCGAATCGGTTTCATCGAGGATGGCAAATTTTGGTTCCAGCATGGCAAGCTGCAGAATCTCGGCACGTTTCTTCTCGCCGCCGGAAAACCCTTCGTTCAAATAGCGACCGCCAAAACTGTAATCCATCTGAAGCATGTCCATCTTGGATTTCATTTTTTTACGGAAATTCAACAACGAAATCCCTTTGGATTCAGAGTCGAGCGCTTTCATTTTTGAGTTAATGGCTACACGCAAAAAGTTTGCCAGCGTTACCCCCGGGATGGCAACCGGGTATTGGAAGGCAAGGAAGATGCCTCTGTGGGAGCGTTCGGACACCGAAAGCTCAAGAATATCTTCGCCATCGAGCAAAACTTGCCCTTCGGTCACTTCGTAGTTTGGATGCCCCATGATTGCATTTGACAGGCTCGATTTGCCTGTGCCGTTGGGTCCCATCAGGGCGTGTATTTCGCCCTGGTTGATTGTAAGGTCCAGACCTTTGATAATCTCTTTTCCGGCAACATTGACGTGCAAATTCTTGATTTCTAACCTTGACATACGATCCTTTGCTTTAGGGAATTTTTCTCGTTATACGCAGGCAAGATTATAGCAGATGCGGGTATTGAAGTCAATATTATTTATAATTTTCTTATTTATTAACATTGAAAATCAGGTTAAACACGGGTAAATTTCGGTCTTTTCCATTGTATAATCTTGAAGTGGGATCAAGCATCCCATTTACGTGTCAATTAACTAATAAATACAACTATATAAAAGGAGATTTACAATGGCAAACGAGAAAAAAGGATTATTCGGGAATTTGTTTGGCAAAAAAGACACAAAAGAAGAGGCGGAACAAGCCGCCAAAGAGGCTGCTGAAGAAGCAAAGAAACAAGCCGAAGTAGCCGCTGAAAACGCCAAGCGCGTTGCTGACGCTGCCAGGAAAAAAGCTGAAACCGAAGCCACCAAGGCAGAATATGAAGCTAAAAAAATAGCAAGCGAAACCCAGACCAGGATGGAAGAAGCAAAACGCGAAGCCCGCGAAAAACTGGAAGAAGCAAAAGACGCGGCAAAGGAAAAAGCGGAGAAATTGGCTGCGAGCCGTGAAACCGCCTCAAAACTTGAGCTGGCTGAAAAACAGATGGCTGAAAAAGCTGCCCAATATATCGATAATTACACCGTCACAGCTGACGACACCCTCAGTCATATCGCCCTTCGGTTTTATGGCAAAGCGACCCCTGCTTATTACACCCTGATCTACGAACATAACAAAGATGTTATTGGTGACAATATGAACGTGATCAAACCCGGTCAGGTTCTGCGCATCCCTGCGTTACCCGACGACTTGAAGTAAACAGGAACGCTTCATGACCCAGGAAATAAACCTCAGCAATATTTTTGGAGAAGTGACAAAAGTCCTGGCGGCTAACCGCCAGGAACTTAATGATGTTGACGAAGTTAACCACAACCACGGCAGCAATATGGTCAACACTTTCAACCTGATCACCAAAGCAGTCGAAAGTGTCAAAGACCAGCCTGCTGCTGATCAACTGGCGTATGCCAGCAAAACCCTGCGAGAACAGAGCACAAGCGGATCAGCCCAACTCTATGCGGATGGGCTGCAACAGGCTTCGCGTGAGTTCGTCGGAAAAGACCTAAACACCAGCACAGCAGGAACCTTGATCAATGCAATGATGGGTACCGGGGAAACTACTGAAAGAGGTGGCACTGATTTCTTGTCCAGTCTTTTAGGCAACCTCTCCAAACCAAAAGAACAGGAAGCACCAGCCCCAAACCAGGGAAACGATTTGCTCGGATCGCTGATTGGCAGCCTTGGTTCACAACAAACGCAAGCTCAGACCCCCTCACAAGCAAACGACCTTTTGGGGTCACTCTTAGGCGGATTAACCGGACAGCAAAGTTCACCTCAACAGGCGGAAGCCAAACCCACCAACGACCTTCTCGGCTCACTTTTGGGCGGGCTCAGCAGTCAGCAACAGACACCCCAAACCAGCTCCGGCGGCGGAATCGGGGACATGATTTCCTCCCTGTTCGGTGGACAATCTGCCACTGCGCAGGAACAGACTTCCGGTTTGGATGTCAAGGACCTTCTTTCGGTGGGTCTGGCGTATTATTCTGCCAAGCAAAGCGGGCAGTCCAATTTGCAAGCGATCATGCAGGCGCTCGCCTCTTCAAGTCCCTTTGGCACGAGCCGTGACCGTCAACAATCTGGCGCGTTGGTGGTCAACACCATTTTGAACATGCTTGGATCTAAATAGACTGAATTTATCATTCAATTAAGAACAAAACCCCGGAAATCCGGGGTTTTGTTTGTTAAGTATGAATCAGTTTAGTAGAAGACAGCCCGGGGCATATCTTTTGCCTGGGTAATCCAGTCTTCCACCATTTTTTGGGATGGTGGACGGCGGACAATCTTCTTCTCCTGGTTTGTTTCGATAATTTTTTTGTAAAGGTTTTCAGGATTCCTGGTAGCCAGTTCGACCACGGTGTCGACACCAGCTTCTTCGAGCAGGTCTGAATACTCTTCTGCAACACCTTTGATGCGATAGAGATCAGCGTGATTGACCCATTCGAGGATTAAATCTTTGCTGATACCAGTTTTATCAGCTAATTCTTGCCTGCCTTTAGGTTGTGCGCCAGCTTTAAGCAGCTGGGCGACCGACCGAATGCCGATCGACTGAAATTTTTCTGCATATACCGGACCAATTCCTTCGATATCGATAATCTTTGCCATTGTCGTCTCCTTATTAGTGGTGAATGTTAAAAAATTATAGCATAGAGTCCGGCAAATCTGTTACCTGGTCTGGAATTATTCAGCAATTCTCAATATGGGAACATAAGTTTTTTTGTGGTGTAGGGGCGGGCTGCCACGCCGTCCCGCGAGTAGCCGTAGGGGGAGATTGAGGGGGTTTTGACATTGGTGTGACGAGGATGTTGCTCCCCCCTC
>DHRN01000087.1:493-7760 GCA_002411175.1 Anaerolineaceae bacterium UBA5311 | reverse complement strand
AGGATCTTGTCAATCGGAACGGGAAGACCCTTATGAATTACACTTACGAAATGCTTGTCCCGTTCCTGCGGAGCCATCTTTTCGTAGGGCGAGACGTTTATTCCGGCGAAGCCATCCTTTCGTAGGGAACGTGGCTTAACTCTTAGAGCTCTGAGCTGACAATCACCTGCCATCAGCAGGCAACCAGCAACGATTTCTACAAATAATTGACCTCAAATCCAACTTGTATGAAACTCATCGCGAATACTGGTGTTTTATCCGTTAGGAGAATACAAAATGAACAGAGTAGCAATAGTCACCGACAGTACTACAGCAATCCCCCCCGCGATTGCAATGGAACAAAATTTGACCATCGTCCCATTATCTGTCAACTGGGATGGTGAAACTTACCTGGACGGAATCGATATCACTATCGAAGACTTCTACGCCCGGTTAAAAAAATCAAAAACACTGCCGACAACCTCCCAGCCTTCTGCCGGCGCTTTCACCGAAGTATATACACGGCTGCTGGACGAAGGATACGACATCCTCACGATGGTAATTTCATCAAAAATATCCGGAACCTGGGATTCTGCGATCCAGGGCGCCGAAGGTCTGCCCAGTGACAGGCTGATCGTGTTCAATTCGTTGCAGGCATCCATGCCGCTTGCCATCATGGCACTCATAACTTCAGACGCGGCTTTGAAAGGAGCCTCTCTGCTCGAATGTAAAAACATTGCTGTGGACATATCCGAACGAATCCAAACCTTGTTCGTGGTTGATACACTCGAGTATCTGCACAAGGGTGGTCGCATCGGTGCCGCTGCGCGCTATTTGGGCACCGCGCTCAACCTCAAACCTATCCTGAAACTGCAAAATGGCGCGATTCAGCCTCTTGAAAAGGTGCGCACCTTTAAAAAGGCGATCAACCGGGTGTTTGACATCGCCGAAGCCGACCTCGGTAAGCAAGGGCGCATAGAGTACCTGGGCGTGCTTTCAGCCGATTCAGCAAAACTGAGCGAAGAGCTTGCCAGCACTGCCCGGCAGCGCTTCAAAGTGAAAAATGAGTTCATCAGCGAGATCAGCCCGGTTATCGGCGTACACGTCGGACCCGGAGCGGTCGGACTGGTATATTTACCGGAGAAGAATTAGCCCAACCTTTCGGTTTGCTCTGATACAATAAGGGAAAATCACCTCATGCTAAGATGAAAGGACTTTCCCGTGACGACTGCTGAAAAAATTGGAGTACAAATCCCCGAGATATTGCTGCCTGGAAAAGATGTTGACCTGCACAAATGGGCGGTGATCGCCTGTGATCAATTCACCTCCGAACCCGATTATTGGGACCGGGTGGAAAAGCTCGCCGGAGATGCTCCATCGACCTACCACGTGATTCTGCCCGAAGCCTGGCTCAACCGCCCGGATAGGGATGAACGCATTGCCTACGCGCAAGCCAGGATGCAGGAATATCTTGATAAGGGCATTTTTGAACCCCACAAAGGCTTCGTTCTGGTTGAACGAACGGTTGGAAACGAAATTCAGACCGGTTTGGTCGTAGCGCTCGACCTTGAAAATTATGATTACAACAAAGGCTCAAAATCCCTCGTGCGGGCTACTGAAGGAACCATCCTCGACCGGCTGCCTCCACGCATGCAGGTCAGGCGCGGCGCTCCATTGGAGCTTCCCCACATTCTCGTGCTGTATGACGATCCAAATTTCAATGTTTTGAATCCCGTTCTTGAGCAGAAGCATGCACTTCCACTGGCGTACGACTTTGACCTGATGGAGGGATCGGGGCATATTACCGGTCATTATATTGAGGATGAAGCCTTGCTCAACGGCATCATCGAAAACATCGCCGGGCTGATCAGTGCAGACGCATACCGCGAGAAATATGGCGAAATTGAAGATGCCGATACCTCTCCGCTCTTGTTCGCCGTCGGAGACGGCAATCACTCCCTCGCAACCGCGAAAGCGATCTGGGAAGAGCTCAAGCCTGCGGTTGGCATGGATCACCCCGCTCGCTACGCTCTGGTTGAGCTGGTCAATTTGCACGACCCTTCCCTTCAGTTTGAACCGATCCACCGGGTTATGTTCCACGTTGGCGAAGAATTCCGGCAGGCATTGCTGGCTTATTATGAACCAAATATCCTCGAATATCCCGCGGCAACCTACGAAGACATGAAGGCAGCAGTATTGGACGAAACCCGTGAAGGTCAGCGCGTCGGTTTGATCACCCCGAATATGTATTACGTCTTGAGATTCGAGGATCCGATCCACAACCTGCCCGTCGGCACTCTTCAGGAATTCCTGGACCAGTATATCCAGGACCATCCCGAGGCAGAAATTGACTATGTCCACGGTGATGACGTACTCGAAAAATTAGGCACCGAGCCCGGGAATATGGGTTTTTACTTACCGGCTATCACCAAGGACAACTTTTTCAAATCGGTGATTATGGATGGCTCTTTGCCTCGGAAAACCTTCTCGATGGGACATGCTGAGGATAAACGCTTCTACCTGGAAGCACGCAGAATTTTATAGTCCATCCTGGTTTCAGCTACACGAAGAAACCTTGACGGTTCGAACAATTGTGCTATATTTAGGCAAAAGGATTATTAACCGGAGTAACAATGGCAACCAAGAAGAAAACAACCAATAAACCCGATCAATCAGATCCCAACCTGCAGGAAGCCAAAAAAGCTGTCCTCGACCGGGCTTTGCACGACATCGTCAAAAAGTATGGCGAAGGCTCGATCATGCGATTGGGAGAAGCCACCCACATGGAAGTTGCAGCCATCCCAACAGGTTCACTCTCGCTGGATATGGCTCTGGGAGTGGGCGGCATTCCAAAAGCCCGCATCACCGAAATTTATGGTCCAGAATCCTCCGGAAAAACCACCATTTGTCAGCACATTGTGGCTGAATGCCAGGCTCAGGGCGGAACCGCCGCGTTTATTGACATGGAGCATGCCCTTGATCCCACATACGCAGCCCGCTGCGGTGTCAATGTACAGGAACTGCTCATCTCCCAGCCAGATACTGGCGAGCAAGCCCTGGAAATCGCGGAAACATTGGTGCGTTCCGGTGCCATCGACCTGGTCGTGATCGACTCGGTTGCCGCCCTGGTTCCCCGCTCTGAAATAGAGGGAGATATGGGCGATGCCACCATGGGCGTGCAGGCTCGTCTGATGTCCCAGGCAATGCGCAAGCTCTCTGGCGCGATCAGCCAGACGAAAACAGCTGTGGTTTTCACCAACCAGCTGCGCCAGAAGATAGGAGTCATGTTTGGCAACCCCGAGACGACAACCGGCGGCAACGCGCTTAAGTTTTATGCTTCGGTGCGCCTGGATGTGCGTCGGGTGCAGTCGATTAAGGTTGGTGCCGAGATCGTTGGCAACCGCGTACGCGTACGCGTGGTTAAGAACAAGGTATCCGCGCCCTTCCGCACTGCAGAGTTTGACATTATGTACAACGAAGGCATTTCCAAGTCGGGTGATATTCTTGACCTGGCAACGACGCTCGAAGTGATCGACAAGCGCGGCTCTTTTTATTCCTACAAAGACCAGCGTCTCGGTCAGGGGCGGGAAGCTTCCAAGAACTTCCTCAGCCAAAACCTGGAATTGAGGCAGGAGATTGAAGACACTGTCCGCAGCCTGGCAGAATCTGAGCAGCTTAACCAGAGCTTTGACCCCAGTGAATCTGACGATACTATCGACGAAGAATAAACGTGATTGTCAAAGAGCCGGCTTGTTGTTGGCTCTTTGATTTTAATGAAGGATCGCCATGAAACAGGTAAAAACACGAGATGCTGTTGGGATGGTTTTAGCCCATGACCATACGCAGATCATTGTAGAGAAATTCAAAGGGGTTCGCTTTCCCAAGGGGCACATCATCAAAGAAGAAGATATCCCGATCATGCTCGAAATGGGCAAAGAGACCATCTTTGTTTTTGAACTGCAGCCGGGTATGCTCCACGAAGATGATGCCGCTGTTATCCTGAGACATCTATGCATGGGGCAAAACCTTCGGGCGAGTTCGCCGCAGGAAGGTAAGATCGAGTTATTCGCCGAATGTGATGGTTTATTGACAATTGACGCACAAAAACTGTTCCAGCTGAACATGACTGAGCATGTCGTCATCTCTGCCCGCGAGAATAACATCCCGGTTCACGTTGGCGACAAAGTCGCTGCGATGCGAGTGGTGCCCCTGGTAATCGAAGAATCCCGGTTGTCAGCATTACAAGCTGCCATCGAGCCTGGTGTTTTCAATGTTCACGCTTATCGTAATATGACGGCGGCAATCCTGGTTACTGGCAGCGAAGTTCAGACCGGCAGGATTAAAGACACATTTTCTCCCGTTGTGATTCAAAGACTGACCAATTTCCCGGTTGAAACCAAAATTGTCCGCGAGGTTGGTGATGATCCCGACGAGATTAAAAACGCTATCCTCGAAGCTCATCAGGCAGGGATACATATCATCTTCTGTACTGGCGGGATGAGCGTTGATCCGGACGACCACACCCCCGGCGCTATCCAAAAAGCTGGAGCAAAGCCGGTCACGTACGGCACGCCGGTTTTCCCGGGCGCCATGTTTATGCTGGCTTATTTCGATGATGATGTAGCCGTGATGGGCTTGCCGGGAGGGGTGATGTTTTCAAAAAAATCGATCCTCGATGTGGTTTTGCCTCATGTTGTTGCCGGTCATCGTCTGACAAAATCCGATTTTGCCAACATGGCGATCGGGGGGTTGTTGTCTTAATTTGTTAATTCATGGACAGGTATTTGCCCATGATGCAAAATTAATTATCAGCTCGTTTTCAACAAGCGATCCTGGTTCGCCCACAGCAGATGGGGCAATCAAACGCCGAAACGGCAGGGGTAGGTTCAGGACGTGTAAGCAGGAAACAGGAAACAGGGAATAGGAAACAGGAACTGGTTTTTGTCATTCTGAACGAAGTGATGTGAAGTATTCAAAGTAAGAATCTGAACCTTCGCCAACAAGAAGCTTACCGACTTCGTTGGCACAAACGTCACGCCCTATGGTTGCTTGCGGGACGGCGTGGCAGCCGTCCCCTACGCTGCGCTTTGATTCACACAAAAAACAGATTTTTCCAACCTGAGAATTGCTGATGTATAACGCTTGTGGAACCAGAATTCTACAAAAAGCTTATAATCGCATAATTACCTAAAGCAAGAGGAGAGGAAAAATCTTATGAACACCAAAAGATTCACCATCCTCCATTCCAACGACATGCATGGAGATTTTTTGGCAGAGGTCGCTGAAGGTGGGGGTCATATGATAGGAGGCATCTCACTGCTCAGTGGTTATATCAACCAGGTCCGTTCAGAAGAAAAAAATGTAATTTATACGATCTCGGGTGATATGGTACAAGGTTCAATTATCGATTCTGAGTTCAAAGGCATCAGCACGATCGAGATTATGAATTATCTCGCCCCGGATGTGGCATCACTCGGCAACCATGAGCTTGATTACGGTTTGCCTCACCTGCTTTTCCTGGAGAAAATGGCGAACTTCCCGATCATTAATGCCAATCTCTATATCAAAAAGTACAACAAACGCTTATTGATGCCCTATATTATTTTACCAATTGATGGTTTTGATATCCTTTTTATCGGTATCGTAACCGAAACTGTGTTGGATTCTCTCAGACTTGACAACCACATTGGTACGTTTATCACGCTTGAGGAAGCCTCTGCTGAAATCGGTAAAATATGCGATGCTTACAAAAACGATGATATCGACCTGACCGTGCTGCTCACCCATATCGGTCTGGATTCTGACAAAGAGCTCGCAGCCATGTTGAGACCCGAATGGGGCGTCGATATGATCCTGGGAGGGCACTCACACAGTTATATGGACCAGCCCGAAGTTGTCAATGATATTCTGATCGCCCAGGCTGCGGTAGGCTCTGACCAGATCGGTCGTTTTGACATCGTGGTGGATGATGACACCAACTCCATCATAGACTGGGAATGGCAGCTGGTTCCGATCACCAGCGAAAATATCCAGCCTGATGAAGAGTTGCATAAATTTATCGAATCCTACCAAACCATTGTTGATGCAAAGTACAACACCTTGCTTTGCAGAATGGCAAAAAAGCTCACCCACCCTGATCGCGAAGTAGAGACTGAGTTAGGAAACCTCTTTTCAGACATATTTTCAGAAACCACGGGGCTGGATGTGGCTTTCATTGGCAGTGGATCAATTCGGTTGAAAGAGCTGGGTCCCGTCGTAACCCTTCGTGACCTGAAGCAAATATATCCTTTTGAAGACACCTTCTCCCGTTTCTCCGTCACCGGAGAGCAGCTGCTTAAGATTTTTAGCCATATCATGCGCAAAAGCAATCGCAACAGTGAGGGCGAGTGTTACCAGGTGAACCGGGGGGTAAGTGCGGTTTATGATGACACAGCTGACAAACTGATTAGCCTGGACATAGCTGGAAAGCCTGTGGCAAGCGATCAGATCTACAAGATTGGACTGCAGGAATATCACTCGATCAATTGTGATAAGAATCTGGGGATCTCGACTGATGAGCTGACACAAATTGCCCCTTCCCGTGTGGTCGTCGCCTCGATGCAGGCAGTAATCGATGAATACTTCCGCCATCACCAGGCAATCAACCGCGCTGTTGAGGGTCGGTTGGTTTACAGATAGAACGCCACACAGGATGTTGGTCAGAATGACAGAGCATTTGACAGAATGGCACAATCCTCTTGTCATCCTGAGCCTCTTTTGCGAAGGATCTTATCGCTCTAACCACATCGACTGCTCATTGCACTGTTATGATCCTCTACTTCGTTCAGAATCACACGAAATCTTGAGGAACGAATGACCTCAGTTTACTCATCAAAAAGAATACCGAATTCTTCAGCCAGATCATTCCAGTTAGGGTTTATTGTCGCAATTAATGCATTCTTTTTTTTTACGAACCCAGCCCTTGATCTCTTTTTCTCGTGCAATTGCTGCATAGACATCTGGCGATGATTCAAAGAAAACCAACTTTCTCAAATTATACCGACTGGTAAAACCAAGAACTTTCTTTTCCCGATGTTCATGAATTCTTCGAGCAAGATCGTTAGTGACCCCAGTGTACAGGACCTCATTTCTCCAATTAGTTATCATGTAAACATAGTAAGTCTTCAAAATGAATCCTTTATCTCGAAACTTTTCAATAACCGTTTAATGTTAATTGTACTCGGCAAAGCAATTAAGGTCTGTCTGTTTGTCATCCTGAGCCTCTATTGCGAAGGATCTTATCCTTTCA
>DHRN01000087.1:0-211 GCA_002411175.1 Anaerolineaceae bacterium UBA5311 | reverse complement strand
CAGAATGACAATTTCCCTGTCATACTGAGCCTCTCTTGCGAAGGATCTTCACGTTTTAACAGCAACGACTGTTTTATTCCAGTGTTAAGATTCTTCACTTCGTTCAGAATGACAATTTCCCTGTCATCCTGAGCCTCTTTTACTCAGTACTCTTCGAGTGCGAAGGATCTTCACACTTTAACCGCAACGACTGTTTTCTGTTAGTGTTAAG
>DHRN01000016.1:13321-19783 GCA_002411175.1 Anaerolineaceae bacterium UBA5311 | reverse complement strand
GGACCACGAAGTGGTGGATGAGGGGTGTATTGAGACTGCTTTTCCCTCACCCCCGCTTCGCGGACCCTCTCCCAGGAGAGGGCTGGTTTGTAAGGAAGGGGCTTGACCCCTTCCCCACGAACAAAATTCAAATCACCGGTGGCGGAACGGGACAAGCCGCGTTCCCTACAAAAAGATGACTTCGCAAGAACGGGCTAAGTACTGCTCACATCGCTCGTTATGACAGTTTCTACCGGATTTTTACTATTGGACACTTCTCTCTCCCCCCCTGCCTCCCTCTAAAGAGAGGGTTGAAAGGTTGAGGGCTTCTACAGAGGGTCTGGCAACGGATAAATGAACGTGCCACCATGCGCGATCACCCATGTGCTGCAGGTTTAATCCGTTACGATATCTTTTGCCCATTCGCGATTCGCGAAATACCAGTCCACCAGGTTTTGCACGCCTTCACGCAAACCAACGCGGGGCTGCCAGCCAAGCTGCCTTTGGGCTTTGCTCACGTCGGCGACGTTGCTGTAGACATCCGCCGGATGGCTTGGAATGTATACGCGCCGCGCTTTTTTGCCCAAAATCTGCTCGAGCATCTCCACCAGGGCGTTGATGCTGATCACCTCGTGCCCACCCAGGTTGAAAACCTCATAGCCCACTTTTTTGAGCGCGAGGATGGTACCCGCGGCGATATCGTCAACATAGGTAAACCCGCGCGACTGCTCTCCATCGCCGGTGATGGTCACCGCTCTGTCCTCGGCGATCCACTGGCAAAAGCGAAACATGGACATGTCCGGTCTGCCGGCAGGACCGTAGACTGTAAAGTAGCGCAAAACGCTTACATCGAGCTGGTAGAGGTGATGGTAGCTATAGGCGAAAGCTTCGGCGCCCTTTTTGCTGGCGGCATAGGGAGCCAGGGGTCGGTCTGTGCGGTCGGTCTCGGAATGCGCGGGGCTATCGTCATCCCCATAGAGGCTGGAGGTCGAAGCGAGAATAAATTTGGGCACCTCCTGCCTGCGGGCATATTCGAGCATGTTGAGCGTGCCCAGCGTGTTGGTGGAGAGGTAACTCCAGGGGTCCGTGGTGCTCGCGCGAACGCCAGCAATGGCGGCAAGGTTGATCACCGCTGCCGGCTGGGGGGCATACTCAGTGAGCTCGCCAATCACCTCACGGTTTGCGATGTCGGTTTGCAGCAGGTTGAAGCCCGCCTGGGGCAAAAGCGCCTCAAGACGGTGGCGCTTAACGCGCACGTCGTAAGCCTCTGAGAGGTTATCCACGCCCAACACCTCGTGCCCCTGTTTCAGCAGGGCGGCAGCGACCTGGGAACCGATGAAACCGGCGGCACCGGTGACAACATATTGAGCCATTAAAGCTTGATCACTTTCAGAGCGCTTTTGGGATACTCTTTCATGGCGTTGCGCGCATCGAAAATCAGCTGGGCTTTTTCGCCGATTACGGTATAGTCATATTTACTGTGGTTGGTGATGATCGCAACCAGGTCCGCTTCTTCGAGCGCGGTTTGCAGGTCTTTTTCGGAGAACATATGGATCTTTTCGTAATCGATCTCGGGCACGTGCGGGTCATGATATTTAACGCTGGCGCCCTTTTCCTGCAGCAGGTGGATGATGTCGAGCGCTGGCGATTCGCGCATGTCGTTTACGTTTGGCTTGTAGGCGACGCCAAGGATGAGCACCTTGCTGCCGTTGAGGGGCTTTTTGTAGCGATTGAGGGCATCCTGGATGCGGCTGACAATATAGCGCGGCTGGCTGGTGTTGATCTCGGAAGCGAGCTCGATGAAGCGCGCGGTGTAGTTGAGTGTTTTCATCTTCCAGGAGAGGTAGAGCGGGTCGATGGGGATGCAGTGACCGCCCAAACCGGGACCAGGGGTGAACTTCATGAAACCGAAAGGCTTGGTAGCGGCGGCATCGATAACCTCCCAAACGTCGACATCGAGGCGTTCGCACATCTGCGCGAGTTCGTTGACCATCGAGATATTGATCATCCGAAAGGTGTTTTCGAGCAGTTTGGTCATCTCGGCGACCTCGGTGGTGGAGACTGGCACGACAGTTTCAAGGGCTTGCTCGTACCACGCGCGGGCTACTTCGGTGCAGGCGGGGGTGATCCCACCGAGCACTTTGGGGGTGTTGACGGTGGTGAAGTCTTTACGACCGGGGTCAACGCGTTCGGGCGAAAAAGCGAGGAAGAAATCTTCGCCAACTTTCAGGTTGTTATTGGCGATGAGCTTTGGCAGGACGAATTCCCGGGTGGTGCCCGGGTAGGTGCTCGATTCGAGGACGATCACCATACTGCGGTGAAGATGGGGTGCGAGCTGCTCGCTTGCGCTGGCGATAAAAGCCATGTCCGGGTCACCGGTTTTTCGCAGAGGCGTAGGCACGCAGATGGAAACCGCGTCGATTTCGGCAAGAACCGCATATTCTGAGGTGGCACGCAAACGACCAGAGTCAATATGCTTGCGCAGCTGGGCGTTGGTAATATCGGAGATGTAACTCTCGCCCCGGTTGAGCATCTCAACTTTTTCCTGGTTGGGGTCGATGCCGGTAACACTGAAACCAGCGTTGGCGAAAGTGATCGCCAGGGGCAGTCCTACGTAACCCATGCCGATTACGGCGATGTTAGCGCGTTTCTTTTGAATTTCTTCAATCAATTCTTCTTTAACCATGGATTCCTCTTGTGACGGTGTTTGTTAAAACAGGCTAAGTTGTTCGGGTGGGGTTGTATCTTCAAATTCAGCTGTGGATAGCGGTGCAGGTTCCGGCTCTTCTTCAGGCTCCGGATCCAGAGGGAGCGGAGCAGGGGTTTCGATCTCTTTAGTGCCGATAAATTTTTTGAGACGGGCAAAATCGTCCAGCAGGGTCTGACGCAGCGCCGGCTGATGCAAGGCAGCCGCGGGGTGGTACATCGTGACCACTTTCTGACCGTTTACTTTGTGGGTTTTGCCGTGAATAGCGCTAATGCGACCGGCATCCACGAATTTTCCCATCGAAATGCGCCCCAGCGTCACGATCACAGTGGGCTGAAGCAGACCAATCTGCTCATCGAGGTAGGTCTGACAGGCAGCCAGCTCATCCGGAAGCGGGTCACGGTTGTTGGGCGGGCGGCACTTAACCACGTTGGTGATGTAAACCTGGCTGCGGTCCAACCCGGCAGCATTAAGTAAATCGTCAAGGAACTGACCCGCCTGACCAACGAAAGGTTTGCCCTGCTTATTTTCGTGAAATCCTGGCGCCTCGCCGATAAACATGATCTCAACCTGTGCGGGACCCTCCCCCGGGACAGCGTTTAGGCGCCCCCTTGCGAGGGCACAGCGTTGGCAGGTGGATACTTCCTGGCGAATTTCTTCTAATCTTTTTTCGGCAGACATGTGAGCTCTCCGGATGATTTTACCTCATCATCATTGGTTTAGACGCAATTTGTTTTGAAAAAGTTCCTTAATACCTCGATATTGATCGACTCGAGGTTGAGGAGCAGGGCATCTTCATTGTCGTTTTTGTAATAATTCCTGCGGATTCCCACGCGATGGTAGCCAAAACGCCGATAGAGAGCCAGCGCCGGCAGGTTGTGCCTGCGCACCTCAAGCATCGAGCTCACCGCGCCCCGTCCGGCTGCCACCAGGAGAGCCTGCGCGAGCAGGCACGAGCCAATCCCCCGCTTCAGATGGTTAGGGTTGACAGCGATTGTGGCTATATGGGCTTCGTCAACGATCACCCACACCACGATCGCCCCCAGCACTTTTTCTTCCAGATCAACTGCCACCAGGCAGATGCTATAGTCCGTGGTCAGCTCGTAAGCAAACGAATGCATGGGCCAAGGTTCCGCAAAGCTAAGCGCGTCCAGCTCGCCAACCGACGTCAGGTCGTCCTGGCTCATCGCTCGGATGGTATAGTTTTTATCCATAAACTGATTATTCGGGAATGTTGCTAAGCGTGTGCACGTAGATTGGCGAGAGACTGACGGGGTCATCCGCATGACCAACCTGCAGCTTATCCCAGGCAAGTTCCGCCAGGACCGAAGGTCGCCTTAAGCAAGCTGAAGCCGGGGCAAGCTGCGAGGTCTTCCATTTGCGCCCCATAATACGCCGTTCTTCCGCACCCATTTCTCCGGCGACATATACCGGTGAGGTGATCGTGTCAGCGATTGTTTTGATGTCATCAACCTTCGTTTCGGTGATCTGCCCCCAGCTGGGGTTTTTATAACGGAAACGCGCCCAGGCAAAACGCCCGCGTCCCACTTCGAGAAAAGCGATCATCGGGCGGCGCAAACCCGGCTGGGCGGCAACCAGCACTTCAAGCGAAGGCACCCCTGCGATTGGGATGTTTCGCCCAAACGCCAGCCCCTTGGCAGCGCTCAAACCTATGCGCAGACCCGTGAACGAACCGGGACCCAGCGCCACACCAACGCCAGTAAGCTGTTTGGGGCTCACCTGGCACCTGGCTAACATTTCGGCGATCGCAGGCATCAATTCGACAGTGTGAAAGTTTCTGCTGCGCCAGGTGTGCTCAGCCAAAACCTGCACGCCGTCATAAAGCGCGATACCGATCGATTGGGTGGAAGTGTCGATTGCAACTAACATGTCAGGCTCCAAACAAGGCTTTTTGCAGTTTGATCAACAGTTGCTCGTAGCGTTTGCCGTTGGGCGTGAAAATAAGATGGCGCTGCTCGGGATTAATCCAGCTCATCTCTATCCACAAATTTTCATCGGGCAAACTGACTTTCATGCGCTCAGCCCACTCCATCACCAGGATACCCTGATTCAAGACATAGTCAATTTCGAGAATGGCGCTATCAAGTGGTTCGTCAGGTGAAAGACGATACGCATCAGAATGGTAAAGCGTGGCGCCATTGGGATGTTTGTATTGGTTTACGATAACGTATGTAGGGCTGGTAACCCTGTCGGCAGAGCCCCACCCTTGAGTGATCCCGCGCACCAGTGTGGTTTTACCTGAGCCGAGGTCACCCTCCAGGCAGACCACATCGCCAATTTGCAGCAGGTTGCCCAAACGCACACCCACGCGTAAGGTTTGCTCGGGGCTGTGGCTGAAAAATTCGAAGGCGTAAGGCTTTAAAATTGGCATCGTTTCGTGTAACCGTCCGTATTTTCATTATACCTTATCGACCACCTGCCAACACTGGGAATAAAAGATTTCGTTCTCATTTTGATGAACAGGCAAGCAAAATTGAGCTGGTCAGGCTAAATCGGTTGAATGGGGTCAGAGATCAGGCTTTGACGATCGGAACCCAGATCTCCATTTTATAGTCAGGGCTGTTCAGGTCACCTTCAAGATAAAATTCAAAGTCTGGTGTGCCTGCGTGACGATAGTTATTTTGGGGCAGCCAGTTATCCACAGCATAATTCCAGCCTTCGAAAATACAATCAGGCACCGGACCGCGCAGCTCAAAAATGGCATATTCCGCTTCTGGCACATCGAGCACATCCAGCCCGAGTTTGGTTGCCCGATCAGGATCAGCCAGGTCATATCCAGCCATATACGTGAAAGAGTGTGGATTAAAAGCAGTGTCATAACAAGCGCCAAAGCTCTCTCCGCTGCCGAGCTCCAGCAGCTGAGCACCAGGAACTTCATTGAAAAGCCGGTCCCACAAAGCCGGAAGATTCTCATTTTGAGCATTTTTAAGAGCGAGCCCTGCAATCCTGAAAGCTGGTTTGGCTTCAATATGTACCTTCATATTTACCCGATTCCTTCTTTGGTTGTTTCTGCGTCCACCCAACGGAGCGCCTCCCAGGGCGCGGTTGAAGTGGTTTGATGGTTGCTTCTGAACTTCGGTTAAAACTTGATCTCTTCGTGAGGTGTAACCATATCCTCAAGGATCAGTTCAAGCCCCATGGTATGGGCACAGATACCGTGAGCCTGGAAGTAATTACAGGTACAGGTCCAGTCTCCGTTGTTATAGGTGATGGTGTGGTCGTTGTTTTCGCCTTTAAAATGCGCTTCAAAAGTAGTAATTTGGATGCGGTCGCGTTCTTCCGCGTAGCGTTTAGCCTTCTCGATCTTACCGATAAATCCACTGTCCATGGTTTCAGGCTCCGTTTCTTTTATTAAACAAAAGACACGCGCCGGGTGTTAAATGGCGAGTGTCATTGGTGATAACTCCGAATGGGCACATGTTGTGCGTATCAAGCTAACTCCTGCATAGTCTCTTAATTATAGGGGATTTTGAACCAGTCGTCAATTGAAATTGTAAGGTTGCTACTGTTTCAAATCTGGCTGCAGTACCGTAAAAGAGAGAGTTCCTGGCATAATTGGAACAGCATCTGAGTTCGAGAAGGAAGAGGTTGTTTTTCAGGGCACTAAAATGTGGAACTCAGAGGATCACCTGATGGTTGATAACGCATTACCATTGTAGAGAACGCGGCTTGTCCCATTCTGGCGATGCCATACTTTCGTAGGGCGAGACGTTTGTACCGGCGAAGCAGTGTATTGAAAACACCTCGAGCTTTCG
>DHRN01000016.1:4901-13202 GCA_002411175.1 Anaerolineaceae bacterium UBA5311 | reverse complement strand
TCCGCCGTGCGCAGCCATCTTTCGGAAATCAACGCGGCTTGCCCACTTCCTGCGAAGCCATACTTTCGTAGGGCGAGACGTTTGTACCGGCGAAGCAGTGTATTGAAAACACCTCGAGCTTTCGTCTATTCGGTCTTTGTGTGTTTTCAATCCGGTGTGCGAAGCCATCTTTCCGCATGGCACGCGGTCATGATACCAGGAACGAAACGACCTACAGCGTACTCAACAAAAATATCGTCCGCCCAAGAGCGCATTCTTCGCAAACCCAGCTGAAAATGACAGCCTCTCAATTGGCGTTTTTTTGTGCTCTTACGAGATAACAGGTCTGGTCCCAAGAGACTGGTTCTTTTTTTGCCAATACTTCAAAAAAGCTTTCTTGCTTAGCAGCGGTGTGGTCAGACGGCTGATCCAGCGCGAATAAAATGCGCTTTCTTCTTCGGCAGCGCGTTTGCTTAAGCTCCAAAAAGCTTCCTCATCCAAACCTTTTGCGGCAATAATCCGGTCATTTTCGAAGGCATCCCGCTCTTCATAAAATTCGCTCGGCAATACGCGACCGATCGCCTTCCGGTGAAAAGCTTCATGCTGATACCAATAAGCTTCCGCCATTGGGTCTCCCTTGGCAAACACCGGCGCGGCAGGCGGGCTACCAAACAACCAGGGTTTGAAAAGCGAAATGCAGGGGGTGGAGCTGCCGGTAAGCCAGACTTTGATGTCCGCATCCAGCTTAACGACCATACTGGCAGTTGTATGGTCTCCAACCAGCCCACCTGCATGCATGCAGGTGCTGCCGACACTGCCTTGAACGAGTGGATCGGTCACATCCTGTCGATGGACGCGCAGTGCGTCGATCATATTTTTGGTATTTTCTGCCCTCGCCAGGCACGCCCCGGTTTGCGCCAGGCGATGAGCGGAGCCAGAAAAATGCGTGTAAAGCGGTTCAAGATGTTTCTTCCTGAAGTCAACCGTCTCACTCCCGCTGTAGCCATCCCCTTCTGTTCCGATTGTGAGCCGGTTGGAGATCGAGCCGCGCTCCACCTGCTTATAAACCCACTGTCGGCTGGCAGTCTCGAGTATGAACAGGTCTTTCCGGTCCATGATCAGAAAGGCATTATCGTAGTAAAACTTTGAGTCAAAACCGCAATTTCCTCCCTGACCATGCTCTTCCAGCAGCCTGATGATCACATCGCGCGCTTCCGCTGCAGTTTCTCCGCGCTCAAGCCCCAGGCGCAGCAGATCCATTCCGGTGAGCCCGTTTTTGGCATACTTACCCTTCGTAAACACTGCTTCATTGCCAATACAGACTCCGTGTTCATTCACGCCCATCTCCCCACCCCACATCCAGGTCGGACGCGACAGAAGCAGGGCATAGGTGTGTTCTGCTTGGTCAATAATGATGTATGTTGCCTCAAGCGTCATGCCTTTGGCGTGACTGGCAGCGGGATAAAATTCATTCACCTGCGGTTCGTTGGGTGAACGGTCGCTGTTTTTGGCAAATAGAGCCCTTTCGGGGGTGATGAAACCAATTGTGTCGCACATAAGTCTCCTTTACTGTTTATCAGCGAATTGGAATTTCAATTTTCGGTTGCCTGTTCGTCAGAATGGAGCGCATGGGCAAGTTTTTCCCATTCTGAAAGCATATTTTCAAGACGGGATGTCACCTCTGCATACTTTTCTGTGATTTTTTGCAGTTTGCCTGGTTCTGCCGGTGGAGTGGCAAGCTGGGTTTCAAGGAGGGCTTTTTCGGTCTCAGTAAGGTGCACTTTGGCTTCGACAGCCGCAATTTTCTTCTGCAGCTGCTGGCGCTGATTACGGCTAAGCCCCTTTCGGGCGGGTTTTCCAACCTCGTCTGCCAACTTTTCATCTGCAATAGCCGGCTCCGCAGGTTTGCCGCGGTCGTTGAGGAATTCTTTGTATTCAGAATAGCTGCCCTTGAAGACCCGCAGACTCTCCTGAACAGGCAAAAGGTCCCAAATTTGGGTTGCCAGGGCATCGATGAGATAGCGGTCGTGGGAGACCAGCAGGATCGTTCCCGGATATTCTGAGAGCACATTCTGCAAAACCTCCTGTGTGGGCAAGTCGAGATGGTTGGTCGGCTCGTCCAGCAGCAGCAGGTTTGCATCAGAAAGGGCTAACTTTGCCAGCGCCAGGCGCCCGCGTTCGCCTCCGGAGAGTGTGACCACCCGATCAAAGACCTGCTCGCCCTGAAAGCCATAGCGTGCCAGGTAATTGCGCGCTTCTGCGGGAAGCATGTTCGCCGCTACTGTGTTGATCTCCTGGATCAGGTTGTTGGTGGGGTCAAGGTCTTCATGCGCCTGTGCAAAATAACCGACCTTCAGACTGGCTCCCAGTTGGGTACTGCCGCTGTAGGGCGGAATTTGCCCCAGGATGGTTTTGAGGAAGGTGGTTTTTCCAGCGCCGTTAGGTCCGATCAGTGCCACACATTCTTTGCGTTCCAAAACCAGGTCAGGACTGGTGAAGAGTGGGCGACCTTCATCGGCATAGCCAACCTGCAGGTCATAGGTGCGCAAAACCAAATCTCCGGAGCGACCGATGGTCTTCAGCCGCAGGTGCATGGGGCGGGTGTTGCTTTTGGGGGCAGTCAGGCGGCTGTCCTGCAGCAGGCGTTCGAGCCGCCGCTGGCGACCGCGCGCCTGGTTGGTGTTTTGGCTGCCCAGGTTTTTGCGGATATAGTCTTCTTGTTTCTCGATATATTCGGTCTGGGCTTCATATTCTGCCAGTCGGCGGGCATAACGCTCCTGGCGTTGGTGCAGATAGGCGCTGTAATTTCCACGGTAGACCTCCAGCGCGGGTGTCATTTCCCAGATTACGCGGGCGGTTTGGTCGAGGAAATAACGATCGTGCGAAACGATCACGACCGCACCGTTCCAGTCACGCAGATACGCTTCGAGCCATTCTACAGCGTTGATATCCAGATGGTTGCTGGGTTCGTCCAAAAAGAGAATGTCAGGGTCTTCGAGCAAGATGCGCGCCAGGCGGGCACGCGTGCGCTGACCTCCTGAAAGCTGCCAAAGCGGGCGTTCGTAGTCAGATTCATCAAAACCCAGACCGGTGAGGGTTTGCTGGATGCGGTTAACATAAGTGTATCCGCCCCTGATATCGAACTGGTGCTGCAGTCTGCCGTATCGGGTGAGCACCTCAGGGTCGCAGGCTGGGTCTTGCATCTGGATTTCGAGCTGGCGCAATTCGTCGCCCAAGGCGATCAGATCTTCAAAAGCAATTAAACAGCCCGACCAAAGTGTGCCTTCAGAAATTCGCACTTCAGCCTGGGGAAGGTAGCCAGACCGCAGACCTTTCGACCGAAAAACTAACCCTTCGGTAGGTTCATCTTCGCCGGCAAGGATTCGCAGCAGCGTGGTCTTGCCTACGCCGTTGCTGCCGACGATGGCAATGCGTGCATTCTGTGGGATCGAGATGCTGATCCCCTCAAAGATATCCACCGGTCCAAAAGAGCGACCCAAATTCTGCGCGGTTAACAGTGACATAGCAGTGAAAGTATACCAGTCTGTGCCCTATTCTTTGCATTGTGATCCTGCTGGATTAATCTTCGCAGCTGTCGATCTCTTTCAGAAAGCTAATGAACCTTTCTTCAACCGCAGTGCAAAAACAATCATGGAGTATTTGCTAATAAAAAACCACGGATTTTTGTCCGTGGTTTGCAATTCCTGCTGTCTTTTAATCGGATTAAGTCTTACTTACCTTTTAGGGTTGACTCTATGAACCAAATATGCTTGTTCTGGGCGGCAACTTCGTCTTCCATCAGGGCGACCAGGGTGAATTCGCCTTTTTCGTCAGCTTCGTTGCGGATTTCGGTTGCCAGTTCGCGCATGAGTTTCTGGTCATCCAGGGCAATCTGATAAGCTTCATCGTCGTTGTAATCTTTACTTTCCAACTCTTTAATCGTTGTGATTTTAAGATAGTCTTTCAGAGAAGCTTTGGGATATTCGCCAACCATTTTTTGATATTCAGCAACTTCGTCGAGGCTCACGGTAGTCTCATCATACATATCCTCGAGATATTCGTGAGTTTGCTTGAATCTCCTGCCGATCACATTCCAATGCAGGTTGTGCAGTTTGATATAGTTGACCGCCAGGTTTGCCAGGTAGATATCCAAATTTTTATTCATATTTCTTAAATTCCTTTCCAAAGTCTTATTGTTGTAATAGCAGCGATTATAACAAACTGGCAGGGAGTTTTCGAGCTTGTGTAAAGGTATCTGCATCAGAAAATAATTAGAATCAATCCGCACACTCCCAACGCGATCGTCTGTTGTCGTATTAATCAGAGCGACCCTTTAGTTTGAGCCGGGGTAAGGCTCAATTTTGGTGTAATCCATCCGCATAACCAAGGTGAGAACGAGCCAGGCGGTGTTGAAACCAGGCGCCTGGAAGTGTTCAATTTGGACGTGACCATCATGGTAGAACCCGGGCAAAGGCTTGCTTTAATCCCTCGACCCGCGGAGACGTTTTCCGAGCGTTCCGAAAAGGGCATCCGGATACAGAGTTTCGTCTGCTCATCTTCAAGCTATTCCTCCGCGTAACAAGAGCTTTCCCCGGCTGCCCAAAAGATTCGCACTCATACTATAATCCTGCCAATGAAGAAGACATCCGGGTGGTTGGAAAAAATTCCTGGTGAAGCCCTGCTGCTCCTGGCTGCGGTCATCTGGGGAACTGGATTCGTAGCGCAACGCAAAGCGATGGACTCTATGCAGCCTTTCGCTTTTATCGCCATGCGCTTCCTGCTGGGCTGCCTTGTGTTGCTGCCAGGAGTAATTTTGACGCAGAAGTCAAAACTCCCCCAAACCAAAACAACCAACCCTTGGAAAGAGGCATTCAGGCAAAATATCCTCCCGGGCATCGTTCCCGGTTTTTTTCTTTTCGCCGGCGCCAGCATGCAGCAGCTCGGCATCATGACCACCAGTGCTGCCAAAGCGGGTTTCATCACCTCTTTGTACCTGGTTCTTGTGCCCCTGATCGGCTTGTTTTTTGGCAAAAGGGTTAATGAATGGGTCTGGGTTGGTGTCGCCATAGCCTTGATGGGGGTATTTTATCTTTCGGTGGATATGGAACTGACCATCCACCGAGGGGATGTTCTTATGATCATTGGCGCGTTCTTTTGGGCTATGCAAATCCTCTCGCTCGACCACTTCAGCGCCTATACCAACAGCCTGAGCCTGGCTTTTGGTCAATTTTTAACCACCGCGATTTTAGGGTTGGTTTTCAGCCTTGCAATCGAAGGCACTGCGTTGTTCAGCGATTCACCTGCCTGGGGACCGCTGCTCTATTCAGGTATATTCGCAGTTGGCATTGGTTTCACCTTGCAGGTGTTTGGGCAGAGCAAGGTCAACCCGACCCTGGCATCCTTGATCATGAGTCTGGAAGCGGTATTCGCCATGATCAGCGGGATGTTGTTTTTGGGCGAGCAGCTCACCGCCAGGGAGTGCCTGGGCGGATTGTTGATGATGGCTGCGGTCGTGTTGGTGCAGCTTAAGGGGCAGCAGCAGAAGTCAGTTTCCGAAGAAATCACTGCGCATAAAATAATCGAACCCGATAGTTAACCCTATTCCCTTCCAAAAGTGGCAGCCTTGACATTAGATGTTTATCTAATAGAATTGAGGTATAGCAAATGGAGACCTTATGAACGCATTCAGCAACACTAAAATTCACTGGGACATCGGAACCGCGTACGATTTGTTTATCAGTCTGCGGGTATTACTTGAGCCAGAGCAATATGGGGTGCGGGCTTCGTGGGCTGCCGGAGTGCGTTCACGCGTCTCGCCAGAGCATCGCAGCATTCTCGAACAGACCACTCACATCATTATGGTGCCGTTGACCTTTGTTCATGAACTTAATCCTCCCAAAACCTCTGCGGAGCTCTTAACTAAGTTGAGACAACTTCCCGAAGGAACGATTCTGGAAAAACTGTCCTTCCATTCCAGAATGTCCCCGGAAATCAAAGACTTGTATTTGAATACCAGGTCGACCCGAGCCTGGACGAAAGAGGAAGTGGAGACGATTACCAAACGACGCCATTTGACCGACAGCAAGACGGCAAAAGTGGTCTTGAAATCTCTGTATGATGCCTGGTCACATCGGGAAGAATTTGGCGGCAAGCTGGTGGAAGCCCTGGAATCGTACGTGGAGACATTTTTCGCGGAAGAAGAACAACGAATCAGACCGGTGATGGAGCAGGAGCTTATGCATGCGAAAATGCGCGCGGGCAGCCGCCCCCTGCCGGCAATGCTTGAGGAGATTACGGCTGGGGTCAGGTATGGGGACCTCGACCATGTTTCGGATATCACTTTAGCGCCAACTTTTTGGGGCTCACCCTTCATGTTTATGGAATATTTACAGGAGTTTAAGCTGCTGGTTTTGTTTGGAGCGAGACCAGGTACCATGTCCATCATCCCCGGAGATATTGTCCCGGATGCCTTGTTGCGGGGAATGAAAGCGCTCGCGGATTCAACCCGACTGCGTATTTTGCGCTACCTTGCCCAGGAACCACAAACTGCAGCTGAACTCTCTCGTGTTTTAAGATTAAGACCACCAACAGTGAACCACCACCTGAACCAGCTCAGGCTGGCTGGAATGGTGCAAATCTTTCTGAGTCCGAGCGGCGAGCGCAAATTTTCAGCCCGGTATGAGGGTTTTGACGACACAGAAATTCTGCTCAATCGCTTTGTCCGCGGAGAGTGAACGTTGGAAACTGAAACCCAAAACGTTGTTGCACCAAAAGCTTCTGTTTTTAGCACATACATCCAGCGGATCAAAGCCTTTAGTCCGAATGCGCGTCGTTACCTGGCGAGTGAAGCTGTTTACGGTATTTCGACAGGGATTTTCCAACTGCTGTTCAATTTCTATGTGCTCAGTTTGGGCTACAACGAGTCTGTCATCGGCAACATGGTCGCAGCCCGTAGCATGACCAGCCTGATCATCGCCCTTCCAATGGGGTTTTTGATGGACCGTATCGGGCGGAAGAACGCGATTATTTATAGCATCGCCGGATTTTCAGCTTCGGTAGCGCTTATGCTTCTGTATCCGACCACGGTCATGTTTATCGCTATGAATATTGTCCAGGGAGTGGCACAATCGTTGGGTGGAATCGCCATGGGACCCTTCCTGATGGAAAATAGCCAGGAAGAAGAGCGCACATACCTGTTCAGCCTCTCGTCCGGGCTGCGCATGACAGCAATTTCGGTTGGACAATGGGCGGGAGGCTATATGCCCACCTGGTTTGCCCTGCGCCTGGGGATCAGCCCGTTGGCGACGGCTGCTTATTCCCGGGCATTGTGGATGGTCGCACTGGGTGGGGCAGCTGCGGTTGTGCCGATGGCGCTCGTTGTTGGCAAGGCGAAGACAACCAGCCAACGATCGGTTTTTACTCCGTTCACCTTTATCAGGCAAAATCCAGGCAAACTCGAAAAATTAATTCTTCCAACATTAATCACATCAATTGGCGCGGGGCTGATTATGCCCTTTATGAACGTGTTTTTCAGATCTGTCCATCAGCAAAGTGACACGTCGATCGGCACAATCTTCGCCTGGGGCAGCCTGGCGATGGGGTTGGGTTTGGTGATCGCTCCGGCACTGGCTGAGAAATTTGGCAAAATTGAAGTTGTGGTCACTTCGCAGGGGCTATCGGTACCCTTCCTGGTATTGCTGGGGTTTGCGCCTTGGTTTGGCGTGGTTTTGGTGGCGTATTATATGCGCACAATGCTGATGAATATGAGCTCTCCGATTTATTCAACGTTTGTGATGGAGAAAGTGGATCCTGAAATGCGCGGTATGCTTGCCAGTCTGAACAGCATGGCATGGAACTTCGGTTGGGCGCTTAGCCCGACGGTCAGCGGCTATTTGCAGGTTAAGGTTGGCTTTGGACCGCCGTTCATGCTCACAATCATCTTATACTCTGTCGCGATTGCGATGTATTACTTCTGGTTCCTGAAAAAACCCAAAAAGTCAGAGGCGGTTAATCCGGCATAATCCAGCTTCAAGCTCTTGTGCCCGGATCGATAGCCGCTGCAGCAGGCACCGAACCAGGGTTAATCCGCGGACGGCTGACACGGCTTAATCCCTGAGTTTCTCATTTTCCAACATATGCCTGATTTCAACGAGGAAGAGCGTGTTATTCAGGACACTAAACTGAGGAAATCAGGGGATTGGCTCATTTTGGAAGCTTATCGTAGGGAACGTGGCTCGTCCCGTTCCGGCGAAGCCGCCTTTTCGTAGGGCGAGACGTTTGTACCGGCGAAGCAGTGTAGTGAAAACACCTCGAGCTTTCGTC
>DHRN01000016.1:0-4745 GCA_002411175.1 Anaerolineaceae bacterium UBA5311 | reverse complement strand
GTGTGTTTTCAATCCGCCGTGCGAAGCCATCTTTTCGTAGGGAACGCGGCTTGTCCCGTTCCGGCGAAGCCATCCTTTCGTAGGGAACGTGGCTTCTCCCGTTCCGGCGAAGCCATCTTCCCAATGACAACGAGGTCATGAACCCATTCCGTTTTCCGGTATTTGATGGTGAATTTCACAGAATGGGCATCAAACCTTCTCTATGGATTTTCGAGCCCAGGAGGTCGCGGTTTTCCTGCGGGAAACTTCCTGAAGGCTTAAACCTCCGGTTCAATCCGGAATTCATAAATGCCCTCACTATATTGCCATTCATGACCACATTGAGAGCAGATCTGGCTGCTTTTGGTTTCTGGCAGCGCGTGGGCACAGACCGGGCAGGAGAAAAACTGACCCGGTTCGGGGATGGGAGAGCTGCCCATTGCCCGGTTAAGCGTGAAAATGCTCGGGGTGTAACCTTTTAGGGGGGCAAGATTTTGCAGCTTTGAATCCCAGCGGACAAGGCGTTCGTGCGAAATGTTGTTTTTGAACCAATTAGCGCGGAAAAAAGACACACCCAATTGTTTCAAAGTCTCGAAACCAGTTATTTTTAAGGTTTTGGCAATGGTATCAGGATGAAAATTGTAATTTAACCTGACAAACTCCACCTGCTCGGGGGAAAACGGATTCCAGTTCTGCCGGTGAAGCCGCCATCGCAAAATTGCTTTGAGGTTGCGCTTATTGGCATATTCCAGCAAAAATTGCCCATCCTCTGCCATGACGCGGCGAACCGAATGAAGCGTTTGCGTCGAATCAGCCATGTGGTGTAGCGTGCGGATCATCGTGGCTCCATCGAAAAGCCCGCTCACAAAAGGCAATTTATAGATATCTGCAGCCACATAGATATACTTGTCACTGTCACCGAGGCGTTCACGAGCCTGCAGCAGCTGGGTGCGCGAATAGTCGAGCAATACAATCCGTTCCCAGTTTTTATAACGTTCGGTCAGGCGCCCAGCCCCCGCTCCAAGCTCAAGCAGTAACCGACCTCCCTGGTTAAAAAGTTTTTCCAGGGCAACGGTTTCGACTGCATCTTCATAACGCCGGTTGGCGTCATCCCAAAAACGGGCTTGATAATCAGAGCCTTCATAAGAGCAGACAGGTGGCGTATTAACTGGTTTGTTTTCCATATTATTAAACATTCGGGCAGGTTTGCCGGTAACACCCGAAGGCACCTCCTTACCGCTGCTTCCTCTCGGACCTGACGGGGTTCGCAGGGCTCCGCCGCACCGGTCCCGCCCGAATGCGGAAATAAGGATAATAGATAGGAGACAGGATGTCAAATGATTTGATACCAGGTGCTGCGCGGGGAATAGGCAGTTTTCAACGAGATTATACAAAGTTGATACATTTGATTTATGAATGGATTATATTCCGTTCAATTCGATTGGCAGATAACAACAACTCTTTGGCATAGCACGATGAACCTTTTTTCACCTGAACCGCTTTTCAATAAACCTTCTGTTCATGGAATGCGGGTTGTTTTGGAGAAAAACAAGAAAAAATCCTACTCAGATTAAATTACCTTAGGAGAAAAAAAAATGAAACGCAAATTTGTCCACAGCTTTCTGATAATAGCCATATTTACTCTCTTACTCGCCAGCACCTCCGGGCTGAATGTACGCGCTCAGGACATCCCGCCTGCCGGCGACCTAACGAACATAACAAGATCCCGTGAGCAAGCTTTACCCAGCGACGATGGCGAACCATTCGTCCCTGATAGTGTCTCGCCAGATAGTTTCTTTCCCACAACTGACAACTTGCTTACCACAAGCTTATCAGAAGGTTTTGACGACATTTCCCTTCTGCCTGGTAAAGGCTGGGTGATAATCAACAAAAGTGAACCTGTCGGTGTGATTGATTGGTTCCAGGGCAACGCAGGTGTTTTTGCAGCTCATTCTGGCGCGGAGAATTCTTACATTGGCACAAACTACAACAGTGTTACCGGTTCAAACACCATCAGCAATTGGATGCTAACTCCGGAACTATGGCTGGTTAATGGTGATCAATTCACCTTCTGGACACGACGACCAAACACCATCATCTATCCAGATCGGCTGCAGGTAAGGCTTAGCACCAATGGTGGCAGCGATTACGTTGGTGATTCACCAACCAGTGTCGGTGACTTTGATGCACTTTTGCTGGATATCAACCCATCCTATGCGGATGATGGTTACCCGGTAGTATGGACACAATATAACATCACTTTGACGGGTCTAAGCAGCCCAACCAGGGGTAGAATCGCCTTCCGCTACTTCGTTGAAAATGGCGGACCTGATGGTACTCGCTCCAATTACATTGGTATCGACACAGTGAGTTCAACCTCAGCAATGGTTGCTTATCAATATCTGCCCGTCACCTTCAAACCTTGACAATAGCCTCCATAGTAAGCTAATCGATGATATACAAAATCACCGGTTTCTTAGAAGCCGGTGATTTTGTTATCAATTAGTTCAGGAGACGAGACCAGCAGCCAGCTATGACAAGAGCCGTTGGTCACAAATTTGGAAATAACCACAGCTCCGGCAGCGTGCCGGTTGATTATGGGAGCGTTGGGCGTTTTTCTTACGTTCTGCTGCGCGCATCTCATCGATTAATTCCAACAATCTGGATTCCATTTCATATGTATACAAAATGGTGAAGGACTTGTTTGAATAGCGAATGATGCCAAAAGGCGGGCGTTGACCAAAGTGGGTTTCCACCAACCGGCAGTATGCTGCCAGCTGCATAATGTGCGAATCCCAGGGGTACGGAGGAGAATTTCCGCTTTTCAGCTCAACAGGGATAACAAAACCATCTCCATTTTTAACTACATAATCAGGCTTGCCAACCAGTTGAAGCATGGGGTCATACAGAGGTTTGGGTAAACTCTGCCAATAATCGCTGTCGCTATAGAGCAATTCGCCCTCAGGAAGCCCGCTGCTTTTACGCTGTCGGCGGCTGATGAGCCAAACTACCACGCCAAGCGCCAACAGCAGAATCGCCCAATAGATCGGTTTCATGAAAACAAGCTCCAGACCAACAAAACAATTCCGGCGATCAGCAGTACCATAGCCACCCGGCGCATGAATGCGGCATGTTTTACGCTGCGGCTATGGGATCGATGTACCTGGCTTCCCAGGTCCATTTCGGGCTGATTGTCCGATCTTTCGCCCTGTCGGGCGTACCACCAGGAGCGCTGGCAATACAAAAATGCCCCAAGCTCTGAGGCGCTGATTTTTCGCATCAGCTGTCGCGGTCGGCAAGCCGACCGGAGAGTCTGTCCAGTTTTTCAGCCAGTTGTTCTTCCCGGTAAGCCACGGTGATATCCGCCCGGGTGCGCTCGATAATTCCGCGTGCGAGGTCAGTGCGGCGGCGCAGCCCTTCGGTAATCGCGTCCGGGAAGTCCATGGTAACTAACTGCGTGTAGATTTCATCCATATGCTCAAGCAGCCGTTCCACTTCGCTGTTGTAGCCGGGGCGCAGCAGGTCCAGGCAGCGCCGGCGCAACTCGCCCACCGCCTCAGCCAGACCGTTAAGCCAGGCAGGGTTTTCGGCATTGAGCTCTTTGGGGGTCGGCAGTTCTTCACCGAGGACCATGGCAACAGTCAGTTCAGCTTCGCAATATTCTTTGAGCGCATCCTGGGTATAGCCGGCATAATAGAGTTCGGGATGATTACTCCTGAGGCTCTCGCGCAAGCAATTAGCCAGCTCGCGACCTTTGGAAAGCTCTTGGCGGGCTTCATCTTCTTCGCCGCGATGAATTGCCCGGATAGCGAGTGAGGCATGCTTGATGCACTGGCGTGCATCCCGCAAGGCATCGTCACGCAAGGCTGTCTTGTTCTCAAAATCATCACGAATATCCTCAAAGATATCATCCGGAGATCGCATCATTGGTCACTTTCGTCCGGGGATGGTGAGCCTGCCGATCGAAAAAGTTCATCCGCGAGGGTGGAACCCTGGGGAACCTTAATTTCACCAAAAGCGGTTTCATAGCGCTTGATATTCTCGTTAAGCGCGCGCTGAACCAGCTTCATGCCCAGAGGAGAGAACAAAAGACGGGTATTAACCTTCGGATTCGTGAGCCCCGGGAGCATCGTGACAAAGTCGAGCAGGAATTCGCTCGGTGTATGAGTGATATAAGCCACGTTTACGTAGCGTGGCTCCAGGTCTTCCGGGATTTGCACCCGGATTTGTTTAATATCTGCCATGGAAAACTCCCTTAGAAGGGGATATCGTCATCCTCATCCATGGGACCAAATGTTGATGAACTGGTATCTTCACTTTTGGGGTCAAGGAAGCGGACTGTCGAAGCAGTAACCTCATAACTGGCACCATAAGTACCATCTTTTCTTTGGAACACCGTGGGGTTACCAGAGCTATCCGGTTTCAAACGCCCCTCTACCAACACCCGCTTGCCCTTGCGCAGGTACTGATTGGTTGTTTCGGCTTGTTTGCCCCAGACGGTAATACGGAACCAGGTCGTTTCATCTCTATCGCCAAAGCGGTTGCTGGAAGCCATGCTGAATGTGGTTACAGGGTTGCCATCAGGGGTATACCGCATTTCGGGGTCACGTCCGAGATAGCCAATGATGATTATTTTTTGATACATGGAGGTCCTTTCGAGTTGTGATCGTTCAATTTGGTTCAATCAATCTTCAGTCTAATTTTACTCCATGTTGTTCTTATTTATCATTATTGCAGCGCTGTGAGTATGCGTTTCAAAAGTCCGT
>DHRN01000018.1 GCA_002411175.1 Anaerolineaceae bacterium UBA5311 | reverse complement strand
TAGACGAAAGCTCGAGGTGTTTTCAATACACGGCTTCGCCGGTACAAACGTCTCGCCCTACGAAAAGATGGCTTCGCCGGAACGGGACAAGCCGAGTTCCCTACGGAAAGATGGCTGCGCCGGAACGGGGTAAGCCGCGTTCCCTACGAAAAGATGGCTTCGCCGGAACGGGGCAAGCCACGTTCCCTACGGTCCAGAGTGCGGGAGGCCGTGGCAGGTCTATTGGGAGGTTGGTTTTTGGGGTTCACGTCATTGGGGTTGGGGTGTTTTGCAAGACCTGTAGAAACGAAGAACAACAAAAACCCCGCCGGGGTAAATTCCGGCGGGGGTAGGGGAAGTGACAGGCAACTTATGGAGCGACAAAGCGTCCCATAAACACAATCGTATTGGTAGTTTGTTCGTAGATCACGTAGATAAACGGGCGATCCAGGCTAATATCGTAGCTCTCTGTCGGCATTGAGGTGGTGCTCATCCCGATCGCAGTAGCAGCGGCGGCTTCGGTGCCTTCTTCATTGACATCGATGAAGGCTTTATGGATTGCATCCGAGATGTAAAGGTCTTTCTGCCCGGTCATAGCCGAGAAATCGGCACGGTTGGGGTCAAAAGCCTGCTCCAGCCCAAGCGCCTGAAGCTGTTCAGACAGGCTGAAGGAACTCTCCGTGGTAAACCTGGGCATCTCAAGATTTACCGAGGCATACATGCCGGTAAGCCTCTCAAGGATGGCTTCAAGGGCATCTTCATCCAGGTTGGATTCAAAACCCTCAAAATCAGATGGCATGATCAGCGCCATGGCATAATTTCCACCCTCATAGGGCAGACGAACCACGGTCAGAGAACCATCCACCAGCGCCATCCCGTTGAAATGGTTGCTCATCATTTCAACCTCAGCCTGGCTGCCATCAAGCAGGTAGAAAGGCGCTTTTTGGGTGTCTTTCTCGTCAAAACGGTGCTGCCAGGCACCTTTAAAGTAAACCGCGTTGGTTATGACCATGCGGGTCATTTCATCCAGCATGCCCCCGGGGATCAGGTCTTTAATTTTGTCATTAGTCTGGGCAGCCACCCAGAGGTTGATCATTTGCCGAGCCGCTTCAGGATCGGAATAATCAACCAGCTTCAAACCGGCATTGTAATTGGCGGAAAGTTTATCCAAAAAGGCTTGCTCAAAGTGGTAATCTTTTTGAGCCCAAAGCGCGTTGGCAACATAAAACACTAAAGGTTGATCGTCCTCGTTTAAGAACTCCGGAAGCTCTGTGAGCCGTTTATTTAAGCCGTTCATCCATTGATGAACGGCGTCACCGTCGTCAAGGTCGATGTCCAGGGCATCAGCAATTTCGAGCCTGGTTTCAGCATCGGCACCCGCGTAAACCATCAAAAACGCCTGGAAAACGCTGTATGGCGAAAAGATCAGGTTGCCTTCTATTTTAGCCAGCTGGCGATAAAGATCGAGCGCGAATTCGTTGATGTCTTCAGCGTGATCCTCCAGGTGGTCATCGCTGACCGAAGGGTCTGTGATATAGTATGCCGCGCCGATCAGGTCAGTTTCTTGTGAAATCGGTTCTGTTGGCTCTTCGGATCCGGGATAGGGTTGCGAAGGATCTTCCCCTCCAGGATAGGTTTGAGAGGGGTTGGTTGCAGTTGGCTCTTGTGGGCTGGCAGGCACACATGCACTTAACAAAATGCTAAGCGTAAGTATGGCTGTGATCAAAAGGTAAGTTTTCTTCATTTTTTACTCCTAAACTATCTATGGCACTGCTCGTGCGCTGATTTTTTTGATTTACTTCTGCTTATATGACGAAATCGAGGTGGTTTAGTTCCCACAAGCGGGATTAAGGACTTTGACCCTGGCGTGACCATCCGCCTGAACCACGGGAACACCAGATTAACACAAAAGCCTGTTGGCAAACCAACAGGCTTTTCGCGGAAGTCTAATCGCTGATAGAGGTTCAGCGAGTTAACCAATTAAAAGAGGGAACGAACCCTGTAAAATGCCAGCCCAAAGTATTCCCAAAGGACCCTGGCGGTTTGATCCAGCGCTTCAGTTGTGGGCAGGAGGTTGGCAACAATCGTTTTCCAATCTGAGCCGGTGAGCGCTTCCCAGTCTTTGAGGGTGACTTTGTAGTCGGTTGGCGCCGGAGTGATGTTTATTTCTACATCCCGGAATAAAAACATCGCCCGGTCCATCTGTAAAGCAGAGGTAACCAAAAGCACACTCTCAAAATCGTTGGTGCTCATAATCCCGCCAGACAGAGCGGCATCACTGCGCATGTTTGAGCTTTGATTCTGGAGAATTATTGCGTCTTCAGGTACCCCCAGCTCCATCAGAAAGGTTTTAGAAGACGAAGCGCGGGAGAAATCTCCGCTGACGATAATCACTGGCGCGAGCTCCTGGTGATATAGCTGCGCGGTATAGAGCACGCGGTCAGCTTCGCCTTCGAGTTCAACTCTTTGCCTGGGAGTGTCGGCTGGTAAAGTGCCATCAGCAAACAGGAGGATAGCATCAGCTTGCGCATAATCCTGACCAGGCATGTAACGCCACTCCATCGAGCGAGTCATGAAGGTCGAAAAGAATGGATTGCCAAAGACGAATATGATTATCAGACAAATCAGGACGAACCAGATCGCAGTTTTGGGCTTTTTCCTAATCAGGAACAGGGTGATGAACAATAGCAGGGCAATAAACCCGAGTGGTTTGATGAACTGTAGGAAAAAAGTGCCAATAAAATGTAACATAGTGCTCTCCTTCGTAATACGCCTGACCGTATAGTTGCAAGAAACGAGCCGATTTACGGAACGGAGAGCGGGTAACGGGGAGCAGCACCCCCCTCTTTATAGGGGGGCAGGGGTGAGTGGGGAACGGGGAGCAGTAGTTAAAGTTGGATTTAGGGGGGAACTTGAAGAATAAAAATTTCGACCTACACCGGATAGATCAAATCATAGACCTCTGGGGCGAATTTTTCGACTGCTTCCGAGGTGATGGCGTTCGTACGGCAAATCTCGGCATATAAATCAGCGCTCTTACGCCTGGTGCGGATTTGGGTAAGCGGATCTAGCGCCCACAACCCAAAACGCTGGCTCCAGCCGCGCTCCCATTCAAAATTATCCACCTGGCTCCAGTGAAAATACCCCTTGATCGGAATGTTGAAGCTGACCATGTGCCACATGGCATGAATATGCTGTAGCAGGTAACGCCGGCGAAAGTCGTCCTTAGTGTCATCGCAGCCATTCTCGGTGATGTAGATTGGCAGCTCAAACTGGTTTGTCCATCTGATTGCCTCCTTGAAGCCTTCCGGGTCGTTAGCGATAAATCCGGTTTCGGACAAATCGGCATCCTTCGGAAAAAAGCGATCGGTATACATACTTCCGCCCTTGCCCAGGTCAAACCTGACCAAATCCCTGGTGTAATAGTTCAGACCGAAATAATCCTGGGTGCCCCTGGCTTGGGGAATGTCTTCTTTGTGTTGGACAGCGTCAAATTTCCCGCTTTTTAAGGTGAGCGCGAAAGCGTCGTTAAAGACTTTGTGGTGCCACCTGGTTACAGCAGAAGTGAACGGGCTATTTTTTGCGGCTTTGAACCCGCGCCAGTGATGCGCCACCCCAACCTGTGCATCCGGCTGGATCTCATGGATGGCTGTGTAGGCTGCGGCATGACCTTTGACCATATTGGAGAGCACCTTCAGGGCTGCTTTGATATCTTTCTTTCCAGGTGGGAAGCCATCGCCAAGATAACCAGCATTTGCATAGACATTGGGTTCGTTTATTGTCACCCAAAATTGGCAGTGTGCCTTGAGCGCCTCGACCGTACGGCGGGCGTAGGCTGCAAACAGATCAACCACCTGGTCATTTTCCCAACCGCCCATTTCCGCCAGCCAGAGCGGGTTGGTGAAGTGGTGCAGTGTGATCATGGCGGTCATTCCGCGCTCGCGCAAACCTAAAAGCATCTGGCGATATTTGTCCAATGCCGCTTCGTCCCAACGATCGATCTCTGGCTGGATACGCGACCATTCGACCGAGAAGCGGTGGGCATTTTGCCAACCGTCCTGGGCGCGGTCAAAATCTTCGCGCCAGCGCCCAGCCCACCAATCACAGGCTTTCCCGCTGCGATCGCCATTGAGAATGCGCCCCTCCTGTTGTTCCCACGCCCACCAGTCGTTGTTAAAATTGTTACCTTCCACCTGGTGCGCGGCGGTGGCGCTGCCCCATAAAAACCCTGCCGGAAAATTGAAAGTCGCTCTGGGCATTTTTACTCCTGATTTTAATTTTGATTGCCTGAATTGTATCAAAGCAATCATTTTTCCGGATTTGGCATCTTCCACACAAAGCCAAAAACCCTCATGATAGCGATTGCAAGTTTTTGAGAGGCTTTCGAACCTATGCTATCATCAATCTATGGCATAAGCCGACAAGCCTCACGCTTCCGAGGCGAGGAGGAAGTTTGAACGAAACGTTTAATCCTGAATCGAATAAAGAATCAACTGTACAGGCTGTTCCCCAAAGCTTGTTTCCGAGGGTTAAACTGAAGCAGCCCTGGCTTACGGTTCTTAGCGCGCTCGCGGCAGGCATATTATTAATGTTTACCTGGTGGGGTTTTGATGGCGTCGGGCTGCGGATGGGATTATCAGTAGTCATCATCGGTGTCTTATTCTCTGTGAACACAGTCATCCAGCAAAAGAAACTGAAAGTTAGCACTCTCGCCCTGCTGCTGCTCACGATCGCCGCCAGCCTGGTTTCCGTTTTTCGTCAGGAATTTGTCACCAAAGCGATCTCAATGATGGTAAGCCTGATCGGTTTACTATTGTTGAGCTCCGATTTCATGAACAGTCAATGGTGGCTGTATCGCATCCGGGAATATTTCAGATCAGCGTTCCTGGCGATGGTCGCTTTTTTTGTGGGTTTGCCGGTTTTACTCGCACAGGCATTTCGGCAAAACAAAAATCGGACCGCCACCAACAGCCAAGGCAAAAAAATCGCCTTTGGAGTTTTGAAAGGTATTCTGATCGCCATCCCGATCTTGATAATTTTTACCCTGCTATTCTCGTTTGCGGACAGCATCTTTGAGAGTAAAGTCGATTCGTTCGTGGAATGGCTGCGTAACGATTTTCTGGCTGAGTTAGCTGGTCGGGTTTTCATGAGCCTCTTTTTTGGCTGGCTGGCAGCGGCTGGTTTGTGGCTAAGCATCAGCGACAACGGTCAGAAAATCGACCTTGAGGATGACAAACCCCTGGTCAAACCCTTTTTGGGAATGACCGAAACCGCCATTGTGTTGGTGAGCATTAACCTGCTGTTCGCCTTCTTTTTGGTCATCCAATTCCAATACTTTTTCGCTGGTCAGGCGAACATAAACCTGGAGGGGTTCACTTACGCTGAATACGCCCGCAGAGGTTTCACGGAGCTGTTATGGGTGGCGGCTATCGCCGGTGCGCTTTATTACCTGCTCGCTTCGTTCACGCGGCGCGAAAGCACACCCAAACGCCTGCTGTTTTCGGCACTGGGAGCGGTTTTGTTGCTGCAGGTTGGTGTGGTTTTGGTATCAGCATATCAACGCATCAACCTATATGTTGAGGCTTATGGATTGACTGAAATCAGACTTGTTCCTCAAATTTTTACATACTTTCTTGCAGCGATTCTGGCAGCATTGGTGATCATGGAAGTGACCGGAGAGATGAAACGTTTCGCACTGGTCCTCTTGGCTGCGTTTGTCTTGTTTTCTTTCACGCTCGCGGGTATAAACATCGACCGGACGATCGCCCGGGTCAATGTCAGAAGAGCCGCAGCTGGTGAAGAGTTGGATTACCAGCTGCTGACGTATCGTCTCTCGGAGGATGCGGACCCGTATCTTTACGAGGTTTTAGATTCCGGCACTTTACCACCACAGCTGCAGCAAAACCTGGCGAAAGTCATGGTCTGTCGGTCAGTGATCTACGAGAAAACCCGGGGCTTATCATCAGCAACCTGGCTGGAGTGGAATTTGCCAACCATCAAAGCCCAGCGCTTGCATGAAGACCACCTTTCGTTGAGAGAAACTTACGAATTTGATTTCATTGATATCGTTCACAATGCGAGGGGTTTTCAGATTGAGGATGTAGATTTGATCTGCAATTGAAAGCGACTCCGCCTCCTGCCGGCGCGGGGATATGCAGGGCGAAGATTTACCCCCTCGAAAGAGGGGGGCAGCGGGTGGTCATTGCGAGCGAAGCGAAGCAATCCGCAGTTTATCTTTTTGGTTCTACCCAAGACAAGAGAATAAAGTCAGACTGCCGTGCCCCCTTGTTGCAATGCATAATTTCCTGCCACTCAGGCAATGGGGGCTCGCAGTGACGAATCTGTAATCTGTCATTGCGAGCGAAGCGAAGCAATCCGCAATTTGTCTTTTGCAACTATTCAATACAAGAAATCAAAGCCAGACTGCCGCGCCCCCTTGTTGGCATTCAAAAGATCCTGCAATTCTAGTAACGGGGGCTCGCAGTGACGGATCTGTAATCTGTCATTGCGAGCGAAGCGAAGCAATCCGCAGTTTACCTTTTGCAGCTATTCAATACAAGAAATCAAAGCCAGACTGCCGCGCCCCCTTGT
>DHRN01000085.1 GCA_002411175.1 Anaerolineaceae bacterium UBA5311 | reverse complement strand
GGATTGCTTCGCTTCGCTCGCAATGACCGCACCCATGCATCCTTTTTGTAATTCTCTCACCACCCTGCCCCCCTCTAAAGAGGGGGTTGCCGTTCCCCGCTTCCCGACTCTCCACCCCCTACCCCCCCTTGAAGAGGGGGTGGCAAATGCTATACTACATCCGCCTTACTCGGGTATTGATGAGAATTTTTATCGTTTTAATAAAAAAACACCCCAACGATGGGGTGTCTCTTCATCACACGATCCTGGTTATTTCTCATCAGGATGCCTGGGCTCGTGAAAGATGTTATCTTTTTTCTTCAGATCATCACGACGCACCTTGACAACGCTGAAAATGCCTGTTGTGGCGCTGACCATCCCGACCAGCTGAAACGCATAGCTAACAAAATTGATCAAAAACGTGGAGGGGATGATCTTCACCACCATCAGGAGCGGTACGACAGCACCCAGCAAGAGCAGGACCGCTCCAACCCAAATCAGAGTCTTCGGATCGGTTGGCAATTGCAGGGGTTTAGGATCTTTCTTTGGCAATTTCATGTTCTCTAAACAGCCAGCAAGCAACCAGGTGATCGTTTTTTAGGTCAAATTCCGGCGGCACTTCAACATCACACAACCCTGGAATCATATAGGCGCAGCGGGGATGGAAGCGGCAGCCCCGCGGCGGCTTCACCAGGCTGGGCGGCTCGCCAGGGGGAACATCCTGCATCTCATCCACATTTTTCGGGTCAGGATCAGATGTTGCTGCCAGCAGCGCGTGAGTATATGGGTGGGCTGTGTTATTGATCAGTTCCGATTCGGGAGCTTTTTCAATAATCTGCCCGGCGTACATCACGTAGATATATTCCGAGAAATAGCGCACTGTTGCCAGGTCATGGGTAATGTAAATAACAGCCAGGTTGTGAGTTGTCTGTAAATTGCGCATCAATTTCAAAATTTCGACCCGAACCGAGGCGTCCAGCATGGAAACCGGCTCGTCAGCTACCAACAGCACGGGGTCAAGAATCATTGCCCGCGCGATGACGATGCGCTGTTGCTGCCCCCCGGACAGCTGATGAGGAAACTTGGTTAGAAAATCCTCTACCGGGGTCATCTTTACTTCTTCCATCACCTCGAGAACACGTCGGTTTCGTTCTGCTTTGTCTTTGATCCCGGCAATTTTCAGGGGCTCCTCGAGAATGGTCTGAACATTCATAAAGGGAGGCATTGCTCCATAAGGGTCTTGCTGGACATAGCCAACTTTGTGACGGAAAGCCTTTAATCGTTCGGGGCTCAAATCGTTAACAACTTCGCCATCAAAAGTGACCGTGCCGCTGGTCGGAACATTCAGTCGAAGAATTGTCCTCATCAGGCTGGTTTTTCCACTGCCGCTTTCGCCTACAATGGCAATGGTTTCACCCCGTTTCAGGTGCAAGTCGACACCATCCACCGCGTGTACATAGCCTGCATGCTGGAAGCCAAACTTTTTCAGTTCAAAATACACTTTCAAATCATCCAGCACGAGGATGTCTTCAGAGGTGGATGTTGTCTTTTCTTTTGTTATTTCTTCGTTTGTCATTTGAGTTCACCTTCACCTTCGTAAAGCCAGCATTTTACCCAGTCTTCCCCAAACCAGAAGTTTGGTGGTTCGTGAACACATTTATCAAACCTGGAGGGGCAGCGCTGCGCGAAACGGCAGCCGGTTGGTGGGTTGATCAGTGAGGGCGGTCTGCCCACGATGAAATCTGGTTCTTCACGTGAGCGCAACCTGGGCACGCTTGCCATGAGTTTAATTGAATATGGATGTCTTGGTTTGCTGAAAAAGCGGTGGGATTCGCTCACCTCAACAATTTGCCCGGCATACATAACCGCCACGATGTCTGCCAGCTCTGATGAGGTGGAGATGTCGTGGGTGATCAGGATAAAACTGGTCTCCAACCCGTTCTTGATCTCTTTCAGCAGGTTGAAGATATTAGCCTGGGTTAAAACATCCAGGGCAGAGGTAGGCTCATCGAGAATAACCAACTCAGGCGCAGTAACCAAAGACATGGCAATCGCTACACGCTGTCGCATCCCACCAGAGAGTTCGAACGGGTATCGATTTAAGAAATCCACCGGTACGCCCACGTTCTGGAACATCTTGGCGGCTTGCTGCATCGCTTCTTCTTTATCAACGCCAGCATGGACCAGCATCGGCTCGGCAACTTGCTCTCCCACACGCAGCACGGGATTCAAGGAGTTCATCGCTGCCTGGGGGACCATCGAAATTTTGACCCAGCGGATCTGTTTTCGATATTCTTCATCAGAAAGAGCCATCGTTTCGATGTCACGCAGCCAAACCTTGCCAGAATATTCGCCCGCGTTCCTGGGTAACAGACGCAGAATCGCTTTCGCGAGCGATGTTTTTCCACAACCAGATTCACCGACAACCACAACCGCTTTGGTGGGTTTCAGGTCAAAATTGACCCCGTCCACTGCTTGAACCGTGCCCTTGGTGGTCGTGAAGTGAAGCTTGAGATCTTTTATGGTAATTACATTGTTATTCTGAGTCATTTTACATACCTCTCAGTCTTGGGTTAAAAATTCGATCGAGTGCAAATCCTAACATCGCGAATCCCAGACCGGTGATCATCAATAAAATTGCAGGTTCCAAAATCCAATAAAACTGACCACGATAAAGCGCTCCGTTTGTATAGGCATCGTTGATTACTTTACCCCATGTGGGCAAAGTAGGGTCGCCCAATCCGAGCAATGCCAGTGAGGCTTCAAGGAATACATAGCTTGGGACGGCAGAAACCAGACCAGGGATGAGCAGTGGAATAATCCGGGGAACCAGATATCTCACGATGATCCGACCGTCACTCGCCCCATATGCCCTGGCAGCTTCGATATAGGTTGATTCCTTAACCTGTAAAAAAATCGCCCGGTTGGTCTTGATCGCCCCCGTAAAGATCGAGAGCGCAATCGTCACTCCAAGAATCAACCAAATGCTACGCGAATAGAATGTGCCAACCATGATCAGAACTGAAAAGAATGGAATGACCAGGTTCACTTCTGTGATCCTTTGAATCAATTCATCAACCCAACCTCCAAACCAGGCGCCAATCGCGGCAATCAACATCGTTATCACCGATGTCGAGGCAGCTGCCAGCAGTCCGAACGCCAGCGCGATCGGCGCTCCCCACAAAATCGCGGTGGTCAGATCGCGGCGCATATGGTCGGTACCAAACATTCCAAAGACCAAACCATGGCTAACGAACTCAATGCGCACATCGGAATTTTCTTCAAAGGTTGATGCTAAAATTTTTAGCGTGTAAACCCCTTTATTGATTACCAATGGGTCAGACTCTGGCACAGAGAAAAGCCCCTGAATCGGCAAGACCTCTCTGCCATGAAGCCGCCTGAGACGGGTTTGTAATCTGTCGTCCTGAGAAAAACGATAGGTCTGCCTGGCTGAGGTGCCAAAATCTGAGATTCTGATCTCCTCACCCCCAGGAGTCTCAAGCGTGACCGAGATAAAGGGGTTCTTCACCTGGTAATCAGCCTGTATGTAAAGGAAAAGTTCCTGCGGATACTCGTCGTATTGAAAATCGAAGCTATATTCATATTCAATCGAGGAACCTTCCACCCCAGGAGTGACCACCTTTGTGAATTCTTCATCTTCTCCGGCAACCACTGCCACTGAAATTGGCAGACTTTTGTCGGTAAAATTATTAAACCACGACGGGGGTGCATTTTTGGGATTGCGATAAACCGTATCCTCTCCACCTCGCCACAGTCGTACTGCTTCATCGTATGGAATGGTGAAAACTGCGTAGAGTGCCAGCGCGACCAGTAACAAAATGATAATCATGCCGAATATTGCCGAGGGATACCGTGAAATTTCTTTGAGAGTATTCTTAAAATTAGTCATATTAACTGTTCCCCCCGCCCACCTTGACTCTTGGGTCTACGATCGCATAGATAAAATCGAGGAAAAATACTGTGAAGGCAAGCAAGTAAGCATAGATGATGGTTGTGCCAACGATCACCGGCGTGTCATACAGACTGATTGCCCGGAAAATCGTCCTCCCCAAGCCAGGCCATAGGAACACCGTCTCGGTGATTGTTGCTCCTGTGAATAATCCAATAATGATGAGCGCGAAATTTGTAATAATTGTTGGCAAGGTTGGGCGCAAGATATAACGTCGTTCTATGTCTCGTGAAGGCAGCCCCTTCGCCTTAGCCATGTCCACGTAATCTTCACTTGAATAAATGAGGAAAAAAGTTCTCCAGTTATAAATGCTGATAAAGAAGGATGAAAGGATCAGTGAACTGGCTGGCAGGATTAAATGTTTTAAAACATCCAGGATATAAGCTCCGGTTTCTTTTGGTGGTGGCGCGGAAACCATGCCACTAAAAGGAAGTATTTTGAGCACCGCCGCAAACAAGAGAATCAGGAATATGCCATAAAACCACGGCGGAGCTGACGACGTTGGAGAAAGCGTGATAATCAGTTTGTCCCAAAAACTGCCATAATGCCTGGAAAGCATCAATGCCAAAAATACTGTGGAAAAAAACAGGAACAGCTGAGACACCCCCGTCAGCAAGAGCGTAGCTGGCAATCGTTCGAGAATAATGTTTCTCACTGCCCTGGAGCCATGGTCGCTGACCATGTGAACCGCGCGTCCAAGGTTTAATGTCAGCGCGTTTCCCAAAAAACGAAATGAGCGCAGGACAAATGGAGTGTCCAGTCCTAATCTTGTCTCTTCGATATCAATCATTTGTTCGACCAAATCTGACCGACCTTCAGTGCTCATCGGCTCGCTGGCAGTCATGGCAGCTACTTGCTGATTGACCCTTTCGCGGATCTCATTTCGCATGATCGTATCGACATAACCACCCATATTGGCAATTAGAATCGTGATATAGATACCCACTACAATGGTTAAGAAGAGCATCACAATTCTCAGCGCTAAAAATTTGCCCAGTCGTTTGGCATTATTTACTCTTGCGGCTCTATTTATTTTAGCTAATTCGATGTTTGTCTCAGTGGTCATAGCATCGCTTTCTTTCTTAACAAATGGGGCAAGTTAGTGACAACTTGCCCCTATTTTCTATTTGTTCAAGCCGAATTTATTGGACAATTACAAATTCGACCGAAGTGAAGGTCGGTTGGCTGACCGGAATCGGTACGACAGCGATCTCAAGCTTGCTCGCGCCAGCTCCGAGTTCTGTGATGTCATCTTCGGTCAGTTCGATAACGTAATAGCCATCTTCAACCAGCTCTGCTTCACCAATAACCACCAGTTCTCCTGCCGCGTTATAAAGCAGGTATTTTACGATCTTGATTTCATTGGCGGGGTAAGCATCATCTTCGAAGGTAATGAACACTTCAAAGGTGGCGGGTTGACCAAGCTGGACCTGTCCGGGTCCATCAATTTCAGCGGTCGCGATCATGGGTGTGGCAAACATATCCCAACGATCAGCAAGGTCGACATAGTCTGCATTCTGGCGGACAACCGCAGATTTCTCGGTCAGGAAGACCTGATCAAGATAGTAAGCACCGGTACCAACCCAGAAGTGACCTTTTTCTTCATACCAGGCTTTCAGGGCTTCGTAACGGGCAACAGCCTCTTCGGCAGTGATGTACTGACCGAGAGTGGCTTCGTAGGGGATGGTCTGATCTGCGATCAATTGATCCAGGTGTGTCAGCAGGATTTCAAGGCTGGGTCCACCAATGAAACTGGTTTGTTCAATTTCGGCGGCAACAGCTTTGGCAGCTGAATATGCCAGTTCGCCAGACATTTCAGCCGAGTTCGCAATCGCTGCGGCGGAGAAGGAAAGTTCACCTGAATTCCACCAGGGCCATAACCCAACAGCGTTCAATTCAGCATCCTGGGAATAGCTGTCACTATAGTATTCAATAGTCAAAGGATCGGTCGATGTGATTTTGATGCCTTTGAACGCGCTCTCGAATACAGTAAAGACCGGAACAGCTGCCGGGTCGTACATCAAACTATCTTCGTAGGCGCGATCCCATGTCAGAATCCAGGTCATCATCATATCGGCAATGGAAATGGCGGTGCCATCGTGCCATCTGACGGTTTCAAACAAATCGGCAGGATAGACTGCGACGGATTTACGTTTGGCGGTCAACCCGGAAACGCCAGCTTCTTCGGCAGTGAGGAATACCTGGTTGACAGGATCCCAATCCACCCAGGCATCATCGGGAACAACGATTTCAGACGCGAAATCGAGGGTCACCCAATCCAGAGTCTGACCGACAGGTAAGCCTTCCTGCATTGTAATTTCAGCGCTTTCAAGGCGAAGAGGGTGCACGAGACCGGTATAGGGGTCGTACAGGGTGTCTTGTGAGTTGGTGGCGCGAATAACTGCCTGGTCGAAGGTCCAGTTGGTACCAGCAACCGGGTTGTAGGGTTCAGCAAACAGGTCTTGCTGCGCCCATTTGACAGAGCCGCCCTCGACGCCGTCGTAGCGCAGGGTATATGGAGCAACCTGGGCGCCCTGAACACCGGCAGCCAGGTCAGCAACAGCCACAATGTCGTTCACGTAAGGAGTGAACTCTGAAGAGTCGATCCACCACATGTGGAAGGAGTCTTGCAAAGCCAATTCCAGCGCGCGAGCCATCATTTCTTTTCGTTCTTCAACGGTGGTGTAATCAGCATTGTAGAGACGATCGCCAAGTTCCTGGAATTCAGGATCGGGATCGTTTTCCAGCCATACATCGATACCCTGCTGTGAAGTGGGCAGGTACATTTCCTGGAAGATATTTCCCTGATCGCGGTCGATAACAGAAGCGCCCCAACCAGCAGTGTAGAGATCCCATTCACATAACTTGGGGTCGCCGCCGATCCAGATCGCGGATGCTTCGGAACCAGACTTGTATTGACGATCAATTGTGGTAAAGCCAATCTCTTCCAGGCGGTCAGCGGTCCAGTCACCCATGGCGGTACGGGCAGCATCGTCACGAATGATAAAGGTGATTTCAACTGGCTCACCCTCATAGGTCCAGGCGCCATCAACAAGCTCCGCGCCCATGCCTTCCATCTCTTCGGTAATCACTTCCCTTGCTTTTTCAAGGTCAAAGGCATAGTAGCTTTCCAGGCTTCGAACCGTGTCTGCCAGGTCAGCATAATCTGGCCATTCGGTAATGATGGGGAAGAACTTTACCTTGCCGCCACCGCTGAAAATTTCCTGGGCAAAATAGTTGCGATCGGTCAGCCAGTTGAAAGCTTCGCGAATTTTCCGGTTGCCCCATGGGTTGAAGGTGCCATCATCACAAGTGGCAGGATTGAACAGAACACCATAGTAGGTACCCTGGGATGTGGAGAAGCCGAGCCCAGAGTCCCTTACTTCCTGCGCGAATGACGGTGCCAGACCTTCGGCGTAGATGTCAACATCACCCGCCTGGATCTGGGTCAACACTGCGGCAGGGTCAGCCACGGTATAGACGATTTCATCCAGCCAACCGCCTTTTCGCTCCGTCCTGACCACTGGTTCTTCGGTTGGTTCTTCAACGGGCTCTTCAGTTGGTTCTTCTACGGGTTCTTCGACAGGTTCTTCCACTGGTTCTTCGGTATCGACGACCGGAGGTTCAGTGGGTTCGACAGGCGCTGGCGTACCGCAGGCGCCGAGCACCATTGATAACACCAAGACCATACTTAACAGGAACAAAAACTTTCTCTTCATACAAACAGCCTCCTATATATTTTTTTCAATTGGGTTTGGGTGCGGGCGTGCTTGCATATCAACATTTCGGTCACTCCACTTGTCCGTCGAGTTGAGTTTGCAGCATCCTTCTCCAGTACGAGATGATCACAAATGTGATTGGGATTAACTGATATTAGCACAGCCAGTTTTATTCGTCAAGCTACTTTTTTCTGTACATATACTGTAAGAGCGCTTACAACTTGAAATTTGGTTCGAAATTCGGGTTTTTAACCTGCATGAGACTATACGAAAAGTTCTATTAAGTTGCCAGTAATGCCGCTCACATAGAGTAGAATACGAGCATAGACTGATACGAAAAACCTCAACAACCTTTCCAAAAAGGAGGATCTGATGACTACAAACAAGCTTTGGTGGAAAAACGGGATTATTTACCAAATCTACCCGCGCTCTTTCCAGGATACGAATGCGGATGGGATCGGGGATCTGGCAGGTATCATTCAACACCTGGATTATCTGCAAAACCTGGGCGTCGACGGGATCTGGCTCTCGCCGATAAATCCCTCCCCGGATCACGATTTTGGCTACGATGTATCCGACTATCACACCATTGATCCGAAATATGGCAACCTGCAGGATTTCGACCGCCTGCTCAGCGAGGCGCACAAACGCAATATCCACGTCATCATGGACCTGGTGCTGAGCCACACCTCCGATCAGCATCGCTGGTTTCTCGAATCGAAAAAATCTGTCACCAATCCCTACCACGACTGGTATATCTGGCGTGAAGGTTCTCCTGAAGGCGGTCCGCCCAACAACTGGGCATCCATTTTTGGCGGCTTGGGCTGGGAATATGACCCCTATCTGGAAAAATACTACTATCACATGTTCAATAAACACCAGCCAGATCTAAACTGGCGCAATCCTGAAGTGCGCTCTACAATGTTGGATGTTTTCCGTTATTGGCTTGATAAAGGGGTGGATGGTTTCAGGCTGGATGTGTTCAATAATTATTACCAAGACCCGGACTTCAGGGACAATCCGAAAAGACCAGGCATCAATATCCGCAAGTTTGATGCCCAGGAGCATATCCACGACACCTCGCAGCCCGAAATGATCGAGGTGGTCACCGACATCCGCAAGATCCTGGACGAGTATCCCGAACGTTACGTTGTCGGTGAAACTTTCCTGGCAACTCCGGAACAAGCCCGGGTTTATATCGGTGACGATCGCCTGCATGCCGGTTTCGACTTTGCCCTGACCAATTCAAAATTCAGCGCCAGGGCTTTTGGGAAAGTTATTCAGTTTTGGGACGCGCTGCACGGTGAGGATGCCTGGCCCAACTACTTCTTCAACAACCATGACCAAAAACGCTCCGCCACAAAGTTTGCCAAAGGCGAGGACGACACGATCCTCAAGCTGCTGGCCGCCATGATGTTAACCGTGCGGGGAACGCCATACATCTATTATGGCGAAGAAATCGGAATGCGGGATATCAGCCTGACCCGCGCTCAAATCCAAGACCCCGTGGGCAAACGTTACTGGCCCCTGAATGTAGGCAGGGATGGCTGCCGCTCACCGATGCAATGGAGTGCCCGCGAGAATGCCGGTTTTACCACCGGGACGCCCTGGCTGCATGTCAACAAGGATTACAAAGTTCGCAATGTCGAAAACCAGGCAGCCTCGCCAGCATCGTTATACATGTTTTACAAGGAGCTGATCCAGGTTCGTAGAAAATACTCCGCCCTCAATGCCGGATCCCTGGCAATGGTTCCGACTAAAGACGCCGACATCCTCGCTTACGAACGGCATTTTGACAACGAGCGGATTTTGGTTTTGCTGAACTTCTCAAAAGACATCAAAACTTACGATTTGCCCACTATTGACTTCAACAAGTGGGAACTGGTGTATGCAGGCAATGAAGCCATCATCAGCCATATGACTGAAGACAAGCTGCATATGCCTGGGTTTGGATTTGGGATTTTGATTTCCCGAGCCGAGTAGGTTGTAACGAATAAGCCAAAAGGAGGATGCGCTGGATCACGTTCACACACCTGGTTTTTTAGCCAGCCCCTGGGTTCCAGGTGATCTGTCATCGCGCGAAGACGAGCGGTCGTATCCTCTTGAACGTTACTTTCCGCCTGTCCCCCGGGGGATGGTCACCAATTGGGTTAAAAAATTCGCCTCACCTGGCGCGTATATCCTGGACCCATTCGGGCAGAACCCCTGCACCAGCCTGGAATTAGCCCGGGCGGGTTACCGAGTGTTGGTTTCAGCCAATAACCCGATTGCGGCTTTTGTATTGGATGTGCTTGCCGCCGCGCCTTCTGCCAGGGATTTCAGCCAGGCGCTTTCGGCTTTGATCCAAAACCACATGCGCGATGGCAGCACGATTGAAGACTATATCCAGGCGTTTTACCAGCTCGATTGCCCGGGTCCACTTTGTAAAGACAGGGAAAACCCAGGCAGGTTCGAGGTGCAGACTTTTATCTGGAGCGAAGAGTCCCAGCAGCCTGTTTTGGCGATTGGCGCCTGCCCTGTTTGCGGTCTTGAGGGTGAAATCGAGCTTACAGCGGAAACCCTCCAAACCCAGAACAAAACGCCTTCCTACGCATTGATCCGTTCCCAAATCCTGGAACGTGTTGCCACCCAGGACCGATACCTGAGGCGCGTGATGGAAGAGGTGCTCGAATTCTATTCACCCCGGGCGCTGATCTCCCTGCAGCTGCTTCTGAATAAAATTGAAACCAGCAGCCTCGATGAAAATCAGACCAGGTTGCTGCAGGCACTCTGGCTTGTCGCTGCCGACCGATGCAACCAGCTCTGGATCTGGCCACGCGCTCACAACCGACCCAGGCAGCTGCTGCGACCGCCCATGTACCAGGAAGCTAACGTTTGGCAGGCTTTCGTTGGAGCGGTTAGTGCGTGGGTTCATCCGGAGCCTGCCGTTAAATTGCGGGAATGGCCCAGGCGGGTTCCCCCGACTGGCGGCATCAGCCTTTTTGAAGGACGCCTGCGTGAACTTGAGCAAAAACCGGAAATGGGAATGGTCAGCCTCGTGCAGACCTCCCTGCCCCGCCGTAACCAGGCTTTTTGGAACCTTTCCGGCTTGTGGAGCGGCTGGCTCTGGGGAAGAGAGGGCGTTAAAACGATCCGAAGCAGCCTGCTCAGGCAGCGTTATGACTGGACCTGGCATTCTGTCGCTTTGAAAAAAGTGTTGAGCCAGCTGCCCGGTTTCATTGGAGCTGATGTGCCGGTTTTACTGCTCACCAGCGAGCTGGACAGCCTTTTTCTGCTGGCTGGTTCGTTGGGAGCCCAGGCAGCCGGGCTTGAACTCAGCTCCGCCAGCATCGACGGCGAAAACGAGACCCTGCAGGCAGTCTGGAAGCTGCCCGGGCGGTTGAACGCTCCCCGGAATGGTAAAAACGCACGGTCGTTCAGAAAAAGTGGAAAATTATTTCTCAACCAATCAGGGGAACCGGCAAATTGGCTGCGATTGCTCAGTTTTTCTGTGGCAGACCAGTTGGTCAGCGGAGGGTTGAAAGACCGACCGCGGGAAAACGAGACCCTCAACGAGGTCGAAAGTGAATTTGCACTCGCCTTCAACGATGTCGGTCATTTTCAACGTTTTAATCCCGGTGCAACTGCCGGATCAGGTCTTTACTGGCTTGCCAAAACCGGGCGATACTCCCAAAGTTTGGCAGACCGGACAGAAGCAGTAATTTTGCAGGTTTTGCAAAGTCATAATCAGGTCGCTTTCGATGAATTGCTTGCTCAGGTCTATTCCAGCCTGCCCGGGTTTCTTACTCCAGCCAACGAGTTGATTCAAGAAATCCTCGAATCGTATTCACAGGCAGTGGAAGAAGATAACCGCTTGGTTTATCAGATCAACAGCAACGAGACAGCCCTCAAGCGCAGCGAAGACCTAAAGGAAATTCGAGCTTTAATCGAACAGATGGCAGACCGGCTTGGCTACAGGAGGGAAATCCTGCCGGACAGGATCTCCTGGCTGGGCGTTCATGGAGAGGCGGAGTTTGTTTTCTTTCCTGTCACTTCTGCCCTCTTTTCGAACACTTTGGTCAACAACCAGCACCTGGGGGGGCAAAAACTGGTGGTCATCCCGGGTAGTCGTTCGAATTTGGTCGCTTACAAACTGAAGCGCGATCCTAACCTGCGTTTTCTTGGACAAGAAGATTGGAAGCTGGTCAAATATCGTCAGATACGCAACCTGGGCGGGAACCCACTGCTTAGCCGGGATTTGTTTGTTTCACAGGTCGACACCGACCCACCCGAATTCCACAGCGCGCAGTTGGCATTGTTTTAAGGTCCCGGTTTGTCTATTTGTGGTTGTAGTGCTCGTTCGCTCCCGGTATCATGACCGTGTTGCATTCAAATAATTTACGTTGTCGACTATCAGAGTAGGGGAGGGCTGCCATGCCGTCCTGCAAACAGCCGTAGGGCGATTATCCGTAGGGCGAGACGTCTGTACCGGCGAAGTAGGTATTGGAGGTGCCGGTTATTTTGATTGGCGTGATCGTATCGCACCTCCAATCCGCCGTTGTGTGTAGTCATTGGGTACGCCGGAACGGGACAAGCCGCGTTCCCTACAACAAGATCGCTTCGCCGGAACGGGACAAGCCGCGTTCCCTACAAAAAGAGGCTTCGCCGGAACGGGACAAGCCGCGTTCCCTACAAAAACATGGCTTCACCGGAACGGGACAAGCCGCGTTCCCTACGGAAATATGGCTTCGCCGGAACGGGACAAGCCGCGTTCCCTACAACAACATCGCTTCGCCGGAACGGGACAAGCCGCGTTCCCAACAAAAACATGGCTACGCCGGAACGGGACTAGCCGCGTCCCCTACAAAAACATCGCTTCGCCGGAACGCGCGGTGCACGTTCCCTACAAAAAAAACTACCCATGCCGGGTAGTTGAGGCGGAGAGGGCGGGATTCGAACCCGCGATACCTCTCGGTATACTCGCTTTCCAAGCGAGCGCACTAGGCCAACTATGCGACCTCTCCGCGTGAGCGCCTATTATATCAGAATTCCTGCCAATTTTGGCAAGAATTTCAGCCAGTTAATTCCTGCTTCAAAACCGTCAAGATATCCACCGGAGTCGGGTCAACGCCATAATCCAGGGCAAGATAATAGGAAACATAATCACCAAACTGGAGCAAACTCCACATCTGCGCCAGCCTGCTCTCACCTGTAGCCCAAATTTCGTCCACAGCCACGCCTGCCTGCAAAAAGAACCGGATGCTCAGGTCGATGCGCTTGTGGTTGCGGGGGTGGTCCATTGCCGCCCGCAGAAAAACCGCGGAGGTCTTCTCAAAAAGGCTCTCCGGGTGAAGCAAAGCTGCCAGCGTATTGTGATTCATCTCCGGGATGCCCTCAAAACTCGCCCAAGCCTTCGCGTTTTCTCCGATCTGGGCTTTCCAGCGTCGGGCAACCACCTCGAGAGCTCCGGCACCAAATATTACTACGTTTCGATTGATTAACTGCCCCGCCAGACGACGAGCCGGGTTTTGCATCAAGGCTATGCGCGGTTCAAATCTGTTATATGCCGCGCGCATGACCGAGACGGCTTCTTCAAGTGGCAGATCCTGGTTGGCGACCAGGTCGAGGCGTTCCACCAAAGCCAGCAAAAGCCCAAACGACCAGGCTACCGCCGTGCGCGGCTGTCCGTCATGGTCAAACTGCCAATGAGCGATACCAGCTTCGCGCGCCAGCTGCTGAAGTTTCCCTCCGGTTGAGATTGCTGCTATAGAACAGCCCCGTTCGAGTGCTGTCTGGAAGGCATCCAGGGTCTCTTCCGTGTTGCCTGAGTGTGATGAACAAACCACCAGGCAATCATCCCCGTTCGCCCAGGCTGGCAACCCATAATTGCGCCAGGATGCAACCGGGACCGGCATCAACTCGGAAAGATAGCTGCCGAACAAATCTCCGCCAATCGCCGAACCACCCATACCGCTGATAACGATCTTGTTAATTGCAGGGAAGCGGGGCAGGTCAAATTCTAAACCTTGCCGCCAGGCGTTTTCGAGATCATCAGGCAGGGCGTGAATATATCCCGCCATATTTTTAGGGTCTTTTTCATTAAAAGTGTCAGCCATCGCATGCTCCTATCGTGGGCATAATCTTAACCCAAAAATGGTTTGGTGGTGTGTTTTGCTGCTCTTAGGTAATAGTGAAGATAAACAGGTCAGGGGGTTGGTTCTGGTGTCGGTGTTGGGTCATTGGTCACCTGAACGCGCACATAAAAGGGACCATCTGCATTAAACCCAATCCCGAATAAATTTCCGTCCTGGTCCTGAAGCATCCAGTTGCTCTGGTAAGTTCCGGGTTGGGTGGGGGCAGTGAAATCCACGCTCAGATCGATTGCCTGCCCTGGCAAAACTTCACCGCTCAGGAATTGCTGCTGAAAGGCTCCCATCGGGTTTTGAGAATAAAAAACCAGCTTATAGAGCCGTGTCCATTTACAACTGCCGGTATTGACCAGGCGCCAGGTCTTGGTAAATTCCTCTCCGGCAAACATTTTTGTGTCGTCAGGGATGGTGATGTCAAAAGGTTCGCCAGGGCTGGCGCGGTTGCATGCCACGTTCGCGGTAGCGGTTGGTTCAGGAGTGGGGGAGCGCTCGATGGTCGGAATCACGTCGGGCATCAGCGGGATGGTTGCCGTTGGGATAAGCGTCGCTGAGGGTTGCGCCGCCTGGGTAAGCCGGCTTGCCTGGGTGACCTTTATCTGTGCCGTTTTCATCAGGTCGAGGTGTTCTGTCGTCGGCAAAAAAACCGGTGTGGGTTCAGCCGGTCGGCAGGCAGATAACGCCAACGCAACCAAGAGAAAACAGCTGAGGAACAGGAATAGCCGCGCTTTCATAACTTGATTTTACTTCATGTACCCAAATTGTCCGCTGGCAGGCGGCTAAAGGTTTTTAGGCTGCTGCCGAAATGGTGCTCTGTCTCGCCGTTGGGGAAGCAAATTGTGCTGTTTTTGCCGTCTCGAACGACTTCCAGCCCCTTGAAAAAGACCTTGAAAGCCCAGGGAAAGGGGTTCGCTCCCTGGATGCTGACCTTGTTCTCGTGGTAAATCCGGATTCCAGCTATTTCCAGGAACAAGCTGACCGGAATCAGGCTGCCAATTGAGTTATTCGTTCCTTGCAACCTGCCTGTCTGCGCGTGCCAGCAGTCGTTTCCGGCATGGTCAGATTTTAACGAGCCGATTTGCCCTCCCATCAGCTGGCTGAATATCTGAAAAGCCAATTCGTTCTCGCCGATATCGACCAGGTGTGAGATCAGCAGGCAATTCCAGCCCAGGTTAACCACTTGCATATCCTCTGTAAGGTCCAGCGATTCCGGCAGTCCATACTTTGTGCCCGCAAGCAAATTCCGGATGCTGATTGTGGGTTTGCGGTCATCCTGATCGTCCTTTTCGCTGACAGCAAAGTCGCAAAAAAGCTGGCTGATGTCGTCGATATTCAAATCTGCCGCGTAAACCTGCAGCCGGGTGTCTGCCAAATTGAGACCGTCAAAACGATCGATGCGGGTATAGATTTCCCGCGAGGTGACGAAAAAGCTGCCTGGCAGCCAGACCAGGTCGGCGCTGTTGACCACTTCTTCTGTCTTTTCGCCGTTTCTGTTTTCGCCAACGATGGTGAAAGGCGCTGGCTTTTTGAACTGGAGCTGCGGCTTCAGGCGAATATTGATCCGCGCGGGATGTGCCAAATAAAACGCTTTGTGTCCAAAATCGGTCAAATTGCCCTCAAACAAGACCTGCGATTTATGCGTTTCATGGCTCTGGTAATCGACAAACCCTGGTTGGGGGTCTTTTTTGCCCAAATCCACACTCCATCTTTCAAGACCCTTATATAGCTTCTTGAGTTCTTCCAAATCCTCTTGCTTCTCCAGGATTGCCGCTATTTTCTGTAGGATTTCCAACTCTGACATGAACAGGGCAGCAAGACCGATCGATTCTGTAAAACTGATCCGGGTGGGCAAAGCTGCTTCATCTGCCAGGTTGAAAACAGCCCACGATTCGAGCCCGCACTGTCCGGGGCTGCTCCATTCGGGAACCCCGTCCTGGTCGCGGTCGTTTTTAGAATCAAACCAGCACCTCAGCAGCTCATTAAGGGCAGGATAAATCGCGACGAGAAAGGCTTTGTCCTGGTAGTGTTGGTGGATTTTCCAGCCCAGCCGCACCAGGCAGGGAAAGGGAGGTTCTCCGTTTTCACCATTACCACAGCGCTCAACTGCCAATGAAAGGTATCTTGAAAAAATCTCTGCAGCCAGCTCAACCTGGGCAGGCATCAGGCTCATCAGCAATTGCCAGAGCTCAAGCGATGAAGCTAAGTCGACTTTGTTAAGACTACCTGCATTCAAGAAAACAGGAAAGGCAGTGTGCAGCCCACGGCATTTCAAGACCTGCAGCTCACCCGCCGGGTTTTTTGACAGCAGCTGGAATGCCTGGTTTTGGCTTGAGTAGAGCGCGGCATCCCAGGCAGCCAACGGAGTGCTGATTTGTATGATTCTTGCCTGGTTGGCTACATTCAGCCTGGCTATTTCCGCATCCCAATTAAGCGGTAATTGGATAGCCGGGGCATGCAGGTCGCCTTCGCTTTCGGACTGAAAGTGTGCCTGCCAGAAAACCGTCAGGCTTTGCCCGGGTGATAGCTGCCTGCCTTGTTCGAGACCCATGCTCGGGCTGAGCACAGTTTTGGAAAGCCCTTCCAGCGTCAGACTGATAGAAATATTGCCCGAGTGACCCTTCAAAAAGGTCTGATCACTCTGGCGGATGTGCTTAAGATCGGAACTGCCACGTAAGGAAACCAGTTTGGCTGCCAGGCGCGCAGCCACACCCAAAGTTTCTTCGGAATGATTGGTGATTCTCATTCTGCCGAGCAGCAGGCTGCCTGTTTTCACCCAAACTTCCAGGGCGGCTTCCAGCGTTTCGAAGGGTGTGGCTACCAGCCTGGCATAGTTGCTGTAAATCGCGGTTACTCGTGGGGCTGAGAAAAAATCACAAACATCCGAGCGGGTTGCCTTGTTCAGACAAAACTGGGGGAAGAAATGGAAAGCTTGCGCCTGCAATCCGAGCGTTGAATATAGGCTCAGATGGCGCGAATCATCAATCAGTAATTGCCATATGATATCCTGCCTGGCATCACCGGCGCCAAAATGTTGATCGGCTGCCAGGGTAAGCCCAATCGGGTCATTCGCGAAAAAGGGTCCGTTATTCATGAGATAATTATAAGGTAGTGTTATAGAAAAAGAAGCGATAGCTGCTTTATGTTAAAATCTTGGTTAATAGATGGAAGAGAAAAACCATGGAAACACACGTATCAAACAATAACCAACAAAACGAACCCAGCCCGGAAAGCACGGATGCTTCCCTGGGAGCCAATAATCCCGGCGAATTTCCTGAGCTGGATAATTTTGCCGACCTTCCTTTAAGTAAAGCGGAAATCAGTGGTCAACATAATTACCACAATCCTGGCAGCGAATTCCAGACCGGTCACTGGGCAATCGGGGATATCTCTGACTCTGAGGCAGAACCCGCTCCAAAACAACCCGTGACCCAGGATTTTGTGGAAACAATCCCGCCTGTTACTCCGGTTCAGCCTGCAGAAGCGGTTGAAGTTCTGCCCGAAATCGTTGAAGAATTTGACCAACAGGCAACCAGGCTAAGCCATGTCGCTTTTACCCCGGCAGATCAGGCTGTGCAGAGCGATACCCATCCTGTTAACCTGCGCCACTCCACCCCGACCAATCGTGAGCCGGTCAGGGCAGCAGCGCCTGTCTCATTAACCGCCGACACCAGACCCACCCCGGTTGGGGTGCAAGGAGAGACACCCGTGCGAAAAAAGAAAAAGCGTAAAACCAGCTGCTTCGGTCGTGGAATTATTATTGTGATTATCATCCTGCTGATCGCCCTGCTCGCAGCAGGTATCTTTGCAGTTAGCAAGTACTTTGAAATCGCCAGTACACTGCCTCCGGTCGATGAGCTGCAGAACCGGGCATCCCAGTTTGAAACCACCTACATCCTGGATCGCAATGGCAACATTCTTTACGAAATTGTCGATCCAAATGCCGGCAAGCGCACCTACGTTCCACTTGAACGTATCTCTCCATATGTGATCGCCGCGACCATCGCGACGGAAGACAAAGAGTATTACAACCATCCGGGGTTTGACCTGGTGGCGCTGGCGCGTGCGCTCTACACCAACTACACCGAAGGTGAGATTGTCTCCGGCGCTTCAACAATCACTCAACAGCTCGCGCGATTGCTTTTACTCACCGACGAACGTTACGACCAGACCTACGAGCGTAAAGCGCGTGAGATTATTCTGGCTGCCGAAATTACCCGCAGGTACAGCAAGGAACAGGTGCTCGAGTTGTACCTAAACGAGATTTTTTATGGAAATCTTTCCTATGGCATCGAAGCAGCCGCTGCCACTTATTTCAATACGACAGCGGCTGAATTAAACTTGTGGCAATCAGCTTTTCTTGCCGGGCTGCCGCAATCACCGGCAGTTTATGACATTTACAACAACCGGGATGCCACAATCGACCGGTTTAAGACCGTGCTGATTCTGATGTACGAACTCAGCAACGAAAAAGGCTGTATTCATATCGGTGAAAGCCTGGAAGCGGTTTGCGTAAACGCGATCCAAACTATCGAGGCAACCGAACATCTGGAAGCCTACGAATTCACAAAGCGGGAAATTGGCATGCAATTCCCACACTGGGTGGTGTTCATTCAATCACTGCTGGAATCTCAATTTGACGCTCAGACGATTTACCGCTCGGGGTTCACAGTTTACACCACGATTGACCCTGACCTTCAACGCGAGTCTGAACAGGCGGTGACCAACCAGCTGGCACAAATGACAGGCAAAAATGCCACGAATGGCGCCGTGATTGTGATGAACTCAAAGAACGGCGAGATCCTCTCCATGGTCGGCTCGGCTGATTTCCACAATGCTGAGATTAGCGGGCAGGTGAACATGGCGCTCACCAATACACGCCAGCCAGGCTCGGCGATCAAACCAATCACCTATCTGGCTGCTTTGGAAAAGGATTGGACTCCTTCCACCCTGATTTGGGATGTGCCCTCTTCGTTCAGACCATCCACCGATCCCTTTGACACCAGCCCTGATTACGAACCAGTCAATTATGACGGTCGTTTCCACGGACCTGTTTTGTTGAGGGATGCCCTGGCTAATTCATACAACATTCCCGCTGTCAAAGCGCTGGAATACGTCGGTATCTATGACGACCCGACCACCCCCCAGGCGGATGGTTTCATCAATATGGCGAGACGGCTCGGCATCACCAGCCTCAACCGCTCTGACTACGGACTTTCGCTGACGCTGGGTGGTGGCGAGGTAAGTTTGCTCGAATTGACCGGCGCTTTCCAGGTTTTGGCGAACGAAGGGCGCAAAGTCTCACCGGTTGCCATCACCAAGGTGGTTGACCACAGCGGACAGGTTTTATTCGAATACCAACCGCCGACGGGCGACCAGGTTGTCAGAGCAGCTCACACCTATCTGATATCATCAATTTTGTCCGATCGGGAAGCGCGCGCGCCGATGTTTGGCTACAACTCGATTCTCAACCTGCCCTTCCCGGCAGCGGTAAAGACCGGTACAACCAACGATTTTCGCGACAACTGGACTGTTGGTTACACTCCGGATCTCACTGTTGGCGTATGGGTTGGTAATGCCGATTACACACCAATGATCAATACCACCGGGGTGGAAGGCGCCGCGCCAATTTGGGCGGAGATTATGCAGGCAGCTACCAACCGCTATCTGGGTGGTGTTAGCGCTCCCTTCCCCAGACCGAGCGACGTGGTCGATTACACCATCTGTTCGGTGTCGGGCACACAGCCTGGCGAATATTGTCCTCAGCATCGCACAGAGATTTTTGCCTCAGACCAACCTCCCCTGCCGGAAGATGAGGACTTGTGGTTGAGACTGAATATTGACTCCTGGACCAACCTGACCGCTTCTGCGGCTTGCTCGGAATTTACCCGGGAAGAGTTGATCATTAACGTCGAAGATGAAGACGCGATCAAGTGGTTGAACACCGACACAGGGAAAGCCTGGGCGGATAACCTCGGTTTCCCGGACCCGTTGGTGATAAAGCCCGAACGTGAATGCCGGATGGACGATCCCCGTCCGATCATCGAATTGGTGGGAATTACTGACGGCGTGACCATTCGGGAGAATCCGTTCATCATCGCCGGGGTGATCGATGCCACGGCAAACTTCAAGCAGTTCAAACTGCATTGGGGAGTGGGGGCTGACCCGAATGAGTGGCACCCGCTCACGATCGATTGGGTAACTGCACCAATCAGTTCAACAGCAGAGATTTTCTCCTGGGATATGGAGGATATTGACGCAAGCGTGATCACTTTGCGGGTGACCCTGCATAGTACGATCAACACCGAGGTGCAGAAAAAGTGGGTCTTGTATCTCGACATTCCCACACCCACACCGACGGTCACGCCGACCATCACGGTCACCCCAACTCCAACGGCAACCATGCCGCCGGAACCGACGGTGACCCCCACGCCAACCCCGCCCGATGAGGAACCGCCGGACGATTAAAAAGAGATGGGGGCGGAGCGAGCTGCACAACCCGACAAGAGCGGGTTAGCCGCTTAGCTGCCCATCCAGCCAATCCAGCATAGTCGCCAAAACCTGCTCCTGCTCGAGTTCATTATGGGTTTCGTGGAAGAGCCCTTCCCATTCCTGGTAAACAACCTTCTCTGCGAGCATACTGGCAAAGGCGCGCGATCCTTCAACAGGACAAATTGTATCGGCACTGCCATGCGCCAGGTAGAGCGGCACTTGCCACTCGTCGGCGCGGCTCCTTACATCGTCCCCGCCATCGAGCATAAAAGCAGCCAGTTCCAGGCTGATTTTTGGATGAACCAGCGCGTCCCGCTGATATCGAGCTACCACTTCATCGTCGCGCGAGAGGGCATTGGCATCCAATCCATTATCAATTGTCAGCCTTGGCAGGATTGGTTTAAGCAGCCTTACTAACACCCTTTGAATTTTCGACATAATATCCGGATCGATTCCCGGGCTGGTAGCCATGATGCCGTCCACTTTTTCTCTTCCATTTAAACCGTAATAGAGAACTTCCACACCACCCAGGCTGTGACCATACAGATAGACCGGCTTTTCGGGAGCCAATTGCTTCGCCAAAATTACCATGGCTTCAATATCGCGCAAAAGCGAGTTGTTTGCTGCGATCACGCCGCGTTTTCCATGGGTTTTTCCATGCCCCTGCTGGTCAAAACCAAGCAGCGCAAATCCTCTTCGCGCAAAGGCTTCGGCGACATGCTCGTAGCGCTGGATATGCTCGCCGAGCCCATGCACCAAAACAACCACAGCTCGCGATGATGCTGGATCTCCCCTGACCTTGCCCCAAAGCTGCTTACCACCAACGGAAGCAAGCGACAATTCCCGTTCCATTTGTCCTCCTACAGGCTGAAAATGACATATTGCTTGAGAAACCGGTCGATTGTTTCATAAAAATCAACCAGGGTTGCCTTTTTGCGAAAGCCGTGCCCCTCGCCCTCGTACAATTTGTAAAGGTGGGGCACTTTGTTTGCCCGCAGGATGTTCACGATCGATTCCGACTGCTCAGGTGTTACCACCCGATCTTCGCCGCCCTGAAAGATTGCCACCGCGTCGCGGATCTTGCCAGCGTGGAAGGCTGGCGACCAGGCGTGATACTTTTCTGCCGCCTCGGGCAGCTTGCCAACCAGCGAAGCGTTATAGTGGGCTTCGAATTTGTGCGTGTCCATATCCATCAGGAAGAGGTTGGCGACGCCATAGGATACAATCCCGGCTTTGAAAAACCCCGGGTGATGGATGAGCGCGTTCAAGGCGGTATAGCCGCCCGCGCTGCCGCCCTTGACCACCAGTTTCCTGGGGTCTGCCATGCCGGCATCCACCAATGCCCGGCAGCCTTCGATCACATCCTGCAGATCCATCCTGCCCCAGTTGCCATTGAGAGCCTCGCGGTAACTGCGTCCATAACCGCTGCTGCCGCGATAGTTGACCGCAAAGTAACCATACCCCCGGCTTGTGAAAAAGGCAGCTTCCATAATAAAGGCATTGAAAGCTTGCGCGGTAGGTCCGCTGTGGACGTGAACCATTACCGGTGGAGCTCCATCGCTCGAATAGTTGGCGTTGGTTGGTGGATAATAGAGCCCATGCACCAAAACGCCATCGGAGGAAGTCCAGCTGAATGGTTGGGGTATCGAAAAATCTTCCGGCATAAGCAGGTCAGCACGGCTGCGCATCACCACCTGGCGGTTATCGTCTTTTTGGACGATGACCCGGGGAGCCTGGCTGGGTGACTGAGCGATGAACGCCAGCCTGCCGTCTGGTGAGAGCGTTGGCTGCTCGAGCAGGCTGAAGTTTCCTGTGTCGATATTAATAGCTTGTGCTTGTTGGAGCGTAACCTGATCGTCAAGCTTAGCCGCATGCAAAGAAACCGTTGCCTGGTTGTTGATTAGAAACAAAATCGCCTCACCATCAGTTGTCCAGCTAAAGGCACGCAGCCCCTGCACCCAGGCGGGCGGCAACATGCTTTGGTTTCTGACCAGCACCTGGCGTTTACCGTTTTCCAGATCCAGCACTATCAGGTCGTCAAACTCTTCTCCGTTTTGCAGCCAGGCGAGTTTGCTTCCATCGGGAGAGAAAGCCGGTTGGAAAGTGGCGGTATGTTCGTCTCCGGCAAGGTGCCAGGCTGCTTCCAGGCTGCCACCATGATTCAACTCGCCCAGCATCAGCCGGCTGCCGTCCCAGGGCATGTTGGGATGGTCCCACTCCACCCAGGCTAAAAGCGATCCATCGGGGCTGAGCGTGGGCTGCATGTAAAAATCTGCGCCTTGCCGCACGATTTGGGACCACTGCGAACCATCGGCAGGCACACTTGCCAAAACGTCCTTGCCTTCGTAGGTGTGCACAAAAAAAACAGTTTTGCCATCCGGGCTCAAAACCGGTGAGGCGCAGCCACCAAATTCAGGCGTCAGTGCCCTGGGTATGCCCGCGCCATATGGTTTGGAATAGAGCCTGCCATTGCGGTCGCAGAAGATTACACCCTCCATGCCAGCAAAAAAATCGCCGCCGCCGTAACCTACCGCGCCCGAGGGGTTGAATTCGCCGCTCAGGTTCCAGGGGGCTTCGTTTTCGCGCCAGGCAAACAGGCTGGTTTTGCCATCTTCAGATTGCGACCAGACCAGGGTTTTGCCATCTGGCGACCATTGCACGTCATTGACGCGGGCACCGCCCGCGATCATTGATGGGGAAACCGGGCTGGGCCAGAGTCCATTGGGGAGTTTTTGCTTGCTCATGTGTCACCTCTGGTTATGATTGTTGTGTTTATTATACCTTCACCTCGTTGTGGATCAGGTTGTCAGACTGAACAATGTATGTGTTGTAGGGGACGGCATGGCAGCCGTCCCCTACGAAAAGATGGCTTCGCCGGTACAAACGTATCGCCCAACGAAAAGATGGCTTCGCCGGAATGGGACGAGCCGCGTTCCCTACGAAAAGATGGCTTCGCTGGAAAGGGACAAGCACTTCGTAAGTGTAATTTACAAGGGTCCTCTTGTTCCGATTGACAAGATCCTTCGCAAAAGAGGCTCAGGATGACAAAACCCAGTTCCTATTCCCTGCTCCCTGCTCCCGGCTCCCCCTTTAAATCTAAACACATTC
>DHRN01000031.1 GCA_002411175.1 Anaerolineaceae bacterium UBA5311 | reverse complement strand
ATTTTAGCTGAACTAATGCGACAGAGTAGCATGTTACTCACGGCTGATAGTAAAATTAAAAAAACGGATTGCCTTGCCGCGGTCGCATTAATGGATAACCGTCAGAATTATGCTTGACTGAATATGCCTGAGGTCTTATAATCGAATTACGTTGATTAATTTGATTAATCAGATTAATGGATATGAAAAGTAAACCTACGCTCCTGTCCTACCTGGCAAATACTGTCAAAGAGGGTAAAAGCATCCCGAGTATTGCTCAATTGGGGATCGATTTAGGGCTAAGCAATGCCTCAGTCAGAGAACAGCTCGAAGTAGCCCGACAACTTGAATTAGTAGAAGTAAAGACGAAGACAGGTATCCAGGTAACCCCTTTTTCCGTTAAACCAGCCATCTGCCTGGCAAGCAGGTATGCTCTTGATATCAATCCCGATCTCATCTGGGAAATGTACTCCGTCCGGCAGCAGCTTGAATTGAGTTATTGGCAGAAAGCCGTGGTAAAACTCGGACGTGAAGAGGTGGAGCAACTGGGTCATATTATCGACAGCGCATTCCACAAGATTCATAACAGACCGATCATCATCCCTGTTGAAGAACACAGAGACTTTCATCTGACAATCTACCGACCATTGAACAACACTTTTTTGCAGAGCCTGCTCGAGTCCTTCTGGACCTTATTTCAGGACTCTGAAAACAGGCTTTATAGTGATCAGATTAGTCTTGAAACCGTTTGGGACTACCATAAAAAAATATTTAAAGCGATTGACTCAAAAGAATACGAGATGGGTTATGATGCATTGCTTACCCATTTTGATATTGTAAGAACGAGTAAGAAAGCAGAATTAAAACAAAGGTTTGAATAAAGGAGAAAATCTTTATATGATGGATTTGAGCAAGATTAAATACGAAGGAGAGGGACCGATCGTTAACGAGTTTTGCATCACAATATGCACGGTTAACGGCTCTGGCAGCGCGACTGCAAATCACATTCTCTATCGCACCTTGTTCCACCTGGGCATTCCCACAGCAGGAAAGAACATTTTCCCGTCGAATATCAAAGGTCTGCCAACATGGTTTGTGATCCGGTCATCACAAAAGGGTCACACAGGTCGCTTGCCTTACGATGATATCGTGGTTGCCATGAACCAGGCGACTGTCGAAAAAGACATGACCTACCTGCCAGCCGGGGGCGCGGTTTTCTTCGCCGATCACCTGAAGATGCCAGAAACCCTCAACCAGGAATTGATCTATTATCCGATGCCGATTAAAGAGCTGATGAAACAGGCGGATGTTCCCCGAAAGCTGCAATCTTTCATGGAGAACATGTTGTTTGTTGGCATTGTCAGTCAGGTGCTGCGGATACCTCTTGAAGACCTTCACAACACGATCTACGAGCACTTTTCTTCCAAACCAACGATAGCAGAGTCCAATTTCAATATGGTTAGGCTTGGGTATGACTATGCCGCAGAAAACCTGGAGAAAAAAGACCGATTTGTCTGTGAAAAACTTCCTCCTCTGACCGATTACATCCTCACCGATGGCAATAATGCCGGTGGTTTGGGATCTTTGTTTGGAGGCGTGCAATATTGTTCCTGGTATCCGATTACCCCGGCAACAAGTCTTGTAGAAGCGATGATGGACCAGGTGGATGTAATCCGGATTGATCCGGTTACAGGCAAGAAGACCTGTGTTATTCTCCAGGTGGAAGATGAGCTGGCGGCTGTTGGCGCGGCAGTTGGGGCTGGATGGGCAGGGCTGCGCTCGATGACAGCAACTTCGGGACCGGGCATCAGCCTGATGACCGAAAATATCGGACTGGCATACTTTGCCGAGATACCCATGGTGATCTGGGATGTCCAGCGGGTCGGTCCGAGCACCGGTTTACCCACCAGGACAGCCCAGGGCGACCTTTCCATGTTGTATTTTCTTGGGCATGGTGATACCAGCCACATCATCCTTATTCCGGGAACCGTGACGGAGTGTTTTGAGTTTGGCTGGAAATCGCTTGACCTGGCTGACCGTTATCAAACTCCGATTTTTGTTCTGACAGATCTTGACCTGGGAATGAACCAGTGGGTAACAAAAAAATTTGAATATCCAAACAGACCGATGGATCGTGGAAGGCTTATCTGGGAAAAGGACCTTGAAACCCTTGATATCTGGGGACGGTATATGGATATTGAGGGCGATGGCATTCCGTATCGAACTGTGATGGGCAATCAGAGTCCACGAGCTGCATATTTTACCCGCGGCACAGGGCATGATGCCTATGGAAATTACAGTGAAGACCCGAAAAACTGGTCTGACATGCTCCTGAGAATCGGGAAAAAACTGAAAAGAGCAATCAGGGACCTGCCCGGTCCGGTTTTCCGAAAAGCAAAAGAAGAAGCCGATATTGGTATCATTGGGATGGGTTCGACAGACGATGCGATTCGCGAGACTCAGGACAAACTGGCTGAATTGGGCATTCATGCTGATTATATGCGCATCAGATCTTTGCCCAGCAACAATGCAGTGCGTGAATTTGTAGCCAGCCATTCCCGCAGCTATGTTTTGGAATTAAACAGGGATGGTCAGCTTTGCGATATTTTGTCCCTGGAAATTTCTGAATACTCTCAAAAACTGATCTCGATTTCAGACATTGGTGGCTTACCAATGACCGCGATGTGGGCAGTTGAAAGCATCTTAAACCGGGAACGGAAAGTAGGTAAAAGTGGAAACTAAAGTAGTCGAACTCAATCTTTGCGGTTTGGCATTAGCAGATTATAAGGGCAAACCCTCAACGCTTTGCCCTGGGTGCGGTCACAATTCAATTTCTGCACAGGTGCAAAATGCTGTGTGGGAACTTGGTCTGCCACCAGAGCGTTACATTAAACTAAGTGGGATCGGTTGTTCAAGTAAGAGCCCCAACTACTTTTTGGACCGCTCTTTCGGGTTTAATGGCTTGCATGGTCGTATGCCGACCCTGGCGAGCGGGGCATGCTTCGCTGACAGTTCCATTCACATCCTTGGATTCTCCGGCGATGGTGACACAGCCAGTATTGGTATGGGTCATTTCAAGCACGTCATTCGCCGCAATGTTCCCATGACCTATATTATTGAAAACAATGGCTGCTACGGGTTGACCAAAGGGCAATTTTCTGCCACTTCTGACCTGGGATTAGTGCTTAAACACCAGGGCGTGAACATGCTGCCCCCGCTTGATATGTGTATGGAAGCGCTGATTAGTGGTGCTACCTTCGTCGCGCGAGCATATTCCGGCGACACCAAGCAGTTGAAGGAGCTGATCAAGGCAGCCGTTTCTCAACGCGGAATCGCCATCATTGATGTGATCAGCCCCTGTGTGACCTTCAATAACCAGGATGATGCCCTGCAATCTTACACCTGGGGACGTGAAAACGAAGCTCCACTGCATGATTTTAAACACTTCAACACTCGTGAAGAGCTGGATGAAGAAGGCTTTGCTCCTGGAACATTCAGGGAAATTAAAATGCAGGACGGCACCTACATGGTGTTACGCAAGATCGACAAGGAATACGATCCGACTGATAAAAATGCTGCTTTGGACCTGCTGACAGAATCTTATAAAAATAAGTATTTTGCGACCGGACTGATTTATTTTTCCGAGTCTGCGGAGACGATCCAGGAGCTTTACGATTTGCCGGATGAACCGTTAAATCGCCTGGGGGTGGAACGATTAAGACCCACCAAGGCGATGCTTGATGAAATCAACCGGGCGTTGACGTAAATAGTGGCTTGAGATGAAAAGACCGTGGGTTTCCCTCGGTCTTTTTTTTGTTAAGGGCGCCGGATGTTTCCATTGGCGCGGTAGTGGTGCACCTCAAATCAGTCGATGTGTTTGGTCATTATGCATGGCTTTGCACGGCGGATTGAAAACAAACAATGTGCGAGTAGAGGAAAGTACGAGGTGTTTTCAATACACGGCTTCGCCGGTACAAACGTCTCGCCCAAAAGATGGCTACGCCGGAACGGGACAAGCCGCGTTCCCTACGAATGATGGCATTGCCGGAATGGGGTCATGAACGTGTTGCCGCGAAAAGATGGCTTCGCTGGAACGGGACAATTATTACTCAGGATGACAAGCCTGGATGATAAGGAATGTTAACCGCGCAGTGTATACAACAATGCCAGGTTGGGGGCGGAGAAGGCGCCCACGGGGAAGCCGCTGATAACAACAACCTGGTCTTTAGGGCAAAGCGTAGTCGCGGCACTAATAGCTGTCTCGACGTGTGTGATCATCGTTTCGAGCGTATCCGCATGAGGTACGCGCATCGGGATCACACCCCGGCAAATACCCAGCCATTGGTAGGTTTTGATCTCTGGTGTGAAAGCGTAAATAGGCACTGCTGGCTTGGTTTTGCTCATCCACAAGGCGGACATACCTGAAAGGGTGAATACAACGATCGCCTTAACGTCCTGATCTTCAACCATGACCTTGGCTGCCCTTGAAATCGTGACCACGTCGTCGTTAAAAATACGGCTGTCGAGCACATTATGATGCCCCCATTCGTCCAGGTGCATTTCAGCCTCACAGATAATCGTATCCATCATGCGGATCGCATCGATCGGATATTTCCCCGCAGCTGATTCTGCAGAGAGCATGACCGCATCACTGCCATCAAAAATGGCGTTGGCAACATCAGCGGCTTCCGCACGAGTTGGTCGGGGGTTGTTGATCATCGACTCGAGCATTTGGGTTGCAGTGATGACGAACTTGCCATACTCGTTGGCGGTTTTGATGATCGATTTTTGGACTGCTGGTACGATAGCAGGGGACATTTCGACGCCGAGATCACCTCTCGCGACCATGACACCATTGGTGACTTTAATGATTTCTTCGAGGTTCGTGACTGCTTCCGGGCGTTCCAGTTTGGCAACAATTGGCGGCTGCCATTTGCTGGTTGTCATTGATTGCATCGTTTCGCGCACTTTATGAATGTCATCTGCAGATTTCACAAAAGAGACCGCCACCAAATCGACACCCTGGTCCAATCCGAACTGCAAGTCAGCCAAATCTTTTTCAGTCAGAATTGGTATGTCCAGGTGGGACCCCGGCAGATTGACTCCTTTGTGAGATTTGAGCAAGCCGCCCAGGAGGACTGTGGCAAAAATGTTTGTGCCATCCAAACTATTGACCTCAAACTCAAGCTGACCATCGTCCAGTAAAATATGATTGCCAGGATGGAGGGCTTCATGCAGTTTGGGGACATCAAAAGGAATGAAAGTAACCCCTTCGGGCAGGTTTTCGGGGTTGGGAATGGAGCTTAATACGACATTCTGTCCGGAGGTAAGTTCAAGCGGTTCAGCTCCGAGATTGCCAATGCGTAGTTTTGGACCTTGTAGGTCCATCAAAATGGTGACAGGTTTGCCAAGTTTCTGTGAGACCATGCGAATCAGCTTTATCATGGCACCGTGTCCTTCATGATCGCCATGAGAAAAGTTCAGACGCGCCACATCGAGTCCGGCGCTGATCATGGCGGTTAAAACACCTTCATCTGAACTAGCAGGACCTATTGTGGCAACGATCTTGGCAAACCTGTTCATAATTTCACCTATCTTTTTAGTACACCTTCAATAATCGCCAATGCCCAATCGAGATCAGTTTTCCCGATGACCAACGGCGGAGCGAAGCGGATTACGTGGTCATGAGTTTCCTTGGCAAGGATGCCTTCATCCTGTAGCATCTCACAATAGCGTCGGGCGCCTCCAGCTTCGGGATGGAGTTCCACACCGATCAACAAACCGCGTCCACGAACTTCCTTGATTACGGTGGCATCGATTTTTCGTAATTCTGCCATAAAATATTCACCCAATTCAGCGCCGCGTTCAGCCAGATTTTCTTGTTCCAAAACCTCCAGAGCGGCAACGCCAATCGCGGCTGCCATCGGGCTGCCACCAAAGGTGGAGCCATGTTCGCCAGGCTTGAACAAGCCCAGAATCTCTTTACTTGAGAGTACCGCTGATACGGGATACATTCCACCAGACAGAGCTTTTCCGATTACAGTTATGTCAGGGACAACATCTTCATACTGGCAGGCGAACCATTTTCCAGTCCGACAAAGCCCTGTCTGAATTTCGTCTGCAATGAAAAGGACATTGTTTTCCCTGCAGACTTCGGCAACCGCTCTGAGATAGCCATCAGGAGGAACGATCACGCCATTTTCACCCTGGATTGGCTCCAGCATCACGGCAGCTGTGTTGGGGGTGATGGCAGCCTTGATCGCTTCGATATCACCATAAGGGACCGTCTTAAAGCCTGGAGTGAAAGGACCAAAGGCTTCTTTGTAAAATGCTTCAGTAGAGAAAGAAATGATGGTGGTGGTACGTCCGTGGAAGTTACCTTCTGCCACGATCATCTCAGCTTCGTATTTAGGGATGCCCTTGGTCACATACGCCCATTTTCTGGCAACCTTGATCGCAGTTTCAACAGCTTCTGCGCCAGTGTTCATTGGCAAGACCATTTCATAACCGGTTAGGTCAACCAGCTTTTTGTAGAAAAGACCCAGTTTGTCATTGCGGAAAGCGCGTGAGGTCAATCCGATTTTTTGAGCCTGTTCGACCATCGCCTCAACGATATGAGGGTGGCAATGCCCCTGGTTTACCGCAGAATAAGCACTCAGGCAATCCAGGTAGCGTTTCCCGTCCACATCAGTGACCCAGCAGCCTTTGCCCTCGTTGAGGACAACATCCAGGGGTTTGTAATTTCTCGCGCCGTATTTATCTTCGAGCTTGATATAGTCTTGCGTGTTCATGTTGGTTACCTTCCTAATAGTGTGTAGAGTACCGCTTTTTGAGCGTGTAACCGGTTGTGTGCTTCAGGGAAAAGGCGTGAGTTCGGTCCGTCTGCGACCTCATCGGTGATTTCCTGACCGCGGTGAGCCGGCAGGCAGTGCAGAACGATAACATCTTTGTCGGCTTCGTCCACCAATGACTGGTTGATCTGGTAAGGGGGGAATACTCTTTCACGTTTTGCCGATTCTTCTTCCTGCCCCATGCTGGTCCAGGTGTCGGTATAGATAACGTGAGCGTTTTGTACGGCTTCGTGCGGGTCTCGCAGGAAGGTCAGTTTGCTGCCGTTGGCTTCTGCGATCGGCTTGACGGTTTCAATTGACTCAGCGGGCATGTCATAGTCTTCAGGGTTAGCGATGGTGAAGTGCGCACCCAGCTTGGCAGCGATTTGCATCAGCGATACTGCTACGTTGTTGCCGTCACCAACATAGGTGATATTGACATCTTTGATCTTTCCAAATTCTTCGTAGATGGTCAGAACATCTGCCAGAGCCTGGCAAGGGTGGCTGTAATCGCTGAGACCGTTAATCACCGGAATCGTCGTCCACTGGGCAAGCTCCAGGATGTGTTCGTGGTCAAAAACTCTCGCCATGATTCCATGGACCATGCCGTCCAAAACACGGGCGACATCAGCAATGGATTCGCGTTGACCGAGACCGATTTCGTTGGGGGAGAGGTAGAGAGCATCCCCACCAAGATGGCGCATGCCCATATCAAAGCTGACGCGGGTGCGCAGGCTCGGTTTTTGGAAAATCATTGCTAAAACTTTTCCTTTGAGGACTGGCTCATTCCCGCCTGACTGATATTCTTTTTTTAGCCTGACCGCCAGGTCGAGCAGGTCTTGTATCTCTTGTGGTGTGTAATCGATGATATCCAGAAAATCCTTGTGCATTTGTAGTTAATTCTCTCCTTTTCGTTATTATTATCGGCACAATTCAATCGCCCCGGAGATAATCTCTCGAAGCGATTCTAACTCTAATGAGATTTTACCAGAGACTGTTGAATAACTGGTAAAAAGTATTGAAGCAAGTTATTCGCCTGGCGCCTGGATGCTGTTTCGCAGTGGATTAGCGGTTTTTTTGAGAATAAGATCTTGCATGGACGACATATCCAGCCAATCGTCTTCGTCGCCATGGTCATAACCAGCGAGGTGGAGCAGCCCGTGGACAAATAGCATTTCAACTTCCTGATAAATGCTGTGTTCACCTTCTTTCGCTTGCCGGCGGGCTTTTTCGTAAGAGATGATGATATCCCCCAAATAATGCTCCCCTGTTTCCGGGTCGATATAGGGATTTTCGAAGGATAATACGTCGGTGGGGGCGTCAATTCCCAACCAGGCAAAATTGTAGCGGCGGATGACGCGGTTGTTAGTCAGTCGTAAAGTCACGGAAGTATTTTGCGCTAATTCCAAGGCAGCCAGGGTCTCGCGAAATGCATTTGCCAGCCGGGGACCCTCGATTACCTTGGCATATGAAGAGGGCATAATCAGATTTAGCATCAGAACACTCTGTTCAGGAGGAGGATTCGGATTCCGCGCTTAGCGGTTTGGCGGCAGGTTTGGCTTCGGGATACTTTATCCTGGGGTGGTAAGACTGCTTGAGTGTGTTGTAGAAAGACTGTTTGATTGTCTGCAGGTCTTTGAGGGTCAGGTCGGTTTGGTCCAGTTGCCCGGAGTTTTTTACAGAATCGATCGACTCTGTCACTAAAGCCATGATTTCTTCGTCTGTTCGCGGAGAATTTGCCCGTGCGCGGGCTTCGGTTCCATCTGCAAGCATTACCAGCGCGGTCTCCTTTGATTGAGGCGCCGGACCCGGGTAAGTGAAGTCTTTTATATCGACAGAGTCAGGATCTTCAGCCTCATTCAGGGCTTTATTGTATTGGTAACGGGCGACGCCGTCGCCGTGATGTTCCTTGATGAAGTCGATCACCCGGGAAGGAATCCGATATTTCTTTGCCAGGGCAACACCATCGGTTACATGCTTGATGATGGTTGCCGCAGAGACTTTATGGTCTGAATCATCATGCGAGTTGATCTTGCCCTGAACCTGGTTTTCAATGAAAAAACCGGGGTTTTCTGACTTTCCGACATCATGATAAAGCGTGCCAACCCGGACCAACAAACGGTCAGCTCCGATTGCATCTGCTGCCTGTTCTGCAAGGTTTGAAACCTGGAGCGAGTGTTGGTAGGTTCCGGGTGAGTTGGTGAGAATCTGCTGGAGCAGAGGGTGGTCTGGTCTTGAAATGTCCATCAATTGTAAAGCGGTGGGCTGGTCGAGGATGGAAGAGATTATATTCTGCAATAGCAAGGCTAATGTGCCGGATGCGAGACCGTTAAAAAAGCTTGCTCCTATAAGGGTCATGAAACCGATAAAGTCGGTGCTTCCGTCTCCAATTCTATAAGCGGCGACAACGGCTGCTGAAAAAAGGCTGATCACAAAGCCTGCAGCCAGAAAAGAACTGACACGGCGCGCTTTCCCGACGACGAGGATACCGGCGATTGTGGGTAACATGAAATAGAGGATTAGCTCAGTGCTGCGCGAGTGCCCGAAAACAGTCAGTACAACGAGGATAAAACTGACAAAAAATCCATAATCGACTGTAAAAATGATCGAGATGGTCAAGCCCAGCGCGGCAATTGGGAATAAGTAAGGCAGGATCGTTCGATCCATCACCAGGAAACGTGCCAAACCGAGGAAAATCAGGAAGAAAACGGCAACAAGGATGATCGAATTGAACTGGGCAAAAGACTGCCCCCTGTTTTTCTGGAAGAAGATGATTACCAGGACGTCGATAATCAGGATAATAATGCCGCTTTTGATCAACAAGGAGGCATGGTCGGTCGGCTCGCTGAGCCCGTAGGTTGTCATCGCTTCGAGGTCTGCTTCTGTAACTATCTGACCGCGCCGAACGAGGCTTTCACCTGCCATAATCTGACGTGTGACAGGGGTTACCGCTGCACGAGCCTGGTCACGGCTGATTTGAGTTTGCTCCTCGCTGAATAAGCTGGTGGGAACGATATACGGAGAGACGAGTGAAATGATAATCTCTGCCTGTTCGCTCCTGAAGGCAAAATCGATATATGCCGGCAGGTTGCTCCTCACTGTTCCGAGCTGATTATTCCGGATGCTTTCACGTAGAACGATCTCCAACACCCGGCTTGCTTCGCTGCCAATTGCCTGCCATTCTTGTTCTGTGAGCTCGAGCAATGAAATGTATTCTTCTTCACTCAGCTGCAGGTCAGGTAAAGCCTGTAGATCCTGGATCTTTTGTATTTCCGAAGCGTGGATATCACTCCGGACGGTGGCAATGTAATAGATTGCGTTTTGCAGCTTCTCCAACTGGCTGCGAGCGATGTTCGGATCAGGCGGCAGATAGACTGGTGCCACTTCTGCCGCAGCGCTTTCACGGGCAGCATCGGTATAGACTCTCGATTCAAAATTAACAGAATAGGGAGCAAGGATTTCCTGGCTGGCAACTTCTCCGACTGAGACTATCTGGATTTGCTGATTTAACAGGCGAGGTCCCACCAGGGCGCCATAAGCCAGCGCGCTTATCAGAATTAAAACGAAAAACTTAAGAACGCGCTTGGAAAAAGGGACATCTTTTTTCCTGGCTTTTATTTTCTCCATGATGGTATTATACCTGTATCAACAGTTCACCGTTGCATCATGGTGAGACGGTTATAAAATCCTCCACCTGGCTAAAAATGGACTCTCCGATGCCGTGCACCTTCATCAGGTCATCTATTGTCAGAAAATATCCATTCTGAATGCGGTAATCAATGATTGCCTTTGCCTTCACAGCCCCGATACCAGGGAGGCTCTCGAGCTCTTCTTGCGATGCTGTGTTGATATTGAGAAGACCGGGAAGGCTGATCCCAACCGAGCGCTGGCTTGAAGCCAGTTCCGGCGATTGGGTTTCGTTTTGCCCAGGTATGAAGATTCGCTGCCCATCCTCAAGGACCGAAGCAAGGTTGAGCACTTCGGTTATTGCCGTGGATGAAGCTCCGCCGGCTGCCTGGATGGCATCGTTTACAGTAGAGCCTTTTACCAGTCCGTAAACACCAGGTTGGATTACATTCCCAGCAACATGCACCCGAATCATTTCAACGACAGATGTTGGATCCGGGGTCAGATTTGGTGTTGTTGTCGCAATAGTGATTGGTTGACCACCCTTTGGCAGGGTGAGCAACCTGAGCAGACCGCTCAATAAAAGTCCAGTCAAAATTCCGGCCAGTATTTGCTTCCAGTTTTTCATTTATTCCTCGCGGTTTTCTGCAGCAAGCATCGTATTGAATGCGGTAATGGAGACTTCGAGCATCTCCAGGTCTGGCTCGCGCGTGGATAGTTTTTGTAACCATAAATTTGGTTTGATTAGCCAGCGCATCAATGCGGAGCGGTCCATGGTATTGGCGGCAAAGCGGATGTATTCATAGGCGATGCCGGAAACAAAGGGAATCAGAAGTATGCGGGAGATAATCCGCCAGTGCAGGGGTAAGGGACCTAACAGGGAGAAAATCAAGATTGAAATTAAAACCAGCGTAAGCATAAACGACGTGCCGCAGCGAGGGTGTACCAGGGTTTGCTGGCTCACGTTTTCCGGGTTCAACTCCACACCGGCTTCGAATGCGTTGATGGTTTTATGTTCGGCTCCGTGATAGGCAAACACACGCTTGATATCCTCCATTCTGCCAATTAATGCCATGTAGAGCACCAGGATGACCAGGCGCAGCAAGCCTTCGACCAGGTTGCTCTCCCATTGGCTGATCGTAAAATACTTTTCGATCAGCCCGGCGATAAATGCAGGCAAAACGAAGAAAATTCCGACTGCCAGCAACAGCGAGATGATTACGGTGAAGGTCAGAGCCGCGCCTTCGATTTGCTCATCCTCTCCGGAGGCGATGTTGGCTGATTTGGTCAGCAGGCGCATGCCCAGCCCCATTGAATCCCACAAACTAATGATCCCGCGAAGGAAAGGGGTTTTCATCCAACGCGAGCGATACAAATTGGGCAGTTTTTCCTCGTGAACCACGATCTCGCCGCCAGGAGCGCGCACTGCCATGGCGACGTTATTCTTGCCGCGCATCATCACACCCTCAATAAGCGCCTGCCCGCCGTAGGCAGGGAGCTTTAAGACTTTTTCAGAAGGCATTAGTTTTTTCCAAAACTCAGGATAAAGTGGATCAATGCCTGGGTGCCCATGAGCCAATTGGGGAAGTACATGCGCTCATTGGGAGAGTGAATCGCATCGTCGGGTAAGCCAAACCCGGTAAGCAGCGACTTGACTCCCAATTCCCTCTGCATCACTGTGGCGACGGGGATGCTGCCGCCTTCGCGCTTATAAACCACCGGTTTTTCCCAGACTGCAGTGAGCGCGTTCACCAGGTTCTGTGCACCTGGCGCATCATCTGCGAGGTAGGCAGGACCTGCGCTGTGTAAGAAGACCTCGGTTCTGACAGTCGGAGGGGCGATGGAAAGGATATATGCTTTTGCTAATTCGTAGATCTCCATGGCGTCCTGGTCGGGGACAAGGCGGCAGGAAATTTTTGCCTTGGCATAGGCTGGGATGATCGTCTTGGCTCCTTCACCAATGAAACCGGAATAGATTCCGTTCACGTCCAGCGTAGGGCGGGTTCCCTGGCGTTCCAATGGGGTATAGCCTTCTTCGCCATACAACATCGGTGAGCCGGTAATTTCGAGGATTTCTTTATCAGTGGTGGGGTTTGCCGCGATACGTGCGCGTTCTTCAGCTGTCAACTCAGGAATGCGGTCATAAAAGCCTGGGATGGCGACTGAACCGTCCTCGTTGTGTAATTTTGATATGATTTGGGCAAGCACGTTGGCAGGATTAGCAACATTGCCTCCCCAGAGACCTGAGTGCAGGTCTGCCCGGGGACCGTCAACGCGAACTTCGAAATAGGTCATCCCCCGCAGACCGTAAACCAGTGTGGGTTGGTCTTTTCCCACCATGCCGGCATCCGGGTTCAGAATCATGTCACATGCCAGCAGGTCTTTGTGATTCCTGATGAACTCTTCCAATGAGGGGGAGCCGATCTCTTCTTCGCCTTCGATGATGAATTTGATATTAAGCGGAATCTCGGAAGTTTTCAATACGCTTTCAAGAGCAAAAATCGTGGACATGATCTGCCCCTTCATGTCCGAAGCCCCACGGGCATAGAGATAATCACCGCGGAATTCAGGTTGAAATGGATCGCTTTTCCATTCTTCAATCGGGTCTACCGGCTGCACATCGTAGTGCCCGTAGATCAACAGGGTTTTTGCGTTTGGATCTGAAATCCTCTTTTCGGCGAAGAGGATCGGATGAAGCGGGGTTGGGAAAATTTCTGTGCGTTCAAAGCCGATATTTTGTAAATATCCCGCCAAAAATTCGGCAGTTCGCAGCATATCGGCTTTGTGCTCCGGGGAGGTGGAAACCGACGGGATTTTTAGAAATTCCAAATACGATTCGGTCAGGTTTGATTGATTGTTGTTAAAGTATTCCAAAGCTTTTTCAACAGAGTTCATTTTCTACTCCTTTTATTCAGTTAATGTCAAGGTTGAGAAGATTATATGCTAAAAATGCTCTTTTCGAGTTATTATTATCACACAGCAGCTATCTGTAATTGGAATCAGGCACAGATGGTCTGGAGGGGCAGATTGGGTTACACAAAATTTCTGAAAACTGAGTGAAAAGTGGTATATATAGTGGTAGAAACCAACGGATAGTACCATATATGGGATTGGTTGAGAAAATAAAGCACGTTAAGGTGAATACTATGGAAATTGTTGAACACCGACAGGTAATGATTTTAGGTGGTGGTCCAGCGGGATACACCGCGGCGTTGTACGCTGCAAGGGCGGACTTGAAGCCTTTGCTCGTCACGGGAATGACCCTCTACGGGCAGGCATCCCAAACCACATGCATTGAAAACTATCCCGGTTTCCCTGAAGGCGTTGACGGCAATGATCTCGGGCGGCGCCTGGATGACCAGGCGAAACGGTTTGGTGCAGAAGTTATCTACGATTCAGTGCAATGTGTTTATCTGCAACAACGACCTTTCAAGGTATGCCTTTCCGGGGGGAACTACACCGCAGACAGCCTGATCATCTCTATGGGCGCATCCGCACGCAAACTTAATGTACCCGGCGAGAAGGAACTCACAGGCAGGGGAGTCTCATTTTGTGCGACCTGCGACGGAGCCTTTTATAGGGAAAAAGATATTCATATTGTCGGCGGAGGTGATTCAGCTTTAGAAGAAGCCTTGTTTTTGACCCGATTTGCGCGTAGTGTAACGATAATCCATCGCCGCGACCAGCTTAGAGCCGGGGCGATCCTGGAGAATCGGGCCCGCAGCAACCCAAAAATTAAGTTTATTTGGGATTCCGTGGTCAGGGAGATTATCGGGGAAGAAAAAGTCACGAACCTGAGGCTCGAAAATGTCAAAACCGGTCAGCAAGAAATCATCCCGTCAGACGGAGTGTTTATCTCGATTGGGCACATCCCAAATACTGGTGTTTTGGAAGGACAATTGAAACTGACAGAACATGGCACCATTGAGATTGACGGACACATGGAAACAAGCGTGGAAGGTGTTTTCGCGGCTGGCGAAATCGCCGACCCGATCTATCGGCAGGTTGTCACTTCGGCAGGGATGGGTGCCGCTGCTGCAATCTCAGCAATCAAGTACCTCGCGTCAATCGGTGAAGCGGATATCGCCAGGGTAAATTAATTTGCCCATCAATCGATTGAGATGAACCAAACAAAAACAGCCGCGAAACCCGCTGTTTTTGTTTGGTTATCGATATTTATCAAGGTGTTGCTGTTGGCGCGATGCCGGTCCCGATCCAGCTGAACACCCGGTACGGGCTGATCAACCCGGCTTCCTCGTAAATCGGATTGTTGGGGTCGGAATTAATCTGCCTTGCCACAGAAACACTCCACTGGATAATATGGGGAGTGGTATCAATTGGTCTGAAACTGGCTGGGAGTATGTACTTGGTGTCGCTGACATAATCAACCAGAATTTTCTCTGTTTCCGAAGTCAGGTCCTGCACGAACACCCGATAGACTTCACCAGGGAAGAGCGAAGCCACAGAAGCCCATTGCAGCGTTACAGCTTCATCGGTTGCCGCGAAAGCAGCCCCGGAACGAGGTAAAAGCGGGTTTGGCGCTGGATAGGGCGGCATGGGTGTCGCTGTCAGCGTCGGACCAGCGGTCGGCAATCGGTCGCATAGAGGGATCACCAGCCTGTCACCCTGGCGGACAATGTCATTGGGCAGATTGTTGTAAATGCGGATGTCCATCATCGACACATTGTAATTTAAGGCGATGCTGCTCAGGGTCATATTCGCTTCTACAGTGATCGTGTCGGTATGAGTGCACAAACTGAGGTCGGAAACAATCGCTTCAGATGTAGCCGTCGGTACGGGTGAGGGCGTAAGGGTAGGTTGGGGCACATTCAAAACCATGCCTTCTGAGATGCTGCAGCTCTGGTTTAGATTGTTAGCCGCGATAATGCTCTGGACAGAAACGCTGAATTGAAGCGCAAGGTCGAGACAAGTCTCGCCGGTTTTGACCGTGTATTCCACCGGCGGCAGCGGCGTCCACGTGGGCTGTGGTGTCATCGTCGCGGTATTGGCAAACGTGGCAGTCGTGGTGGGTGTGATTGTGGCGGTTTGGGTTGAATCTGTTTCAACCGCGGCAGACTGACCGCGGGTCACGATGAAGAAAACCAACAGCGCGATCAATATCAGGATAACGACGATAATGGCGATCAATCCCACCAGGTTGATCCTGACTTCGGGTATTCGCTGCGAGTCGATCCGATCGATTTTCTTTTGTTTGGGTGTCGGTGTGTCAGAAAGGTCGGTACCGCATACAAGGCAGCGTTTCGCATTTTCAGAAAGTTTTGTGCCACAAACCGGACAGATACGGGTCTTGCCGGTTTGTGAATCGGATTGTGTTTTTTTCATTTTATTACTCATTTACAAGATAAACTACTGACCTTCAATTTGGTAAAATTGTATCAATGTCAGCAGTTTATATCCATATACCTTTTTGTGTCAAACGTTGTTACTACTGTGATTTTATCACGTATGCCGGGCAAGGTCATTTGATCGCTGACTATCATAACGCAGTGCTCAAAGAGCTGGAATTTTACCAGCGATTCGTTACCGAACCGGTTTCGAGCCTCTATTTTGGTGGCGGGACCCCATCGCTTCTTCCAGCCCTGGCTGTGGCAGACTTGATTCAAGCCGTTGAGCTTAATTATGGTCTCAATCCGAATGCAGAGATCACGCTTGAGGCAAACCCGGGCACACTGGACCTGCAAAAACTGACCGACCTGAAAACAGCCGGTGTAAACCGCCTGAGCATCGGCATCCAATCTTTTGACAATTCGGATTTGGTGGCTTTGGGCAGGGTGCACAACGCTGACCAGGCATTGGAGGCTATTTCGCTTTCCAGGCAGGCAGGCTTTGACAACCTCAGCCTGGATTTCATCTTTGGCATCCCCGGGCAGAGCCTGGCGGGGTGGCAAAAGAACCTGTCTATGGCAGTTGAAGCAGGTGTGGAACACTTATCTCTCTACTCGCTGATTCTTGAAGAGGGCACCGTGTATGCCTGTATGGTTGCCAGGGACGAACTGACCTTGCCTGATGACGACCTGGTGGCTGATATGTTTGAACTGGCGATGGATTATCTCGCCGCCCAGGGTTTCCAGCAATACGAAATCTCCAACTGGTCACGGGGAGCCGCGCATCAGTCACAGCATAACAAAGTCTATTGGCAAAACCAGGATTATCTGGGGATTGGCGCTGCGGCGCACGGACTACTTGCTGAAAGCAGGTACAACAACATAGCAACGACGCCCGAATACATCCAGCGCATGCGGCAGACGAATAAAAAAACTCAATTATCGCCTGTTGTCGAAGAAACCATTCCGATCAGCCGGAAGGATGCAATGCAGGAACATATGATCCTGGGTTTGCGGATGACCGCGCGGGGTGTTTCAGCTTCTGAGTTCAATCTGCGCTACGGTGAGGAATTGGAAACCGTTTTTGCGGGGCAAATTCAAAAAATGCTCGCTTTGGGCTTGCTTGAATGGATGGATTTTAAGGATGGCAGGCATTTGCGGCTGACCAGGCGTGGAATCATGCTCGGCAACCTGGTTTTCCAGGAATTTATCTGATCACTGGTGCACGTCGATGATCGTGCCCCAGCCATGTTTTGCCCACTCGTGCGGCAGGGCTACCGGATAACTCCAACGATAGAGCCATTTCGCATCCTGGTTGTTCATGTTGATACAGCCCGCGCTCATCGGTGTGCCAAAATTGGTATGCCAGAAGGTTCCATGCGTTGCCAGCCCGATATCCATCTCAAAAAAGCAGGTCCAGGGCACCCCCATCCAGATGCGCTCACGGATGTTGCTGGTTATGACGGCGTTGCCCATATGCTTGGAAGGCATCTTGGTCTTGATTGAATATTTACCTTCACCGGTTGGAAATCCGCTTGATATCTTGGTTTCAAGCACAATCTGATCGCCTTCATAAGCACGCAGACGCTGATGGGGGAGAGATATGTCCACGTATTTATCAGCAGCGGGTACATCAGGATTAATCGGTTCAAACTCTTCATCGGCAATAAAGCGCAAATGCTCGTATTGCACTGCAGTCTTGGTTCGCCCGAGTTCGTCCTCAACCTGGTACCACGGGCGTCCATCCGGACCTTCGATAACATCGGTTACCCAATGATTTGTTCCGTAATAATACATCCACATTGGCTCCCAGCCGGATTCGACCCTATAAAACATCGAACGGGTATACGGCACGGTCAGTTCTGCCAACTGACCACTGGGACGATTTGGCGCGGATAAGGGATTGTATTCATATCTTACTTCGTACAGATACCCGCTGAATACATAACCTCCCCAACAGCGATACCAGATTGGGTTCCAGGCGGGACCATTTGGACCAATCACCTCTTCGTATACATTGATGATTTCATTATATTGCCGTTGATATAAAATCAGGCTCTTCTCATCGGGTTCCTTGTATACGCTGACACCGTCTTTATTGCCAACCAGCATCAGGCGCGGTGTGATCATGGATGAAGCCTCCTCGCCTGGCAGACTGAAGGCTGACGCGCCCAACCCGAGCAGAGAAAATTTGAGAAAATCCCGACGTGTAAAATTCATCAGAGCACCAGATAGCTAAGCGAATTCACTCAGATCTATTTCGGCAACTGATTGCCTTACATATTTTGGGCGGTAGGGGTAATTATCGATCATTTCCGGCTTTGTAACGCCACTCAGGACAAGAATAGTTTCCATTCCGGCTGAGATCCCGGAGAGGATATCGGTGTCCATACGATCTCCGATCATATAAGTTTCTTCGGAGTGCATATTGAAATGATTCAGAGCGGTACGCATCATCAGGGGATTCGGTTTACCCACATAAAAGGGGGATTTGCCGGTTGCTTTTTCGATCAAAGCAGCCATAGCCCCGGTTGCCGGCACTGTTCCATTTTCGGTTGGACCATTTGCGTCAGGATTGGTGGCAATGAAGCGCGCTCCAGCTTCGATCAGCCGCACCGCATAGGTAATCTGGTCAAAACTATACATTGAGGTTTCGCCCAAAACAACGAAATCGGGGTCGGTTGAGGTCTGAATATAACCCTGACTGTGGATGGCTTCAGTTAGCCCGGTTTCGCCTATCACAAAAGCTTTTCCATTTGGTTTTTGTTTGGCAAGGAATTCCGCGGTCGCCATAGCTGATGTAAACAGAACCTCCTCCGGAATATTCAGACCGGATTTGTTGAGGCGATGTGCAAGGTCCCGGGTGGTATATTTGGAGTTGTTGGTCAAAATCGCAAAGTTACGTCCGTCGGCGACCAGATTTTCAATAAAGCTATCTGCGCCTGGAAGCCCCTTTTTGCCATGGATCAAAACGCCATCCATATCGATCAGAAAATTCTTTTTTATCATTACATCCTCTCAGCTGCAGTATTAGAGACCATCCATATCCTGGTCGGTGCGGGTTTATTATAAACGTTCCCGGGCTGCTCGTGGGTTCAGGTTCAAACCAGCGGGTTATCCTCTCGTGGAGTGAGCACCACAGCCGCTTTGAAAGTTATCCACTTGTTCGGTTTCCCTTCAATTTCGCCAAAATCGAGCAACTCTCCTGCATCGTAGACTACTTCGTTCAACCAGCGTCCGTCCGGTTGTTGCTTGTCTCTCAAGAGCTGCAGGGCGTCATGCTGCCTGGGGTCAGACCGACCTGCTTTGCGAAAGTATTCCAGCCCACGCAGAATGTCATAATGCCACCAGGTGGGGAAGCCGAGAGACGTAAAGGCAGGACGTCCCAAAGGTTTGGACCAATTGTCATGTGGGATGGTTTCCCCGTTAAGGTGTTTAAAAAGCTTCCTGCTCAGCAGATATTCCTCCCCCCGCACCCGTGCCTCCCGTACGATTCGTTCTTCACCGTTGCTTCTTTCAAACGCCAGCAGCGCTTCGAGCACAGCGATGGTTGAATTGAACGAACCTACCTGGGAGTCTTCATCGCAATTCCAACCGCCGTCGGACTTCTGAGCTTTAAGAAGTTTTCTGATCAACGTGCTCACATCCTGCTTTAAATAGATCGCAGCAGTAGCCACGGCACCATTGATGCAAGGTTCAATTTCGCCTTCGAAAAATGGGTTGCCGGCAAAACGTGGATCGTCAGCCCAACGCACATTCTCGCGTACCGCTTTTACCGAGGCTTGAACTCTGGGGTCAGAAGGGTCGGCTCCGAGCAAATAAAGCAGAGTCAGGGCATGGCTGGTTGAGCTTCTCACTTGGTTGAAAGCAGCCCCAGCCCAACTGCCGTCTGCCAGCTGGGAATCGAGCACTTGTTTGCCCCAGCCCTCATAAGGCACGCGTCTGCGCACCTCTTCATATTCTTTGGCAGGTTCACAGAGAAGCTCTTTGCGCACCTGCCACTCGAGAGCAGGGTCAGAATCGAGCAGCCAATCGATAACGTCATGAGTCAATTGAAAAATGGGTTGGTGTTCCATCTAAACCTCCTGAAATTCGGGTTTTTTTTGATTGTATTCTTAGAGCCACCCGCTACCAATTATTTGCCTAAGCTAAGCTTGATTGCGGAATAAAAAAGCCGCTGTTCAATCAACAGCGGCTTCGTTTAAGCTGGAATTTTTTTACTTTTTGGTCAGGATGATGCGGGCGTCCACAACTGCCACACCCTTGCCTTCTTCGTAAACGATCACGGGGTTGGCGTCTGATTCCGCGATTTCGTCCTTCAGATCGTAGATCATATAGGAATAATTCGCCAATACTTCTGCCAGGGCTTTCTGGTCACGTGGGGCTTCGCCGCGGGCGCCTTCGAGGATCTTGGCGCTCTTAATCTCGGACTGCATATCAAACGCCGTGGATTTGTCGATCGGGGCGACTTTGAAAGTGACATCTTTCATCACTTCCACAAAAATACCGCCGAGACCAAACATCAGGGTCGGACCAAAAGTGGCGTCATTGACTGAGCCAACGATCACTTCGGTTGCCCAGGGTGCCATCTCCTGCACAGCCACACCATCGATCTCGGCGTCGGCTTTGTAGGCAAAGGAATTCTCCATGATTACCTTCCAGGCATCGCGGACACCCTGCTCATTTTTGATGTTCACTTTAACCGCGCCGGCATCAGATTTGTGCAGGATATCGGGTGAGACGATCTTCATGACGACCGGATAGCCGATTTCTTCTGCCATTCGAATGGCTTCTTCCTCATTATGAGCCAGGTCGGTTGGGGTGACGGGCAGTCCGTAAGCTGCGAAAACGTGCTTGGCTTCAACTTCGGTCAGCGCGTCGCGACCTTTGGCACGGGCACCAGCGATAATATTGCGGGCTTTTTCGCTGTCGATACCAGTTGGTTTGTAGGGCGCGTTCTGTGCGGTCTGGAGCATTTCGTTTTGTTTGCGCAGCGCCGCGAGGGCTTTTACTGCCAGGTCGGGTGCGTCATAGGTGGGGATATCGTGTTCGATCAGCCACTGCATGGCTTTCTCACAGCGTTCGCCGCCGATGAATGAGACCGCGACGGGTTTGTCGTTTGTGCCGGATTCTTGCAGGGCGTTGTAGATCGCTTCCGCGATTTCCTGCGGGTCGGTGACAGAGGTTTCACAATAGAGCACGACCATGCCGTCCACCCAATCGTGAGCATAGGAATACTTGACGCCTTCATAATAGCCCTTCAAGCCAGCTCCGCCGGTGATATCAACCGGGTTTTTGGCTGAACCGAACGAGGGCATATACTTGCGCAATTCCGCCTGCACATCTTCCGGGGCGAACTTGAGCGGCAGTCCGTATTTTTCAGCCGCGTCAGTTGCCAGAACGCCCACGCCGCCGCCGTTGGTCACGATCAGCAAATTGTCACCTTTCATCGGGGGCTGCAGCGAGAGCGCCAGCGTAAGGTCGAACATGTCGTTCAGGTCTTCAGCCTGGGTAATGCCAACCTGCCCGAATGCGGCTTCGTAGACCTTGGCACTGCCTGCCAGTGAGCCTGTGTGTGAGGCTGCGGCAGCGGCGCCGTGGGCAGAAGTGCCGGCTTTGAGCGCGATTATTGGCTTTGTGCAGTTGCGGGCGGCTTCCATGAATGTGGCGCCGTCATCAATGCCTTCGATGTAAAGGGTAATACAGTAGGTGTTTTCGTCTTCGTTCAGATAGGTGATCAGGTCTGCGAAGTCAAGGTCTGCCATGTTTCCGACAGAGATCATCTTGTCGAAACCGACGCGGCGGGTGTATGTGGCTGCGTCCATCGCGATCAGGAGCGCACCGCTCTGAGAAACCAGGGCGGCTTTGCCATCCAGCGGCAGGAAGTTGGTGAATGATGCGTTCATCTTGTCGCTGTTTGAGAGCGTGCCGATGATGTTCGGACCGATCACGCGCATGCCGTATTCACGGGCGATGCTGATCACTTCGTCCTCAAGAGCATGGTCGCCGACCTCGGAGAAACCGGAGGTAATGATGCTGAGCCCCTTCACGCCTTTTTCGCCAGATTCCCGTGTTACAGCTGGAACCACCCGTGCTGGGACGGTGACGACGGCGAGGTCAATCACATAAGGCACGTCCAGGATGCTGGGGTAGCACTTATAGCCGAGAATTTCTTCGGCATCAGGGTTGATAGGGTAGACAGGGTTTTCGTAGCCGCAGTTTTTGAGGTTTTCGACCACTTTGTAACCGATTTTGTCGGGGTTGGTCGACGCGCCGATAACCGCGATGCTCTTTGGTTTGAGAACAGCATTGATGATTGGATCCACTTTTTTCCTCCGGTAGTGTATTGTTTGAATTACCGATTGATTAGTATACCGCAATAAAATCGGATTGGCGGAAAGAATTCCGTTTCGATGTGAAATTTGGCACAATATTATTTCCCCCTCCCTTTCGGAGAGGTGGGAATAATTGGATAAGACCCCTCTTTAGAGGGTGGTAGGGGGGTGAATAGACATCCTTAAAAGCCTCGGAGTCATGGTCAACGACCTCAAATGGTCATGTGCGTGGGTGTAATGGTGGATTGGAGGCGCAATATGTATTCGTTGGTCAAAATATCCGGCACCTCCAATCTCGCCCTACGAATCTGACTTTCAATCCGAAATCCGCCCTTTCGTTAAAGCGATAACTCCCGTAGGGCGAGATTGAGGGCACCACGAACATTGGATAACGTTGACATATCATGTCCTCAATCCGCCGTTCCGTGAAT
>DHRN01000070.1:12081-16574 GCA_002411175.1 Anaerolineaceae bacterium UBA5311 | reverse complement strand
CAGTAAAGAGGGGGTCGTTGTCGCGCTCCCCGCTGCCCGTTGCCCACACCTCCTTTAATTCCCCCTCTCCAACCGAGCTGAACGTATCCAATAAAGAGGGGGTCGTGGTTGCACTATCTCTCGAGAGGGTGCCAGGGGTGTGATCTTCACGAACACGGCAATGCGTCCCGCCCAACGAGATTCGCAATGGATGAGTTGGCGAAGGGGAAAATACAAAGGATTGGGCGTGGTCAATTTATCCCTTTGCAGGGCTATTATTGTTTTGTCCAATCCTTTATTTTTCGTGCGGTGGCGTTAGCGGTTTACCAACCAATCAATAATCATCTCTTTCTCTTGCGCGTTGATATCCGCGCCATAACTGATCATCCGGTTGATGGTTTCCAACCATTCTTCGCGGGTGAAATCATGAGAAAGGATAAACTCGAGCGTGTGATGATCCTTGGCTTTCTCAGCAATCAACGCCATCATCTCTTCATCTGTCAATGGTTCAGTCACCTCATCGACCACTGGATCCGGTACATCGGTGACCTCGGGGACATCAGTGACATCGGGAACTTCCGGAACGTCAACAATCGGGACTTCTGTCGTCGCGGTGGTTGTTCCACATGCGCTGATCACCATCATGGCTATCAGGGCAATACCAGTTATTAACCAATTTTTAGTTTTCATGATTTTCCTTCTATCAGAACTCCAGTCCATGCTTCAGCATACTGAGGCTCTAAAAATATAATCTACTGCGCCAGAGGCATCCCGGCTGCTATCAGCGCCTCAAAACCACCCAACACCGGATTTGCCTGCGTGAATCCATCTCTTAGCATAAGGAACGCCGCACGGGCGCTCGTGTTTTCAGCCGGTCAGGTACAGTAGGTAATGTACCAGGCGTCTTTATCCAGCGTGGGCATGACTGTATCGAGCTCGGTCAGTGGAATGTTGATCGAGCCTTCGATGTGGCTGGCAGCGAATTGGCTTGCCAGCCGCGTGTCGAGTAAAATCGCCCCCTGTTCAACGGCGTCAACCGCTTGCTGGGCGGTAACACGGGGAACGTCGTCCTGCGACCTGATGATCGGGTTGCCGCTCAGGTCCCGCACTCCTTGATAGACGAATATGCCAATCACGATCACAACGACCGCAATCACAGCTATCACCGGAGCCAGGTTTTGTTTCTTTAGTTTAATCGGAAGTCGTCTTCGAGCCATTCATTTGCCTCTTTTTATACTGCAAATTATGTCACGCTGTGGGTGTATTGTAAAATGTATGTACATCCCTGTGCGGCAATTCAGCGTGGGGTTCTTTTTGTTCTTTTTTTGCCACCGATTTTCCTATATGAGGTTGACGACACGACCTTAATCAGCCCGGCAAAATAGTCACTCGCGGGACGGCGTGGTAGCCATCCTCTACACTTGTTTGCGGAAAACCATATTTTTCCATATTAAGAATCACTGCTGCTCTCTGCCCTGGTTCCTCTTTTTCTGATAAGTCTTGTATAATAACCCAAACCGGACAGCCAATTCTCCCCGGTTGTCGAATGGAATCATGCTCGAATTCAACGTTAACGGCTCGCCTTATTCTCTCGAAGAAATCCCCGGTGAAAAACTGAGCGACCTGCTGCGAGAACGCCTGCGCCTGACCGGCACAAAAATCGGCTGTGGCGAAGGTCGCTGCGGCATCTGTATTGTCCTGGTGGATGGCATTCCGACTCGTTCCTGCATTACTCGCGCGCATAAAATCCATGGCAAAACGATCCTGACCATCGAAGGGCTGCGCGCTCTGCGCCCCGAACACCAGCAGCACCAACGCGAAGACCTTAAAGCCCTGCATCCCCTGCAGGAAGCGTTCATCACCCACGGCGCGATCCAATGCGGTTTTTGCACACCCGGGCAGCTAATCAGGGCGCACGCCCTGCTCGAAGCCAACCCCAACCCCAGTTTCGACGAAATCCGCGAGGCAATGGACGGTGTCCTCTGCCGCTGTGGCAGTTATGAAGGCATCATTTCAGCCATCCAGGCAGCCGCCAAGGCGCTGCGCGAACATGGGGATGTCAAACCGCGCGTGGTTCCCTTGGGCGAGCAAGATCTGGAGTATGTCGGCAAGCCCATCCCCCGCCCCGATGCGATTGGCAAAACCGTCGGCATCACGGCGTTCACCGACGATCTGCGGTTTGAGCAAATGTTATACGCCCGCGTGCTGCGTGCCGGCGTGCCTTCAGCCATTTTACGCGGGCTGGATACCAGCCAAGCCCAATCCCTGCCCGGCGTCAGGGCCGTGTTAATTGCCCAAGACCTGCAGCACGAAACTCTGCACGGCGTCTATGACAAAGACTGGCCAATTTTGATCGGTTTGGGCGGGCGCGTGCGCTACCAGGGCGATGCCATCGCGCTTGTGGCTGCAGATTCCCAGGCGATTGCTGATCAGGCGATCAAATTGATCAAAACCGACTACGAGCCGCGCCCGGTCGTGGACAGCCCTCGCGTGGCTTGTGAACCTGGCGCTGAACCGGTACACGAGGGCGGTAATTTATTAAAACATATCCACTTCAACAAGGGCAATGTCGATGTTGGTTTCGCTGAAGCGGACGAGATCGTAGAACACACCTTCAACACCCCCTTCATGGAGCATCTTTTCATGGAACCGGAGTGTTCCATCGCCGTGCCCCGCAATGACGGCGGGATGGATGTTTACGTTGGTTCGCAAATTCCTTTTGAAGATCAGCGCCAGGTAACCGAAGCGCTGGGCTTGCCTCGCGAAATGGTGCGCGTGAAAGGGCAAAAAACCGGCGGGGCATTTGGCGGCAAAGAGGACATCGCCGGGCAAATCCATGCCGCCCTGCTGGCACAGGCAACCGGCAAACCGGTCAAGCTGCTGTTCACACGCCGTGAAAGCATGCTCGTTCACCCCAAACGTCACGCCACCTCGATCCGGGTGCGGCTGGGCGCCAAGAAAGACGGCACCCTCACCGCCTGTCAAACCGAACTCTACGGCGATACGGGCGCCTATGCCTCGCTTGGCGTCGCCGTGCTCACCCGCGCCACCACCCATTCCTGCGGACCCTACATCATCCCCCACGCCCACAGCGATTGCTTCGCCATGTACACCAACAATCCCCCCGCCGGCGCCTTCAGGGGGTTTGGCGTCGTCCAGGCTGCCTTTGGGATCGAAAACGCGATGGATATGCTGGCTGAAAAGCTCAACATTGACCCATTGGCTATGCGCATAAAAAATAGCCTCACGATCGGCAGCGCCACCAACACAGGGCACTACCTTGCGGACAGTGTCGGGCTTCCTGAATGTCTGCAAGCGCTCCAAAACTGGTTCGACGGCAACGGAATCACCGCTCCCTTCCTGCCGGTTCGTGAGCAAATCGACGGTTACGAGCAGATCACTTGCTGGGGGGTTGCCTGCGGCTTCAAAAACACCGGGCTGGGCACCGGCGCGACCGACAGCAGTGGCATCATCCTGCGCCTGCTGCCGGCTGGGCGGCTGCAAATCAAGAGCGGCGCGGCAGAGGTTGGGCAAGGAATGGTCACCACGCTGCAGCTGATCGCGGCAGAGGTGCTGGGCATTCTGCCTGAAAATATCAACGTTTTCATCATGGATACCGGGCTATCCCTCGATGGCGGTCCCACCACGGCATCCCGGCAGACTTACGTAACCGGAAACGCCGTCCGCAAAGCCGCGCTGATCTTAAAAGAGCGGATTTTTGCCGCGCTTTCTCCGCATAAGCCTCAAAATATTACTCTGACTTCCAAAGGCGCGCTCATCGCTGGCGAGCTGACCCCCTGGCAGGAGATTTACGATCTGCTGGCTGCCAGTGACGAGGGGACTGAGCTGGAAACCATCTACACCGCGCCCGAAACTTTCCCGCTCGAGAAGGGCGGGCGCATCCACATCGCCTACGGTTTCGCTGCCCAGGCGGTGAAGGTGGCAATCAATCCGCAAACTGGAGAGATCAGGGTTCTCAAAGTAATTGCCGCCAACGATGCCGGGCGTGTCATCAACCCGCTAGGTTTCCAGGCGCAGGTTGAGGGCGGAGTGATCATGGGCATTGGTCACGGCTTGATGGAGGATTTCAAAGTGGAGAACGGCATCATCAAGAGCGACCGCATTGCCCGCTACGAAATCCCTCGCATGCGAGATATCCCTGAAATTGTCTCTCTGATTGTTGAATCGCACACCGCGGGGGGACCCTTCGGCGCGAAAGGCGTGGGAGAATTGGTCTGCGTCCCCACCCCACCGGCGATCACCAACGCCATCTGCCACGCCATCGGTCTCCGCGTCGACACCCTCCCCGTCACCAAAGAAAAAGTAAGAGAGTTTTTAGCTGGTAACTGATAGCGGGGAACCGGGAACCGGGGCAGCAACGACCCCCTCTTTACTGCTTGCGTCCAGCTTTGCTGGAGAGGGGGAATTAAAGGGAGTGAGAGGAACAGGGAGCCGGCAGCCGGGAGCTTTGAGATTGTAATTCATTTGTCCTGGGTACAAGCAAAAAGATAAAC
>DHRN01000070.1:8123-11939 GCA_002411175.1 Anaerolineaceae bacterium UBA5311 | reverse complement strand
CGTCACTGCGAGCCCCCGTTATGCGAAAAGAGGGGGTTGCTGCTTCCCGCTTCCTGTTCCCTTTTCCCTGCCTGCCACGACACGATTCACGCGCTCGCTGCTCAACACCATCATCATCAATAAAATCAACAGCGCGAACGGGAAAATCCGCAAACTCCACCGCCCCGCGATCAGCCCCACCAGCGGAGGCGCCACTGTCAGGCCCACATACGCCGCTGCCATCTGAATCCCCATCAGCCGCGTGGAATTCTCCTCCCCAAAACGTGCCGGTGTCTCGTGCAACATCGAGGGATAAATCGGTGCGCAGCCCATCCCCACCAACAGCAGCCCGACCAGGCTAAAGAAATTCCCCGGCAAAAACAGCATCACGATCCCCAGCAAAATCGAGGTCTGCCCGGCACGTATCAGCGTCTTGCTTGGGAAACGCATGCTCAAAAATCCGTTGACCATCCGCCCAAGCATGATCCCAAAATAATACGATGCCGCCCACGCTGACGCGGTCTCAGCCGACACCCCCCTGACCTGCACCAGGTAACTGGCAAACCAAAGTCCGGCGGTCAGCTCCAGCGCGCAATAGGAAAAGAACGCAATCAAATTAGGCGCCATCCCTGGAATCTTCAAGAGACTGCCATTGCCCCGCTCTGCCGCCTTCTCCACAACTGCGGCGTGGTCGCTTTTCTTCCACAGCGGCAGCGACAAAACTAAAACCACCACCAGCCCAAACTGCACAAACGAGACCAGTCGGTAGCCGTTTTGCCAGCGACCGCTCAGGCTGATCATCCACGCCATCAATAACGGTCCAGCGGTCGCCCCCACACCCCAAAATGCGTGCAGCCAGCTCATATGGCGCGAGCTATAATTGCGCGCCACAAAGTCATTCAGTGCCGCGTCCACCGCGCCTGCTCCAACGCCCATCGGTACTGCCATCAGGCACAACCACAGGTAGTTGGTGGTGAAAGAATAGCCCAAAAGCGCCAACGCCGTGGTCAGCACGCTTACAGTGGTCAGCTTTCCCGTGCCCATCTTTTTGATCAACCAGCCAGTCATCAGGCTCGAAACGATCGTGCCGGCGGTGACGATCATCGACACCAGCCCCGCCCCCTCCAATGGCAACCCCATTTCGCTCTGCATCAGAGGCCACGCCGCCCCCAGCATCGAATCTGGCAGCCCAAGGCTGATAAAAGCAAGATAAATGACTAATAATAGAAGTATCGCCATAAATTAACCTTATTTGATAGATAATTGTTGAATTTTCCGAACCCCTCCACCTGGAAAGGGGTTCATTTGGTGGGTTTTGAACGCGGGGCAGACCTGTAGCGCGTGTGTATAAAGCTTGCATACGAAGGTCGCTGTGTGTTGTCTCTCTCCCGGCATGATCAGCGCACTTCGCCAGCAGGCGCGGCGCAAATATTTATTTTCCATCCCCCCAGGGGGGCAGAGGGCAAAGTCCCGGCAAACCCGGGTGTGGGTCTTCGCCAACTCAAACCAGATCCTGCCGGTCTTGCTCCTTGAGCATCTTCACCAGCTCCCGCACCTGCCCGGCATGGTTCAAATCGCAGACCATCAACGCGTCCGGCGTATCCACGATGATCAAATCTTTCAATCCGATCCCCGCGATCAGGCGCGTGCTGCCCATCACCAGCGTATTTTCCGAATTCATCAGCAAGCTGTCGCCTTTGATGTTGTTGCCCTTCTCGTCCATCGGCAAAAGCGACTTCAGGCTCAGCCACGTGCCCACATCCATCCAGTCCATATTAATCGGGATTACCAAAACGTTGCGCGCGTTTTCCATGATGCCATAATCGATCGTCTGCTTTGCAATTTCGCTCCAGGCAGGGTGCAAAATTTCTTCATAGGCGGGTGTCCCAATCCCTTCGGCTATGCGCATCAGGCTGGCATACAGGTCTGGCATTTGCTCTTCAAACTCTTTCATGATCACCGACACTTTCCAGATGAACATGCCGCTGTTCCAGGTATAATGCCCCAGTGAGAGCATGGTCTGCGCGCTCGCCTGGTTTGGCTTCTCAACAAAACGCTTGGTTTGATACGCCTTGTGCCCGTTTATTTCACCGACAGGACCGTCTTGTTCGATATATCCATAATCGGTTGATGGCCAGGTGGGCGTGATCCCCAGGGTGACGATGTAATCCTGCCGGGCAAATTCGAGCGCCGCCGCCACAACCTCGCGGAACACCTCCGGCTTGCCGATGTGGTGATCTGCAGTCAAAACTGCCATCGTGGCATCTTCGTCGCGTTTCGCCAGGTGGATCGCCGCCAGTCCGATCGCGCTGGCTGTACCCCTGCCTTCCGGTTCGACGAAGTAGTTTTCCAGCGGAATCTCCGGCACCTGCGCCGAAAGGTCACTGATGTGTTCCCGGCTGGCGACCACCAAAATTTGTTCGGGTGAAAAAAGAGGATAAAGACGCTCAACCGCGATCTGGAACATGCTCTGATCGCTGTAAAGAGAGAGGGATGGCTTCGATTGTTTTTCTCTGCTAAGGGGCCACAGGCGCGTTCCAGCCCCGCCTGCCATTATCAGGGCATAATTCATTTTTTCCTCCGGATAGCTTACTGTAATCGCTTGTTATTATACCCTCAACAGCGTTCAGCTATGAACGATCAGCTTTCTTTCGCCCCAGCGCGAAGATGCTCAAGCCATAGGGAAGAAGAAAACGCGCTGCCAGCCTTGCTTCGCTGCTCAGGATCGCCTTGAACAAGTGGTTGAATGCGCCTGTTGATGCCGCCAGCTCGCTTGCCTCCGGTTTGGGAGGTGAAATTTTTTCGAGGAGTACGTTGGCAACCGCAAGCGGGAACAAAAACGTATTGGCACAGGTCAATCTGACCACCTCAAAGTCGCAGCTGTCAAAAAGCGCCTCTACTTTTTGCCGCGTGTACCGCCGCACAGCGCCCACCTGGATGTCATGCTGCCGCCTCATCCATTCGTAAGCCGGCACGCGCACGAGCAAAGCTCCCCCGGGTTTGAGCACACGCGCCATCTCCCCCATCGCCTGGCGGTCGTCCTGCACGTGGTAGAGCACATCAAAACTGGTCACCAGGTCAAATCGCTCTCTTTTCAGCGGGATTTCGGTCACCGATGCCGCAAAAACGCCGGTCAGCTCCCGCGCTTTGCAAAACTCCAACCCCTTGATGGAAAAGTCAAAGCCGCTCACGCGCCCGTAATCCTGGAGGAAGGACGCCATCGCGCCGCCGGTCCCGCAGCCGGCATCCAGGATCTCGCGGTTTTGCCCGGGGGGAAGGTGGCGGTCGAGGATGCCGCGGGTAATCACCGCCATCCCCTGGTACCACCAATGCCTCTCTTCCGCGGAAAACATGCGTTCGTATTCAATCGGTTTCATGCTGGTAATTATACAGTCTGATTTTTATCTCTTACTCTTTTGATTGTCATTCTGAGCCTCTTTTGCGAAGAATCTTTACAATACAATTGATTATTCATAGTGGTTGAAAGGTATAGATCCTTACGAAGTCCACTATGTGTCACTTCGTTCAGGATGACGGGGAGCAATGAGCGGGGGTGCAAGCACGACCCCCTCTTTACTGCTTGCGTCCAGCTTTGCTGGAGAGGGGGGAATTAAAGGGGGTGAGAGAAAAACGAATCAAAAAAAACCAGTAATTCCAGGTGGGTGGTTAGAGCGTCAGTTCCGACCTGGTACCGACGCAGTCATGTACTGAAGGGTTACAGATCCGTCACTGCGAGCCCCCGTTACTAGAATTGCAGAACCTTTTGAATCACAACAAGGGGGCATGGTAGCCTGCCTTTATTCTCTTGTTTTGGGTGCAAGCAAAAAGATAAACTGC
>DHRN01000070.1:0-7951 GCA_002411175.1 Anaerolineaceae bacterium UBA5311 | reverse complement strand
GTCACTGCGAGCCCCCGTTACACCAATAGCGGGTACTATTGGTTAACGATAAGGGGGCGCGGCAGCCTGCCTTTGATCTTTTTTCTTGAATAGATGCAAAAGAAAAACTGCAGATTGCTTCGCTTCNNGCTCGCAATGACGGGTTACAGATCCGTCACTGCGAGCCCCCGTTACTAGAATTGCAGGATCTTTTGAATGCCAACAAGGGGGCGCGGCAGTCTGCCTTTGATCTTTTATCCTGAATAGTTGCAAAAGATAAACTGCGGATTGCTTCGCTTCGCTCGCAATGACCACCTCCTGCCCCCCTCTCACCCCCCTGCCCCCCTCTGAAGAGGGGGTTGCCGTTCGCCGCTCCCCGTTCCCCGCTTCCCGGCTCCCCACCCCCCTGCCCTCCTCTGAAGAGGGGGTTGCCGTTTCCTGGATGGTAAAATTACCTTATCAAAGACCAAGGTGGATTTTGTGGCTACTGAATTTCTGATTGCTCCGGCGGGAGGTGGAAAAACGCAGGCGTGTATTGAGCGCATACGTGTGGTTAAACGGGGCAATCCGTTCGCGCTGGTGTGGGTTTTGCTGCCAAATCCCCAGGCGGCAGCCCAATTTAAAGCCCGTCTGGCGGCTGCGGGCGCTTCGATGGGCGTAAAGGTGGGGCATTTTCCACATTTTTACCGGGAAATCCTGGAAGAACGCGGGCAATTCGTCCCCATCATCACACCAGCGCTCTCTCACCGGCTGCTCCAGGAGACCGTGCGCGAGGCGTCTGATGCTGGCGAGCTGGGGCATTATCAGGCGATCAAGGACAAACCGGGTTTCCTCTCGGTGTTGGTGGACGCCTTCGCGGAAATGCGCGGTGGGTTGGTTTTGCCGGAGGAGTTCCTGGAACGCACGCGCGAATCCACGCCCGCACGCCGCGAGCTGGCGATTTTGTACGCGCGTCTCGATGCCAAACTGGCTGAGATTGGCTGGAGCGACCATGAAGGGCTCTCATGGCTGGCGATCGATGCGCTGCGTTCTTCACCACAGGCTTCTAATAGTTTAAGCCTGGTGGTGTTGGATGGGTTTACGGCGTTCACCAAGGCGCAGCGGGAGTTTGTGAGGCTGCTGGGTGGGGAGGTGCTTATCACGCTGACGGGGGAGGGGAAATGCGAGCGCAGTGTGCATCGGCGAACGCAAAAGGTTTTGAGAGAATTGGTTGGGGAGTTGGATTGTAGTTTTCTTACCCCGCTGCCCTCCTCTCGAGCAAAGCTGAACGCTCCCACGCCTTCAGCCGGGCAGCGCAGTGGGGATGGGAAGAAGGCGATTCAACAGATGGAGCAGTATTTGTTGGTCGGAGAGGGGGCGCAGCCGATTTCGATTAGCGAACCGATTATGCTGGAGGCGCGTTCGCAGGCGGAGGAAGCGCGGGAAGCTTTGCGCTGGATCAAGCGGCTGCACGTGCGCGAAGGGTTACCGTTGGATGCCTGCGCGCTCTACTGCGCAGACCTTGAAAGATACCAACCGCTCCTACGCTCGGCGGCAAAGGAATTTGGGATGAACATCCAGTTTTCTCAGCGCGATCCGCTGGCGGAATCGCCCGCGATGTTGGCGATGCTGAATTTGCTGGGGCTTCCACTGGAGAATTTCCCGACACGCAGCCTGCTGAACGCGCTCAATTCGCCCTATTTCGGTTTTGGACTGGCAGACGGTGACGTTGGCGACCTGGATAAAGTCGCGCGGGAGGCGGTGATCGTTGGCGGGCGTGAGCAGTGGGATGCTGCCTGGGCGATGCTGACAGGAAGAGCCTCCAGCGTTGATGAAGATTTGGACGAGGAACGTTTCACTTCAAACCTGCTCAAAGGGATCGATTTACCAGCGCTGCAAGGTCGGTTCGACCAATTCTGGCGGCTTTTCGAGGGGATCGAGCAAAAGCGGTCGCAAGCCGGATGGATCGAGCGGCTGGAGAGCGTGTTGGGAGAACTGGGCTTTTATGAGTTGGTCGAAAGCGAACGCGACCGGGCTGCCTGCATGGCGCTGGCAGAGGCACTGCGGGCGCTGGTGGTGAGCGAACAGGTCGTCGGCGTTCGGGAGATAGACTATGCGCAGTTCCTGGCAGACCTTCTGAGCGGGTTGAATGGCGCCAGGCTGGAAGAAGACCGCGAGACACGCAAGGATGCCCTGTTTGTTGGCAAGCTGGTGGAGGCACGCGCGGCGCGATATCAGGCGGTGGCGCTGCTGGGACTGTCGGAGGGGTTATTTCCGGTGGTGGAGAACCCTGACCCTTTCCTGGACGAAGAGCTGCGGGAGGAGCTGGGGCTGGAATCACGATTGGAACGCGACCAGGTAAGCACGTTTTACCAGGCTTTCACGCGCGCGGATGAGCATTTGCTGCTGACGCGACCGTATCTTTCGGAGGATGGGGAGCGGTGGGAGCCTTCGCCCTATTGGCATGCGGTTGAAAAGCTCTTCAGTGGTGATGTGAAGGCAGATAAGGACAAGTTGGGCACGCGGAGAGCGTCGCAAGCGGCATCGGGCGAGGAGCTGCTCTTCTGGAGTGTGCAAAAGGGGCGGCTGAATTATGCCGGGGATGAAGAGCTTTTAGCTCGGTGGGAAAATTTATCAAAAGGGGGCGAGATACTGGATGCGCGCCGGGCGAAGTATGCCCGCGGGCAATACGAAGGCGATCTCAGGAGCCTGAGAGAGGTGCTTGGACAGAAGTTTTCCTCGCGGCATGTATGGAGCGCGTCCCGGCTGGAAGCGTATGGCGATTGCCCCTGGCGTTTCTTTACTGAGTCAGCGCTGGGGCTGGAGATCGAAAAAACGGTGGACCCCGGGTTAGATATCCGCCAGATTGGTAGTCTTTATCACCGCGTTCTTGAGTTGGTCTATTCGCAGGCTTCAGAGCAGGGCGTTTCTCCGCTGGAACTGCTGGATGGGGCGGCGGAGAGTGTTTTTGCGACCGCGCCGATGGTTTTTGGGTTCAGACCGACGGTGTTGTGGGAGGTGGAGCAGCGCCAGCACCTGGAAACGCTGCGAAAGACCCTTCAGGCGTTGGAAAACGAGCGCGGCAGCTGGCAGCCTTTCGCTTTTGAGCAGAAATTCGGGATAAAGGGTACGCCCTGCCTGGAGTTGCGTGTTGATGGCGAGGTGGTTCGTATTAGAGGGGTGATCGACCGGGTGGACAAGAACGAGAATGGGAAGATCCGCGTAATTGATTATAAGACAGGCGGGTCGTTCGGAGACAGAGACCTGGTTGAGGGCAAACGATTGCAGTTACCGGTTTATACCAAGGCGGCAGAAGAGGCGCTGGGGCTGGGTGAAGTATCTGACGGGTTTTACTGGTCAATCAAGGCCGCCAGTGCGAGTTCGCTCAGTCTGACGAAATTCAAATCGGAGCGGGGCAATGGGGTCGATGCCGCCTGCAAAATCGGGTCAGAGCATATTATCACGAACGCCAGAGGTGTGCGCTTGGGAAATTTCAAACCGGCTACACCCAGGAACGGCTGCGCGTCATATTGCCCGGCGAGCCTGTGGTGCTGGCGTTATCAAGTGAGGCAAAACAATGACTGATAAGTATTTTCAGCAAGTGATTGAGGATTTTTCGCTGAATAAGCGGCAGTGTATTGCGGCAAAGGAGCTAAGCCGCGATGTGGTGGTGACGGCGGGAGCCGGCAGCGGGAAGACGCGCACGCTGGTGGCACGTTATGCCGGCTTGCTGGCGAAGGGGGTCAAGCCCCGCAGGATTGCCGCGATCACGTTCACGACCAAGGCAGCCATGCAGATGCGCTCGAAGGTGCGTGAGAGCCTGGCTGCACTGGAGCAAAAGGCTAGCAGCTCAGAGGAACGCGAAAACTGGAGCGACCTCTCCGCGCAGATCGATTCAGCGCGGATCGGGACGATCCACAGCCTCTGCGCCGAGATTTTGCGCAATCATCCGGCTGAGGCTGAGCTGGACCCACGCTTCGAAGTGCTTGATGAGGGGCTTGCCCAGGTCTTGAAAAACCAGGCGGTGGAAGCTGGACTCAACCGGTTGGTTGAGGAAGAGCGTTTTATACCTTTGTTTGAGAATATGGCTGTGAAAGCTTTGAGAAACTTGCTTAAGGAATTGTTAGCAAAACGCTTTGAGGCAGAAGATATTTTCGAACTCGAGATTGATAAGCGCGGGCGGATAATCGCTGCTTTGAAGAAACGCTTGAATCACCCTTCGATCAGACAAACCGTTGAATACCTTCGTGGGTTGAGTTATGCCGAGATCGCAACCGATTGCGGAGACAAATTTGCCGAATGTTTGCTGGATTTTCTCGAGGGTTGGGCAAGCGCTGAGCAAGCGCTGGAGAAAAATCAGCCCTTTGAGACTGCAATTTTGTTTAATTCGGCGATCTCGCGGCTGGATTTTCGTTTAGGGAAGCGCAATAGTGAAATGAAAGCGCTCGTCAAGGAATTTAGGAATAGCTTCGACCTTTTGTTAAGCCCTCTGACACTGCGAAAAGGGTCTTCACCTCCATCTCCGGAAACTGAAGAGCTTTTCGAGAGCCTCCTGCCGCTCCTTAAGGAAGCTTTTAGGCTCGTTCACAGGGAATATCGTGAAAGGCTCGAAAAACGGCACTCGCTCGATTTTGACGACCTGGAACATGGAGCATATCAGCTTTTGATGCGTGATGATATCCGCGCGCACTGGCAGGGGGAGCTTGACGCGGTGATGGTGGATGAATACCAGGACACCAACCAGTACCAGCGCGACATCGTCAACGCCCTGGCAGGCGGGCGGGGCTGCCTGTTTATAGTGGGAGACATGCGCCAATCGATTTATCGCTTCCGCCGCGCGGACGTGACCGTTTTCAGGGAAGAGCAGGAACGAATTGAGGGTGAAAACGGACTGTCGGTTGAGCTGGACCTGACCTACAGGCAGCATCAGCCGCTTTTGGAAACCATGGCAGCCGTCTTAGAGAAGGCGATCGGCACCGAGGAAGACCCAACCCGCAGTTATTATGTGCCTTTTACCCCGATGCAGGCACATTCGAAAAATTTGCCCAAAGGAATTTCCCCGCCACACCTGGAATTTGTTGTTGGGGCAGGTAAAGATGCTACTTCAGCCCGCCCGATCGCAGCCCATGCCCTGGCTGGGCGCCTGCTGGAGCTGAAAAAAAAGGGACAATTCGAAAATTGGGATGAGGTCACGCTGCTTTTCCGGGCTGCCACCGGCTTCCCTGCCTACGAAGAAGCCTTCGAAGCAGCCGGTATTCCCTTCGTGACAATTGCCGGGCGGGGTTTTTATAACCGTCCCGAGATCCGCGACCTGATCAATATCCTGCGCGCGCTGGCAAACCCGGCGGACAATCTCGCCTTTGCCGGGCTTTTACGTTCGCCGGCTTTTGGGCTGAGCGATGCAGCCCTCTTTCAGCTGCGTGCTAAAGATGTTTGCTATTGGCAGATGCTGCAAGGGGACCTTTCCGCGTTGTCCGGCGAAGACCAGCTGAGAGCTCAGCGCGCTTTGGGGATTTTGAATGAACTGCTGCCGCTGGTGGACCGCGTTCCGGTTGCGGAGCTGCTTAAGCAAGTCGTTGACGCGCTGGATTACCGCGCCATCCTCGCCACAGCTGACAGAAAGATTTACGGGAAGAATGCCAGCGCTGCCGGCGGGAGGCTTTGGCGCAACGTGGACAAGCTGCTGGAAGACACCTACACCAGCCAGGCGGCTACAGTGCGGGACTTCCTGGAGATGTTGAGCACGCTGGACGATGCCGGCGCGCGCGAGGGCGAGGCATCGGCTGAAGCGGATGGCTCGGTGCGGCTGATGACCATTCATAAAGCCAAGGGGCTGGAGTTTCCGATTGTTGTCCTGGCAGACGCTGGAAGAAGTACCAGTACGCATAGCGAGTCGGTTTACCATTCAAAAGAGCTGGGGGTCACTTTTAAGCTTGACCCGCCTCCAATGCTTTACAACCTGGCTAAACATTTGGATAAAGACCAGGATGAGTGCGAAGCACTGCGCGTGTTGTATGTGGCTTTGACCAGGGCGCAAAACAAGCTGATTATCAGCCATCATGCTTCCTTCGTGAAAAATGGAGATAAGGTCGCGCTGGATGGCTGGGCGAAATTGCTGGATGAAGCTTGCGGTAACCCATCTGAAGAATACCTTACTCATCTTGATGAGCCCTTCGGGGTAAACACAATCTCGGGATATCCGCTGCGCGCTTACTTCACGAAAAAACTGCCTGTATTTGATGAACCCCCTTCAGAGGTTCCCTTTATTGATCCAGTAGATGAGGAAGCGCTGGCGCTCTATCACCCGTTGGCGGGTTTTGGGCTGGTTTCGGAACAGGAAGAAGCCGACCGCTTGAGCGAGATGCGCTCGTGGCGGGTTTTTGGAGGCGAGGAGACCGTTCACGGAAAGCCGCTCGGCAGCCTGGTGCACAAGGCTTTGCAGCGCTGGCTGTTCCCGGGGGATCCGGCTTTGGTGGATTTGCTGGAAAGCGAGTGTTACCGGCTTGGCTTGGTTAGCGATGATTTGCGCGGCTCTGCTGTTGGGCGGGCGACCGAGCTGCTTGAGCGTTTTCGTCGGCATGCGTTGTGGGAGGCAGTTGAAGCTGCCCGGGAACGTTATTTTGAGCAGCCTTATTCGGTTTTGGTTAATGGGAAGACCTATAGCTATGTGATTGACCTGTTGTACCATTCTGAAGGTGGATGGCATTTGATCGATTTCAAGACCGATCCGATTCATAACCTGGCTGGGAGTGCGTTTTTGACCAGCGAAAACCATGAATATGTGCGCCAGGTGCGCAATTATCAGCGCTTCGCCCAGGCACAACTGCAGCAAGCGGTGAAGGCGGGTTTGTGTTTTTTGGACGATCGTGGAGAAGTTGCGGTCGTTTGGTTGCAAAACCCGATGGTTGACAGGAAACTGTGAGCTGTGGGCAGCAACGACCCCCTCTTTACTGCTTGCGTCCAGCTTTGCTGGAGAGGGGGAATTAAAGGGGGTGAGGGGATTTGTTCGACAAACGGACTGTCATTCTGAGCCTCTTTGCGAAGGATTTTAGCTTTGGAAAGAACAGTCGCTGTGTTTGAGATGTCAAGATCCTTCGTTCCTCAGGATGACAGGAAAAGAGGTGATATCTCGAAAATTGTCATTCTCGTACCCGTCACTGCGAGCCCCGTTATGCGAATGGCAAGAGCTATTGATTAACGATAAAGGTGCGCTGCAGCCCGCCTTTGATCATTTATCCTGAATAGTTGCAAAAGACAAACTGCAGATTCCTTCGCGTCGCTCGCAATGACAGATTACAGATCCGTCACTGGGAGCCCCCGTTACACGAAAGGCAGGACCTTTTGAATCACAATAAGGGGGCGCGGCAGTCCGCCTTTGCTCTCTTGTCAGGATTAAATACAAAAGATTGACTGCAGATTGCCGCGCCATTTTGACAAAGCGGATAATATTTCCGTATCTACGAAGCACAACGACAAAACGTCTCGCAATGACCGCACCCAACCTCTGAAAACCCCCCTGCTCTCCAAAAGATAGGGTGCTATCACGACCCCCTCTTTAGAGGGGGAATTAAAGGGGGTGAGAGAAAAACGAATCAAAAACACCAGCAATTCCAGGTGGGTGGTTAGAGCGTCAGTTCCGACCTGGTACCGAAGCAGTCATGTACTGACGGGGAAACATTTCGTCACTGCGAGCCCCCGTCACAGGGATGGCGGGAGCTATTGCGTCAGAACAAGGGGGCGTGGCAGTCTGCCTTCATTCTCTCGGTTTGAGTACAAGCAAAAAGAAAAACTGCAGATTGCTTCGCGTCGCTCGCAATGACAAATTCCAGATCCGTCACTGCGAGCCCCCGTTACACGAAAGCCGAGAGCTTTAAATCACAATAAAGAGGCGCAGAAGCCTGCCTTTATTCTCTTGTCGTGGATACAAGCAAAAAGATTAGCTGCAGATTGCTTCGCTTCGCTCGCAATGACAAATTCCAGATCCGTCACTGCG
>DHRN01000097.1:6368-6749 GCA_002411175.1 Anaerolineaceae bacterium UBA5311 | reverse complement strand
ACACAACAAGAGGGCGCGGCAGTCTGCCTTTATTTTCTTGTCTTGTGTACAAGCAAAAAGAAAAACTCCAGATTGCTTCGCTTCGCTCGCAATGACCAGACTCTTGCCTTCATCTTGTAATTCTCTCACCCCCCTGCCCCCCTCTGAAGAGGGGGTGGAATGAGCGGTACTGCGTTTGCCTTTATTCTCTTGCCTTGGGTACAAGCAAAAAGATAAACTGCGGATTGCTTCGCTTCGCTCGCAATCACAGATTACAGATCCGTCACGGCGAGTCGCCGTTACACGAATGGCTGGAGCTTTTGAATGCCAACAAGGGGGCGTGGCAGCCTGCTTTTATTCTCTTGTTTTGGGTACAAGTAAAAAAAAACTGCGGATTGCTTC
>DHRN01000097.1:5719-6057 GCA_002411175.1 Anaerolineaceae bacterium UBA5311 | reverse complement strand
CGTCACTGCGAGCCCCCGTTACTGGAATGGCAGGAGCCATTGAATCAAAACAAGGGGGCGCGGCAGCCTGCTTTTATTCTCTTGTTTTGGGTACAAGCAAAAAGATAAACTGCGGATTGCTTCGCTTCGCTCGCAATGACAAATTACAGATGCGTCACTGCGAGCCCCCGTTGCACGAATGGCAGGAGCTTTTGAATGCCAACAAGGGGGCGTGGCAGTCTGCTTTTAGTTTTTTGTCTAGATCAGATACAAAACCCAAAATGCAGATTGCCACGCCGTTTTGCCGAACGGAATTTATGCCCAACGATCAAGGCATAACGGCAAAACGGCTCGCAATG
>DHRN01000097.1:387-5559 GCA_002411175.1 Anaerolineaceae bacterium UBA5311 | reverse complement strand
CCTCTAAAGAGGGGGTTGCCGTTTCTCGCTTCCCGGCTCTGACCCCCCTGCCCCCCTCTAAAGAGGGGGTTGGAAGTACCATCATGTGGTGGCATTAGGGAGCTGCGGAATTCGGATAGCGAAATTGTTTTGCTCTCACCTCACTCCGCCGTATATGATGATGGTTTGGATGACAACCGGACTGTCACTATGAGCCTATTTTGCGAAGAATTTTACCTTCGGATTGGAACAGTCGTTGTGGTTGAAACGTTAAGATCCTTACGAAGTACACTGTGTGTCACTTCGTTCATGATGACAGGTCAACATACAGAAAAAGAAAACATGGTCCTTACGAAGTACACTGTGTGTCTCTTCGTTCAGGATGACCAACCCCCTTTCATCCGGAAGGTCAAGAAAACAACAGGATGACAACGTTCAATTCTCTCTGAATGACAATGCGCGCAGATGCTTAACCAAGCTTTCGAGGTCTCCAAACTGCCTTGTCCCGCCCTCCTCTTCAAGTACCCAAAGATACCCCGACTGATCAGGCGCGATGTCTATGCGCAAACCTGTGCACGTATCGCGATCCTCGTTGACCGAATATCCCACTCGCTGCAACGCGCGTTCGGTCCACACTCGCACCTCGCCCCCGCCGTTCAGGCAGACCTCACCGGCAGAGTTTCCAGTCACCGAAAAATGACCATTCATTAAGTCAAAACTGATGCGGTCTCGGGCAAAGATACGCTGAAAATCACCGCTCAAAACCAAATCTTCAGGCGCTCCCTGCAAAATCTCTCCTTGCTGGGACATGAGCCAAAATCGGTCGGCACTGCGCATTGCCAGATCCAGGTCGTGGGTGGAAGTCAGCACAGTTTTACCATGCATTACCACCAGTTCGTGCATCAGGTTCATGATGCTGACCCTCCCCGGCAGGTCAAGGTAGGCTGTGGGCTCATCCAGCACCAAAATTCGTGGTTCCTGTGCCAGCGCCCGGGCAATCATCACTTTCTGACGCTCGCCATCACTCAACTTGTGGATCATGCGTTTTTCAAAATCTTTCAGCCCAACCAGTTCCAGTGATTGATGAACGATTTCCCAGTCTTTTGCGCTCATTCGGTCAAACAAACCTGTGAAAGGAAAACGACCCATGGCAACCAGCTCAGTTACCGTCATTGCGCCAACTTCGATAGGGCTGGTCAACACAACGCTGATTTCATTTGCCAGTTCTTTTCTGGTGTATTGTTCCAGTTTCTTCCCATCAAGCAAAACATCGCCTTCCAAAGCCGGAAGCAATCCGGTCAGCGTTCGCAAAAGCGTCGATTTCCCGGCACCATTCGGACCGACCAGGCAGACAAATTCGCCCTCGATAAGCTGCAGGTTTAGCCCGGACGCAACCACTTTATGGGATGACTTGCCGTTTGTATAACCAATTTTAAGGTCTTGCGTGGAAAGCAGCGGGGTTTTCATACGTTGAACGATGTCGACCCCCGGTTGCGTTTCAGAACGATCCATAATACAAATGGCGCTCCAAATAACGAGGTTACCACGTTGATTGGTAACACAAACTGGTTACCCGGCATCTGGGCAACCAAATCCGCCGACACCGCCACAATTGCGCCAATCAGGATTACAGCTGGAATCAGCAGCTTGTGGTTGGATGTCTTGAAAACATTACGGGCAATATGCGGCACTGCCACTCCGATAAACCCGATTGGTCCGCAAAACGCGGTCACTGCGCCGGATAGAACCGAAGAACTGACCAATATTAAAAATCGCAACCGGGATACGTTCAAGCCCATTGTTTTGGCGTAATCTTCACCCAACAAAAGCGCGTTTAAGCCCTTCGGCAAAAATGCGAGCAGTCCCAAAGCAAACAAAACCACAGGCAAGAGCACCTTCAATTGCTGCCAGGTTACTCCATTAAAAGCGCCGTATGACCAGATGCTATAGGCTTTCACCTTCTCGGGTTCACTGAAGTAGATCAGTAAGCTTACCAACGCACCGGTCGCGAGCCCAAACATTAATCCGAGAATCAACAGCGTGGTCGGGTTTTGGACTCGTCTGCCAACCAACAAAATCAGACCCATGACAGCGCCAGCTCCCAAAGAGGCAGCTCCCACCAATCCGAGATCTCCTCCAATACTTAAACTCGGGATAAACAGACCGCCAGCCAAACTGGAGCCCATAACTGCGATTGCAACCCCGAGGCTGGCACCCGAGTTTATCCCCAGGATATATGGGTCTGCCAGTGGGTTGCGAAATATGGTCTGCATTTGCAAGCCCGCGGCACTCAACGCCATGCCGGCTAAAATCGCTGTGATGATTTTGGGCAGGCGATAGTTGTTAACAATATAAACCCAGCTGTCCTTTATGCCGGGTTGCCCTGTTAGGGCTTTGAAAATCTCACTGAGAGGGATTCGAACCGAGCCGAGCGAGAGATTTAGAGCAACCACAAGCAAGAGTAAACCAACCAGGATAAGAAATATGCCTGAATTTTTTGTTTTTTGCTTAATCATCTGCCCAGATCCAATCTCGCCCGGCTCATATTTAGAACTTATTGAAGCTGCTTGTAGTAGAACAACTCGTGTGATTCTGCCAATTCAGGGTAGAAAATGGCGATCAGATCCGACAGAATCAAATCCGGGTTGGCAACAGCACTTTCATAATAATCAATTCCGCCCATGTCGGTCGTGCGGGCGTTATTGTTAAAAACCATTCCGGTCTGAAAGGCTTTGAAATCGGCATAACGGCTGTCCATCGCCGCCAGACTCGCCAGGTCGCTGGCAAAACCGACATTCAGCCAATAATCAGCATCTTGTGCTTTTTCGATTACAACCTCAAAATCAATCGGCATCGCGCCAGTGCCTTCCAGGTCACTCCAGAGATAGTCTGCGCCGGCATCACTTAATAAAATTGCGGCATAGCTTTCACTACCAGGCATATACCAGGTACCTTCATAAGCAGTGTTCACGAAAACAGTCACTTTTTCAGCTTGATCTGCTGCTAACGCTTTCAATTCTTCATACCGCGAAACCATGCCATCAAAAATCTGGTCAGCTTCAACTTCCTTATCATAGAAAGCCGCAAGGAACTTACCCCATTCAGCCCGACCAAGCGGGTCTTGTTCAAGATAATCGGCGTTGATCACAACCGGCAGACCAGCCTGTTCCAATGCCGGGTGGGTATCCCAATCGGCAGAACCGGAAGCCGAGGTCATAATGACATCAGGTGAAAGCTCGATCAATTGTTCTACATCAATACTGGGTCCGCTGCCAACAGAAGCAATCATATTGCTCTCTGACCAAAGCCTTACAGTGCTGTTATAGATATAATCTGCGGTGTCAACAGCCAACAGGCTCTCAAGCTCATCAATTTGTTCTAAAAACGGCAGGTAGGTTGAAGACAATGAGACAAAACCATCAATCGGGGTGTTAATTACAACAGCGCTACCAAGATCATCATTAGCGCTCGTTCCGGCTGGAACCAAGGCATAGACCAGCGGCTCAGTTGCCCCCATCCAGGGCATGGTCACCGTTAGCAACTTATAGCCATCATGGTATTCCAGGGTGAAGTTTTGGGCATAATCGATGGTTACCTGCTCAATTTCGGCAGGTGTGTCGATGACTTCTTCCACAGGATACGCTTCGGTTGGTTCTTGGACCTCCGGAGCTTCGGTTTCGATAACTAGCGGGGCTTCAGTCTCCAGGACTTCAGCAGGTGCCTGGCAGGCAGCTATGGTTAGCATGATTACGACTGCCAGAAGGGTTAAGATTTTTTTCATATTCTCCTCATTTCTAAAAAATCAACCCCTTCTGGATTAGAAAGGGTTGAGAATATGAGCATATCCCACCCACCTCCTTAATCCGAGAAGGTCATTTGGGTTCTCCTGGGGGTGGCTTCCTGACTCGTCTTGCGACTTACAGTTGCGGTACAGTGCTGGTCTCACACCAGCTTCCGCCATTACACCCTGGCATCCGGGCATCGGGTTACCCCAGGTTTTTAATTGTGCCTATATCTTAACAGCAGAAAATGGATAAGTCAATGATCGAGGTTAACCTATTTTTATTCCCATCTGAACAAAGCAGAAGCAATCTACAAAATTAGCATTTTACCCACACAGCGATGATATTCTCCATAAAAGAGGTTGTGAGTGTACACCTGCTATCATCCTGAGAAACGAAAGAGCTTGTTTTTTATGATCCTGTCGACTATCGGCTGAAAAGCGGACTTCTGCATTTGATATGGGGGTTCGCGGTGACGGTTTTCTGATGCTGTGGGATCATGGAAATCGCGAACAAGGCAACAGAGCACCTTCGCTGAAACCGAGGGATCAGCAGGTTCACACGCCCTTCAGAGCCGGGGTGTTTCGCAGGGCGTTGGCAAGATCACGAGTCAGGAGGCTTGATAATTCGCCACGTAATTCATCACCGCGGCAGCCAGGCGGGCATCGTCCAGGGCATGGTGGCTGTTGGGTAATTCAATCCCGCAAAACTGACCGGCAAACTCGAGTTTTTGCGATTTGAAGTCACTATGACGTTTGTTCCACTCGCCATACCAGGCTGCAAACAGTTTCATCACACAAAATGCCTGGTTTTCCTTGATGCTCCAGGGCATTCCAGCCGCGAGGACCGATTGTTTCAACAGGCGCATATCGAACTCGGCGTTATAAATGCCAACTGCGCGGTTATGGAAGATCTTTTCAATATCAGCCCAAACCTGGTTCAGAGTCAGAGCATCCTGGACCATTTCATCGGTAATGCCGTGAACTCTGCTGGATTCTTCCGGGATCGGTCGCTGGGGGTTGACCAGGGAATCATAGAGAACCTGCCCCTCGCGATCAACAATCGCAACTTCGATAACAACATCGTTCAGTCCGATTCCGGTCGTCTCGGTATCAAGAAATATGGGGTTCAGTTCCAAAACTTCCTGAGCGCGTTTGATTACATCCGGGTGTGCAATTGGGTATGCCATATTTCCTCCAGCAGTATTATAACCATTAACGATGGAAGAATGTGGTACAGGGGACGGTTGCCATGCCGACCCGCGAACAGGCGTCTCGCCCTACGAAAAGATGGCTTCGCCGGAACGGGACAAGCCACGTTCCCTACAACAACATCACTCCGCCAGGACGAGACGAGCACTTCGTAAATGTAATTGACAAGGATCTTACCCTTCCAATCGACAAGATCCTTC
>DHRN01000097.1:0-229 GCA_002411175.1 Anaerolineaceae bacterium UBA5311 | reverse complement strand
TGAACGAAGTGACACATAGTGTAATTCGTAAGGATCTTAGCGTTCCGGTTGACAAGATCCTTCGCAAAAGAGGCTCAGGATGACAAACCCGCTCCCTGTTCTCTGCTCACATCCTGAACCCACCCAAGCCGTTTCGAAGTTCGATTAACCCCGGATTTTTTCGTTGTAGATTTAAACACATTCGTATTGAGAATTGCTGTTAATGACGATATCTGTTTCAAAAGTCCGT
>DHRN01000108.1 GCA_002411175.1 Anaerolineaceae bacterium UBA5311 | reverse complement strand
ATTGAGGGGGTTGTAATATTGGTGTAACGGCGATATTTCTCCCTCTTATTCCGCCGCGCACAATGATCACGCACAACGGCGGATTGGAGGCGCGATACACTCTTGTCAATGGAAATATCCGGCACCTCCAATACCGACTTGGTTGGTACTGATGTCTCGCCCTACGGTATTTATTCCCTTTCGGTGTGTAAATTGTGAATTTTACGGGGGGAGTAAACCCCTTCCGTACTTGACGATAACGATCTCCCTGTACGGAACGTGCGGTGCACGTTCCGGCGAAGCCATCTTTTCCATAGTGAACGCGGTCATAACCCCCTTTCGTTTCCCGGTGTGTTAATTGAGAGTATTACGGAAGGGGTCGAGCCTCTTCCCTACAAATTTTCAGGTTTATCAAGTTGTCGCTGAACCTGAAATCTCTGTAACCATCCAATTTATTTTGATCAAACTTTCAGGACACTAAATTGGGAAACTCAGGTGACATTTTCGCTGGAGAATAACACAGAACTAATGCGGTTCACTTGACCAGGATTTAAATTAGGGTTAGAATGTTTGTCCTATAGCGTCCTCGTAGCTTAATGGACAGAGCACCTGCTTGCGGAGCAGACGGTTGCGCGTTCGACTCGCGCCGAGGACATTTTTTCTTTTAACCCCCAAAACCCAGAGTACTGGTCCCCAGCACACCTCCGACCCGCGCCGAGGACATTTTTTCTTTTAACCTCCAAAACCCAGAGTACTGGTCCCCAGCACACCTTTGACTTGTTTGGTGGTTTTATGGGTTACGTTCAGTTCTTCTATCTGGATGACCGGTTTGATAAAGCTGGAATGATAGAATTTCGTTTGCCTTTTGACGGTTTGTAGAACTCGTCCAAAGGTTTCTGATGGTGATGCGTGTCTGCGCTAAAAAACCGCACGCTCCGGTTCCTTCAATCAGGAAACGATTGGATTCAAAACTATGTAAACAGCCTGCAGCAGCAACTTGACAACTCGTCACATACTGACGACCTGCCAGCCATCGGTCACATAGCTGCGCATTCCAGCGTGACCGTTCATATCATCCAGCATCGGCAAACCAAGGGCAGCATTGGCTTCGTAAACTCCAAGCGCCCGCGAACAAGCCAGGCAAATTCCAGCGATCAGATCCGCCCCAATTGCCTTCTGATAGAGCTTGTTGCTTTCAGAAGTAAGCACAAGGGGAAGTTTTACTGATGAGCCCTCGAAAATTATTTTGACCTGCCAACCCGCATCCGCAAGCTGGAGCGCGTTTAACAAAACGTGCTGAAAACACATTTTTTCGCCGGTCATAGCATAAAACAGAATTTTTTTCATCAATTCCTCCTTACTGTTCCATTCATATTGTAGCTTTGTTTTCGGTCGCAGACAGGATTAACTTTCAGTTTTAGCCGGAGGGTCGGATGCATTGTTTTCCAGACAGCGGTCACCGGACCTGCAAGGTAAAATTGCATCCAGCTTCCCGATTAGCTCCAGCCTCAAACGCCCCTGCGAGAATCGGGGTATAAGACCTCAGCGTGATTGCCAGCAGAATTCTGCCACATATCCTCCCCACGCCCCCCAATAAGCACAAAGCTCCTTTCACTTTAACATCAACTTCAACAGTCCCTTCCCCCAGATTAAATATCCATCCGCTATCAAGACCAGCAAAGAAGTCGCGAACACAGTCAATCACGTCCATTCAGCCTGAGACGCTTGTTTTTCCAACACGCGACAAGTGTATACCAATATGTTTCACGTGAAACATCGAGGCATTGTTACAGGACTTTTGCTGTTGAGATGAATTGTTCGATTTCATCTATGATCGCTTCTGGTATGGCAGGTGAATAGCGACCAGGTAAACTAGTCGATGAAAGATATCCCCTTGCCGATTGATCGATACGAACCTGATCGTCTGGAAATTTCGCTGGATTGTTTCACGTGAAACATCCATGGGAAGCCTTTTGTTTGAAACGCCCTTGTATCGTGGATTTTCAGGCATAATACGTGCAGAGGTATAATCTGTATGTCCTTGGAGGTTCTTTATGAAAAAATTGTTGCCGATGTTGATACTGCTGGTGTTATTGAGCGCCTGCGTCCCCCAGACGCCTGCCGCGACTGTCACAAACACGCCCACTACCGGGTTTCTACCGACCGCGACGCCAAAAAACCTGTCGCCGCTCTATCAGTTGCGAATGTTCACAGGTGGAGATGGATGGGCAACCAACATCGATAAAAGCCATATCTACATTACTCCAAATTTTGGAGAAAGCTGGATGGAGGTAACTCCACCCCAATTGGCTGCCCGCGATTCAGATGGCGGCATTTTCACCGTCTTTGCCAACAGCCAGCTCGCCTGGATTTGTCAATCCCTTCCTGAAACGCCCGGTGTCTTCTATTCGACCGACGACGGCGGTCTCAACTGGAGTCAGGTCAGGCTTGATTTTCCCTGCGGACCAATGGGCATCGCCAGCACACAAAAGGGCTATATCCTGGCAAGTGAAGGCGTTGGGGCAGGTTCGCATTATGTCAGCATGCACACTACCGGGGATGGTGGTCTGACCTGGACCACCACTTTTTTACACGAACCGGCCGGTGCTGACGACCATGGCTTGCCGACTAGCGGAAACAAAAGCCAGTTCGTTGTTCTGGATGCAAATACACTGTTAGTTGGCGGATCTATCCCCGTTCCGGGGATGCTTTACTTATTCAGGTCAGAAGACGAAGGGGCTTCGTGGACAGAAATAGGTTGTGCCGGACTTCCAGACCAGGAAGACGCGGAAATGGCAATAACAAACATTATCCGTATAAACTCGAATGAAGTCATTGCAGCAATTCGTGCTTACCCATCTGATAATGATAGCATTCCGACCCATTTTTGCGCCAGTAATGACGGTGGCGACAGCTGGCGGTACCTCTCAAGCCTCGATAATGTCGATTTCAGCGATTTTGGCAGTATTGACACCGGTGTTGCTTTTGCCGAAGGGAAAATGTATCAAACTGCTGATGGCGGCTTAACCTGGCTGGATGTCAGTGCTGGGCTGCCGCCAGCAATCACTCCCGTAGGCGTAGACCTGGTGAATGCGGTTTTCGGCTATCTCACAACATCGATTTCACCCGACACTCTGGATCAAAACCGAATATTCATGACCGTTAATAACGGCGCCAGCTGGCAATCAATACCCGGGATCATCGTCGAATAATGATCCCGCCAGGCAATCAGGCGATCGCAGACCTTGAAGGGTGAAGAAAACTTGCCAAATCTGCTTATCAATTGTATGGGTTTTATAAGATTTTTGACAAAATGTGCCTTTTTTTGCCTTAACCC
>DHRN01000001.1 GCA_002411175.1 Anaerolineaceae bacterium UBA5311 | reverse complement strand
GCTCCCCCTTTAAATCTAAACACATGCATATTGAGAATTGCTGTTTCGATTAGGCTTTTTTTAACCGAATTGCCAGTTTGTTGTAGAATGGACGGGAGAAAACAAAAAGTGAGCCGACATGAATTCAGATAAAGAAACTTATGAAGAAATAACCACCAACGATGAATTAAGTTCATTCAAGACAGGCAACACAGTCGTTGGTTGGCTGGTACGTTTTGTGAAAGGCTTTTTAGCCGGTATTGGTGCGATCACTCCAGGCTTGTCCGGTGGGGTGATGATGGTAGTTTTTGGTATTTACGAACCCCTGCTGCGCTGGCTGGCAGATATTCGTAACAAGTTCGTTGAGCATCTGCGCTTTTTCCTGCCCGTCGGGATTGGCGGTGTGTTAGGTGTCATCGCTTTTTCAGCGGTGATTGATTTCGCTTTCGATAATTATGCTGCCCAATTCACCTGGATGTTTATCGGTTTTATTGCCGGCACGATCCCATCACTGGTCAAGACTGCGGGGAAGCAAGGGCGTAGAAACTGGCATTGGCTGTTGATGCTGGTGGCAGCAATCGGCATTTTCTTATGGATGCGCTGGGTGGACTCGATCCGAAATGTGCAGGTTGAGCCCAGTTTCTTTGCCTGGCTGCTCAGCGGAGCGCTCACCGGATTAGGGCTGGTAGTGCCCGGACTGAGCCCATCCAACTTCCTGATCTACCTGGGGCTCTATCATCCAATGGCGAATGGCATCAAAAACCTGCAAATGGGCGTGATCATTCCACTGATCCTTGGTGTGGTTCTGGTCATTTTAATCTTTGCCAAGTTTGTCAACTGGCTGTTTTCGAAGCATTACGCCATTATGTATCACTTGATTATTGGTGTGGTACTCGGCTCCACCGCAGCGATTATCCCCAGGGGTGTCAGCGGCTGGGGAGTGATTCTGGTCTGCGCGCTGCTCTTCCTGGTTGCGGCAGCTGCCTCTTATGCCTTGGCAAAACTGGACGAGAAAAACCCACACGAGTCCCTGTTTTAAGGCTTTCGCATGGACCTTGCTCTGCTCGTTCAGGCAGCTGACAATCAATTTTAAGCCGGGTTGTGTATATCAACCCGGTTGGTGGCAGGTAAATCGCCTTTTTCGGCTGACATGCAGCACAATCCCAACGAATGGACCGGATTGGAAAGGTTTCAAAGAAACTGGCTTCCACTCTGTTCGACTATATAATATCCTCACCATACGAACCACTGGAGAATTACGATGAGCCTGTTTAACGGAAAAAGATTGGACGATTCAACCTTCAAGCTTGATATCGAGCGCATGCGCATGGGCTGGTATGCTGATAAATACTTTGTCAACATCGCGACAATGCTTCAAAAGCTTTCTGAGCAAGGTTATCTATACGAGGGGCATGACCATCTTCTGCCTGGAGGTATCCCGGCGGACGAAATTTTGACAGGAGATATAGAAGTTGAAATGCAGTTTTTCACCCGTCGACCCGGGAAGACTGTGGTTGTTGGGGTCGACAAAGCCCTGACTATGCTCCGGCATGCTGCCGGTTATTTTAAGGAAGGCAAATTTATCAATACCGCTGAAAATTTGGAGGTTTGGGCGGTTCAGGATGGCGACGTGGTCACTTATAATGGCAACGTCAGCAGAGTCGAGCCGGTAATGCGCGTTCGCGGTCGCTATCGTGATTTCGCCATCCTTGAAACATCAACTCTCGGCATCCTGGCGCGCGCCAGCCGCATTGCGACGAATGTATACAACACGCAAGTTGCAGCAAACGGAAAGCCGCTGATGTTCTTCCCTGCACGTTTCGATGTTCACGAAGTCCAGGCTGCAGATGGATACGCTTATCTGATTGCGGTTCAGCGTTACAACATGGACTATGCCGACCACACTGAGACCTATGTCTCCACCGATGCCCAGGGCGACTGGTGGGGTGGTTTTGGCGGTGGAACCATCTCGCATTCAGGCATCGCCAGTTTCCTGGGCGATACCGCCGAAGCAACGCTGGCGTTCTCGCGCGTGCTGCCAGTGAACATCCCCCGCATCGCATTGGTCGATTTCACCAACGACAGCATCGGCGTTTCTTTGCAGGTGTGCAAAGCGATGTTCAATAAATATTATGAACTCATCCGGCAAGGAGACGATGAGGAAGCCAGACGATATATTCTGTATGGAGTCCGCCTGGATACCTCTTCCAGCCTGCGGGATAGCTCCATTCAGCCGCTGGGAGAGCCAGCCCTTGACCTGGGTGTTAACCCCCGCCTGGTGTTTACAACCCGCCAGGCGTTGGACTCGGCTTACCTTGACTGGAACCTGCCAAAAGAAGCGGTCGAACTGGCAAGGCAATACTGTCAGAATATCAAAATTGTGGTTTCAGGAGGCTTTAACGTCGATAAAATCACGAAATTCGAAAAACTAAATGTTCCAGTGAACATCTTTGCAGTCGGTTCCTCACTTTTCAGCAACTATGGTCCGACCAACACGGATTTCACCGCAGATGTTGTGCGTGTGAAGGTGCACGGCGAGTGGATTGATTTGGCGAAAAGCGGACGGGGAGCGGTGGACAACCCCGACCTGGTAAGGGTCTGGTAATTGAAATCTTTTAACCCCAGGCGGATGTAAGCCCTGTCTTCAGCCCGCCTGCATACCATCTGACCAGCACCGAAGGCGAGAATGCGATGTTACTTTAGGGAACCCGGCACCGCGCGTTCCGGCAAAGCCATCCTTCCGTAGGGAACGCGGCTTGCCCCGTTCCAGCGAAGCCATTTTTTCGTAGGGCGAGACGTCTGTTCGCGGGACGGCGTGGCAGCCGTCCCCTACTCTGATAGTCGGAAACGAAAATTTTTTGTAGGGAACACGCACCACGCATTCCCAGATTACGCTCCGCCATGTCGACATGGAACTAAAGACTAATAACTTTATCCGCCTGCTGTAATGCCCGCAATATGCCTGGCATTCCCCCTGCCTTACCGACCCGAACTTTCTCGATCAATCCAAAATACTCCAGGCAGGTCGAGCAGACAAGCAGCTCCACGCCAGCTTCTTCAAGGCTGCGCAGCCAGCCCACCACCAATGACCCCTCACAAACCAACTTAACCCCATCTGCGTAAAACAAAATCTGCCCGGGTTTTTCTTCTTCCTGGGCGAGCAGGCTCAGATATTTCAGCACCAGAGTCTGCTGAAGCCCCTCAGGCGCGTCGCCCAAGCCATTTCGAGTAATGAGCAATACTGTTTTCAAACCATCTCCTCTTATGAATCTCTTAAAACCGCACCAATTTCATAGCCCAGGAGCTTAACGATCTTCTTTCGGATCGCTGCGGCATCAGCGACGCCTAATGTGCGGTCGTATGCCTGGTAAGTAAGCTGGTATGCCAGGCTCTTTTTCGCCACGCCCAACTTTTCACCCCGATAGAGGTCAAACAGACGCACCCCAACCAACAGTTTGCCGCCGGCTTTGCGAATCAGCTCTTCAACCCGATTGGCTGGGATCTCCTCATCCACGATCAGGGAAATGTCTTCAACCATGGCGGGGAAGCTGGAAATCGGGGTAATTTCGAATCCTTTTTCAACCAGCTCCATCAACACATCCATGTAAATTTCTGCTGCCAACACAGCGCCTTCAGGGAAGTCGTAGTTTTGCCTAACCAACGGATGCACCTCGCCCATAACCCCAACCAGTTGTTCACCTACCTGGATAAGCGCAGATTTTCCAGGGTGGAACGTGGGGTAATTTTCCGCCGGGCTATATTCAACATTTTCAAGATGCAAACCCTGGAAAAGCCCCTCAAGCATGCCCTTCAGATCAAAAAAGCCATAATTGCCCCGCTCATCCCCCTCCCAACCAGCCAGAAGCTTGCGCCCCCACATGCCGATCGCCGCGCGATTTGGCTCGGCAGGCAGCTGCTGCCCTTCCACCGGCAGGAAAACCGGTCCTATTTCAAATAAAGCCAGGCTGTCAGCGAGCCGACCGTTGCGTTCAATCAGCTCGAGCATTGTGTTGAGTGTACTGCGCCTCATCACGGTGCGTTCCGGCGAAATCGGATTCGTGAGTCTGACATACTGCGGGTTTTCCTCAACCACCGCGCCAGGATACAGTTTCGCTTCGCGTTGAACAGAGGTCTGCCGATATGCCAGGGTATCCTGCAAACCCAGTGAGACCAGCAGATCTCGCACCAATTCGTTAAATTCAACCTTTTTATCACCAATTTGGGGGGGCAATTCCCCGGTTAATCGCCGCGATGGAATGCGATCATAGCCATAGATGCGGCTAATTTCCTCGATCAGGTTGGCTTTGCCATAAATGCTGTCGGGCTCAATATCTGTTCGATTACGAGGCGTGGTTGCCCTCAACACATCCTTTTCGATTGCGCAGGTAAAACCGAGTCTTTCCAAAATTTCTTTAGCTTCTTCAAGGTCTATATGCAGCCCCAAAAGACGTTCAATCTCATCCTCGGTCAGGCTGTTGATGGTATCCTCGCGTTTCAACGGATATTGATCGATTACCCCTCCGACCACATCCCCACCTGCCCATACCTGCATGCGCTGCAGGCATAAGCTCAGCCCCTGTTCAGCCAGGGCTGGGTGCACATCGCGGCTGAAGCGGTAGGAGGCTTCGCTGTTGATCCGGTATCTTCCGCTGGTTTTGCGGATATTAATGAAATTCCAGCTTGCAGCTTCAAGCAAAACCCTGCTGGTATGTGACGCTATGCCAGATTCCAACCCGCCCATCACTCCCGCCAGGCTGAGCGGTCCGGCTGTATCTGTGACCAATTCAGTCTCGCTGGTCAGGGTCAGCTCGTGCCCATCCAGCGTGGTCAGTTTTTCACCCTCGTCCGCTCTGCGGGTGATGATCGTCGGCTTACCGCCAGCGCGTTTATAAAGCAAATCGTAATCGAACGCGTGCAGTGGTTGACCAGTTTCGAGCATGGTGTAATTGGTCGCATCCACAAGCGCGTCGATCGGGCGCATGCCCGCCAACGCCAGCCTCCGTTGGACCCAGTAAGGGCTGGGGACTGCTTTCACATTTTCCACCATGCCGATTGCAAAGCGCGGGTTCAACTCAGGTTCACGGATCTCGAGTCCGACTTTTTCTTCAATCTCTCCACCCTGCTCCAGGGGCAGCCCTGTTGGTTCTTTCACTTCAAGGTCAAACGCCGCAGCCAGCTCCCGGGCGATACCCAAAATTGAAGCATCCCGAGCCATGTTCGGCAGGATGGCAACCTCAAAAACCGCGTCACCCATGTAATCTGCCAGGGGCATACCCACCGGCGCGTCATCATCCAAAAAAATGACGCCCTCATGCTCTTCGGATATCCCCAGTTCTTTTTCAGAAGCAATCATCGAGCTGGATTCGATCCCCCGAATGGTTGCTTTCTTAAGTTTCATCATCACCTGACCAGGCTGATGCCCGTCATATAGTTGAGCGCCTTCGCGGGCATAGGCAACTTTGATTGGTTTTTCGAGCGGTCCTTTGCCAAGATAGGGGAATAAATTTGGCGCGCCTGTCAGGGCGATAATTTCCTTGCCGCTTCCATCATTCAGCAGGCAGAGAGTCAGCTTGTCTGCATTGGGATGCTGTCTGACCTCCAAAACTTCCGCCACGACGAACTTATCCTTCGCCCAGGTAAGCCCCGAATATTTATTTTGCAGGCGATCCCCTTCCGGTTTTTCCAACCCAACCAGGGTGATTTCTTCAACTTCCAACCCGATCATGGTCAGAGTTGTGCCAATTTCCTCCAGGCTTATTCCGTCCAGGTCAACATAATCTTTTAACCAGCTTAAGGGTGCTTTCATTTTTTCCTCTCCTGCTTAGAACTGTTCCAGGAAGCGAACATCGTTATTGCGCAAATAGCGTATGTCGTTGATGCGATAACGCAGCAAAGTGGTGCGGTCGACACCGACGCCGGCAGCGAAACCGCTGTAAACTTCGGGGTCGTATCCCCCGTTTTCCAACACGCGTGGGTGCACCATCCCGCAGCCGCCCAGCTCAATCCAGCCAGTGCCGTGGCATACGCCGCAGCCCTGCCCGCCGCAGAAAATACAACTCATATCCAGTTCAGCGCTTGGCTCGGTGAAGGGGAAGTGGGAAGGACGAAAACGGATAATTGCATCTTCGCTAAACATGCGCCTGGTGAAATCTTCCATTGTGCCTTTCAGATCAGCGAAGGTGATGCCTTTGTCCACAACCAACAGCTCAAACTGCATGAACTCAATTTCGTGGCTCTGGTCCTGCTGCTCATAGCGCATACAAGCGCCCGGCAAAATCACGCGCACCGGATTGGGATAATACTCGTGCATGGCGCGGATCTGCCCCGGTGAAGTGTGTGTGCGCAAGACCACATTTTCATCTTCGGTATAGAAGGTGTCCCACATGTCTCTGGCAGGGTGATAAGGCGGGATGTTGAGGTAGGTGAAGTTCATGTCATCAGTTTCAACCTCGGGAGAGCTGTAAACCTGGAAACCCATATCACCAAAAATGCGGTAAATTTCCCGCATGGAAAGGTTGATTGGATGGAGCCTTCCTCGGCGAATTGGCTGACCAGGCAGGGTCACATCCAGTTTCTCGCTCGCCATCGCGCTGATTAATGAATCGCTCTTCACACTTTCTTCTTTGGTCGCGAGAGCGCTTTCAAGGGCAACTTTAACCGCGTTGACTGCTTTTCCGAGAAATGGTCGTTCTTCTTTGGAGAACGAGCCCATCTTTCCGAAGGTGGTCATCACCAGGGAGGATTTTCCCAGGTAAGTTTTTTTCCAGGCATCCAGGGCTTCCACACCCTGGACAGCTTCCAAAGCCTCCAATGCCGCCTCTTGTTCGGTTTGTAATTCAGTTTCTATATCACTCATTTTCACCTCAACTTTTGTGGGCAGGTACAAAAAAAACCGCCCCATAAAGGGACGGGATTAACCGCGGTACCACCCTTTTTGCTCATTCGAGCCACTCAGGACGCCTTGTAACGGAGGCTGCCGGCGCGAACTAATGGCGATTAGGGTTCATCCGCGCGACTCCCGGGCGAACTTCGGTCACTGCCTGTCCGGTTTTGCTCTCAGTCGCGGCAAAACCTCCCTGTGGAGGCTGGGTGGCGTACTCTTCCCGTTCTCAGTCGATGCTGCAATTATAAGAATTCACAAAATTAAGTCAAGGTAATCGCATTAGTTCAGCTAAAAT
>DHRN01000100.1:14229-28499 GCA_002411175.1 Anaerolineaceae bacterium UBA5311 | reverse complement strand
TTTTATTATGAGGCAATACGCAAATTTTATTCAGTGAACAGCAAGAATACTTAGTTCCAGGCGAAAAGAATAAATACCTATCCTGTGGAATGGTTGAATGTATGTCTCTGCTTGGTTGTCAGTGTAAATCTTCCCGATTAATTTTTTAGCATATAAAGCCTAATCCTATTAAAGATATTTGGCTACGCGCATAATTTGATCTGCCCGTTTTCTGTCAGTTTATCCATTAATTGGTATAATAAGGGCTCACGTCTCCGTGGCCTAATGGACAAGGCACTGGCCTCCGGAGCCAGCAATCTGGGTTCGAGTCCCAGCGGAGATACTTTTTGTCCATGCGGAGGTTACCATGACAGCTGATCCCAGTGTTATCAACGAAATCGAAGAGCTGCGCTGCCAGATCAACTATCATAATTACCTCTACAACACCCTCGATCAACCCGAGATTAGCGATTACGACTTCGACCTGCTTTTCAACCGCCTGAAGGTGCTTGAAGCCCAATATCCCGAACTTATCACTCCCGATTCACCCACACAGAGGGTTGGAAGCAAACTTTCTGAGAAATTTCGCAAAGTAAACCATCCCGCCCCAATACTCAGCCTGGCGAATGGTTTCGGACCCCAGGCGACGATGGATTGGTACGCTCGTGTCACCAGGCTTGACCAAAGAGTCGCGCATACCGAATTCTTCCTCGAACCAAAACTGGACGGGCTCACGGTGGTATTGACCTATAACAATGGTTTTTTTACCCTGGGTGCGACCCGCGGAGATGGAATCGTTGGCGAGGATATCACCGAAAACCTAAAAACCCTGCCGACAATCCCTTTACGTATTCCGATCAAACAAGACATTCACGTCCCGGATCATATCGTCTTTAGAGGAGAAGTTTTTATAACCAAAGCCGATTTTGAGAAGCTAAACCGGGAAATGGAAGAGCAAGGACTGAAACCCTATCTCAATCCCCGCAACACAGCGGCTGGCTCTTTGCGCCAGCTGGACCCGGCGATCACTGCCCGGCGCCCTCTGAGACTGTATCTCTACCAAATTGTCGAATCGAGCGAACCCTTCCCGCCCAGCCAGGAAGCTATCCTGGAAACGATCGCATCATACGGACTGCCGGTCAACCCGCTGCACTGGAAAGCGGAAACAATCCGTGAAGCCATTGCCATTTGTGAAGAACAGTCTGAAAATCGCCATGGCTGGGCGTACGATGCTGACGGCATCGTAATCAAGATCAACGATCGAAAGCTTTACGAAGACCTTGGCATTGTCGGCAAAGACCCAAGGGGCGCGATTGCTTATAAATATCCGGGCCAAGAAGTCGAAACCACCTTGCTGGATATCCTTGTCAATGTTGGACGCACCGGCGTGCTCACTCCTTACGCCGTCCTCGAGCCGACGCCGATTGGCGGGGTGGTTGTGCGCCAGGCGACGCTGCACAATTTCGACTTCATCGCGGACAAAGACATTCGGGTTGGCGACCGCGTTTTGCTCAAACGGGCTGGCGAGGTGATCCCTTACATCGTTGCAGCTTTACCCGAAAAACGCGATGGCAGCCAGGTTCCATATGCCCTCCCTACACATTGCCCTTCGTGCGGCGCACTGGTTGAAAGAGACGAGGGCATGGTCGCCTTGTATTGCATCAATGCCAGCTGTCCGGCACAGCTAAGCCGCAACATTGAGCATTTTGCATCCAGGGGAGCAATGGATATTGCCGGCTTGGGCGAAAAAATCGTCCTCCAGCTTGTCGATGCGGGTTTAATCCACTCAACCGCCGATTTGTACCACCTCGAGGAATCAGATCTGCTCAAACTTGAAAAATTTGGACCAAAAAAGGCGCAAAATCTGAGCGATGCGATTCAGGCTTCCAAAAGCCAAACCCTGCCGCGTATGATCACTGCTTTGGGTATCAGAGGTGTGGGAGAAGTCGCTGCAGAAAAACTGAGCGAGAGTTTCCATGATCTGGACGCCCTTTCAGCAGCAACGATTGACGAGTTAATGAATATCGACGGGGTCGGTGAAATTGTGGCGCAGGATATCCACGCCTGGTTTCATGAAACCGATAACCAACAGCTGCTCGAAGCTTTCAGAGAGGTTGGCTTGTGGCCTACCAGCGCGCCTGCACCAAATCAAGGTGCGCAGCCGCTGGATGGGCTAAGTTTCGTCATCACCGGGACGCTGCCAACACTTTCCAGGGAACAGGCAGAGGGTCTGATCAAAGAGAACGGCGGAAAAGTTATCGGCTCGGTCAGTAAAAAAACGGATTATCTGGTTTTGGGTGAAAGCCCCGGCTCCAAATACACAAAAGCCCTCCAGCTCGGGGTACCAATTTTGAGCGAGGATGGCTTGAAGGAATTGATCACATCCCTCTCGCAGGGAAGATAACTACGCTTTCATTTCAGGCAATTCAGTGAAACTTGCATTTCCCCTTCTTGCCCGGGTAGGATTAAATTTGTTGTTTGTCTACAACAATAACATTTCTCGTAAAAGGGAGCAAGGCCTCTACCAAAGCCATCTTTTCGTAGGGAGCGTGCACTGCGTGTTCCAGTAATGTCTTCATCCTTACTACCTTACAACAATAAAAAAAAGCCCCCGATCAGGGGGCTTGAGGTGGAGATGGCGGGAATCGAACCCGCGTCCGAAAGATTAGACTCTCGAATATCTACGAGCGTAGCAGAAGATTTGGTCTCATTCGCCTTAAGGTGTTCTGCGCAACTACCGGCAAACCATTCGTTTGAGCCCAATGGCTCTCTTAGGATCGTCTCACGAATCAACAATCAGCATTCTGACTTCTATGACATCCTTGCTGGATTCGGTCAGAAAAACGACTCCAGGGGACGTGACCTCAATTATGGAGGTCATGCTATCTTCGATCAGCTTATGCAGCTAAAGGAAGGGTAGCGTAACTTGTGCGATTGGCACTTGTTGTTTTATACTGATTTTACGAGGTCGGTATCTCTCGGCTCGCAATCCGGAACCAGCTTCTCCCGTCGAGACCTGGCATCCCCATGCACCACCATTATAGCAAAATAAAATCCTCCCTGCAAGTACAGGGAGGATTCTATTACGCAATTCTAACAAAAATTAGTTTAGCTGCTCGAGTTGTTCAGCCAGAATTCTGTTACCAAATTCGTTTAGCGTGTCAAACTCAGTCTGGACATCCAGCGTAGGATCGTCAACAACTGCAGCCATGACTACTTCAATTTCGTCACGAACAAAGTCATAACCAGGTACGGCAGGTTCAAACCAACCATATTCCAACAGATCCCAGGAAGCTTTGTAGGTCGGGTTGGCAGCCATGTAATCGCCCATCATGTCAGCAACAGATTTACGCACCGGGAAGTAACCGGAAGCTTCCGCCCACAGTTTCTGAACTTCGGGGCTGGTATAGTATTTCAGGAAGATCCAGGCAGCCAACTGGCGTTCGGGAGTCGATTTTGGAATGGAAACACTTGCGCCATAAACGTCCTGCTTGGGGGTACCGGTGCTGGGGAGAGCGGCAACTGACCATTCGAAATTAGCGCCACCCTCAACAGCGGAGGTGTAGAAGGGCAGACCAGAGCTGGAGCCAACGGTGAAGAGCAAAGTACCGTTGCCAAAGTCAGACTGATCGCCATAGTTTTCGGAGACCAGGCGGGCACAGCCATCAGCAAACAGATCCTGGAGGAACTCGAAAGCTGCCACGGCTTCGGGGCTGTTCAGGGTGTACTGGTTGGTGGTGCCATCATAGATGTCGCCGCCAAATGCATAGGTCCAGGAAGCGAAGCGGGAGGTATCGATGCTTAGTTGATAGCCCATCGAACCTTCTGCCATGGCGCCGCTGAAGGGGTTCGCGGAAGCCGCACAGGTCATCTCGCGGAATTCTTCCGGGGTGGTGGGAGGACCGTCATAGCCCAATTCGGTCAGCCAGTCCATGTTGTAATACATGACTTCCATCGAGCGGTTGGGAGCCAAACCGAGACGCTGGTTGTCATAGAGGGGATAAACGTCCTGCTGGAAGAAGGCATCGATGAAGTCATCCTGGTCTGCCTGGGGCATACCGTAGACGGAATCATTAATCACGGTGTTCATATCAAAGAACGCGTCAGCCAGTTGGTAGGTAGCGATCTGATTCTGATAACCGACCACGATGTCAGGAACGTCGGGGGTGTTGAGCAGGGCAAGCATCTTGGTGTAGATATCGCCATATCCGCCGGCGTATTCTGCGGTCAGAGTGATGCCATATTCGTTGGTGGAATTAAAGTCATTGACAATTTTTTCCATTGCAGCTTCGCGGTCTTCGCCGGTGTGCTGGTGCCAGAAAGTAATATTCTGGGCAGGGGTTACAGTCGACCAATCCACGCCACCTTCTTCGACCGGTGGGGTATCAGTCGCGGGGGTGCCGCAAGCGCTGAGCACCATTGCTGCAACCATCACGATTGCAATTAAACTAAACAGCTTTCTCTTCATTATTCAAAACCTCCATTTTGAACCTAATTAATTGATATCGAGATATTCTCGCTATCTTCAATAATATTTTATCCTAACCTTTCAAACCCGTGGTTGCAATCCCTTGCGTAAATTGTTTTTGGGTCAGGAAATAGATTATCAGGATCGGAATCAAAGAGATCACCGCTCCTGCCATCAACAAGTGAGTTTGCGGTCCGGCTTCGTTAACAAACGACCACAATCCGACCATGATTGGTCGCCAGGTGTCGTTTGTTGTCACAAGCAAGGGCCACTGAAAAGCGTTCCAGGAGCCGGTAAAGCCAAACAATAACACTGTCATTACCGGCGCTTTGCTGATTGGTAAGACAACCTGGATTAAAAATCGCAGATGGTCCGCGCCGTCAATACGGGCAGCGTCCCACAATTCCTTTGGAATCTGGGCAAAGAATTGCCTCAACAGGAAGATACTGAACGCATTCGCAATGAACGGTACCGTCAGTGACCAATACTTATTCAGCCAGGTGCCGCCAGGGATTGGCAGGATACTGCCTCGGATAAGCAGGTAATTTGGGATTAAAGTGACTGATTCCGGGATCATCATTGTAGCCAAAAATAATCCGAAAAGGATATTCTTCCCTTTGAAGTCAATCCGTCCAAAAGCATAGCCTGCCAAAATCGAAGTGAACAGCAATCCAGCCAGTGTTCCCAATGTAATCAAAACACTGTTCAAAAAATACTTGGAAAATTTTGCCTGGTTCCAGGCATCGGCATAATTACTCCATTGAGGCACTTTCGGCAACAATTGCCGCGTGATGGTCTCGCCCAGAGTCATCAAAGAGTTTGAAATCATCCAGAAAAATGGGAAAATAAAAATGAGCGCGCCGATTATCAGGATAGCATAGGTTAACACTCGTCCAATCCAATAGAATGGAGAGCGTTTCCCGCGGGTGGCAGGGGCAGGTTTTGGTTGTGTGACCGCCAGGTTATCCATAAAAAACTCTCTCTCCCATCAGTTTGTTTTGAGCAAGCGTCAGCCCAAGAATCACAACAAACAATACGATCGCCTGGGCAGTTGCCACTCCATATTGATTTGCCTTATAAAAGTTATCGAAGATGAGCAAACTTGAAGTGATCACCGAGTCTCCCGCGCTTGGTGTTCTCAACACGTAAATATGGTTGAATGCCTTAAATGTACCGATAAACCCGATTAAAGTCAGATAGAAGGTTGTAGGTGAAAGCAGCGGCATGGTGATATGCCGGAACATTTGCGCTTTCGTCGCGCCGTCAATCTCGGCTGCTTCGTAGGTTTCTTTCGGTATGTTCCCCAGCCCAGCCAGGAAAATAACCGTGTTGTATCCGACAAACGACCAAATCCCATAGAGCATAATGGAGACAAGTGCCAGGCTTGGTCCTGCCAGGAAACCGGAAATGTCAACCCCGAGCAGATTTAGCAAAGGTCGTTGTTCAAAGCGCCATCTTTGAGGGCTGATGCCAAACCAGCCGATTACCATGTTTGCGATCGAGGTTTCTCTTAGTGAGAAGATGATCTGGAAAACCACCGCCGATGTCACTGAGGGCGTCACATATGGAAGGAAATACATCATCCTGAAAATGTCTTTTCCCACGATGTCCTGGTAGAGCAAAAAGGCGAGGATCATCCCAATAATCACCTCTGCCGGAACGGTCCCCACCGCGTAATAAGTTGTTACAATCAACGACTTGAGGAAGTTCTGGTTACCACTTTCAAACATGTAACCCCAGCCAGTAACAAAAACGACGCCACCGACTATCAGCACAGCAGCTGCAACAACCTTCGCAATTGTTTTTCTGTTGCTGAGTGATGAAAACGCGTTGCTCCAGATCCAGAAAGCCGCGACAATCAAGGCAATCCCAGCCAGAGTGATCAATAAATTAGTCCAGGTACCAAAAATTAACAAGTAGTTGCGCCCACCAACATAGGCGCCTTTGGTTACCCGCCAGTTGAACAAGCTCATATACAATGAGTATCCAATTGGGAATAAACCAAATACTAAGATGACAATAAGTGCGGGTAAGACGAACAGATAGCCGGTTATCTGCTCTTTGGTTCGAAGGGTGTGCAAAGTCGAACCGGTTTTAGGTGGCTTAACTCCCAGCGTCGCTTCAGTCAAAGAGAACTCCTCTCCTGGTCATGTGCTTTTTCATCTGAAAGCTGATTATAACAATAATTCCAGCTTTAATGTAAAAAAGTCCCATTTTTCATGAAGATGAACTTATTTCAATTCTACCTTATCTTTATCAATCCAAGCATCGTGTTTGGAAACGAATCTGTGACAACAAAAAACCCTAATCCGGGTATTTCAGCAAACCCTTCCCAATTTCTGGCTTCACCATCGTCGGGCAAACGCAAGTAGACAGGTGCTTCGTCAACCAGGGTAATATGGTCAGGTTCTACTTTAAATCTGAGCAAACGTTCGACAATATCAGATTGTAGGTGGCTTTCCGGCAACCCATAGCGAACTGAAATTGGGTCCGAACTGACCTGCAGGTGTTCATCCCCCGGGAAAAAATAGTTAATCATCCCGAAATAACCGTCCCGGTCGATCTGTCCAGCATCAGTAAGGCGATAATTAACCGGGTCAAATGGTATTTCTGCGATCACATTCAAGTCCTGGTCCAGTTTGACAACATAAGGGTTGGGATTTTGTTCATAACCGTATTGTTCATAGAAGGCATAGAGGTATTCCCCATCAGTTGTAATCGCTTCATAACTGGCATTCCTATTGCTGTTCTGTACTGACAATTCCACGATCTGGTTACTGAATAACGTGATGGATTCAATTTTTCCGTCTTTTGTCTCAACGCCCCCCTTGACCAAAAATGCTTTCATCGGGCTGCCCCCATGCGTTTCGATGGTGAGGAAAACCGTGTCACCAAAAAAAACCAACGATTCAAAGCCTTCAAAGCCGGCAAGAGTTTTTCGCAAGCCGTCATCATCGAATTCAATCGCATAAACCACTGCTTCAGCTTCTGGATCCGCAATGATGTTTTCAACCTCACCAGCCGGGATTGCATAGATAACGCCGTCCCGGTTTCCCATGATGCCGTGTGGGTATTGAGGCAAAAGCACGAGATCACCATCGTGCCATGCCAACCCTGAAAATTCCATACTCGGCGAAGCGACAACCTCAGGCAATGGCACTGCATAGACCATGTACTCCCCTATCGAAGTAGTCGTTAGCGGATTAACTTCATTAAGCTCGCCAATGGCTGCAGGTTGTTCTTTGTGACTCGTTTTTGCCGTGCAACTACACGCAGTGAGCGTGAATATTAAAAGCAAAAGCGATATCGTTTTACTAAAATTGAAATCTTTGCTACTCATAGGTCCCAAAATCAAAAATCGCCACAACGGGATCATGGTCACTGACCTGGTCATTGGCAGGGAGGACTGAATTGATATTCAACACATGCAGCTCTTTCACTTTTTTGCTCATTGGTTTGGATACGAATATCTGGTCAAAAATCTGTCCATTCCCTTCATAGATATACGTAAATCCTTGGTTTCCATCGATGCTGTCTGTCAAATTTTCCAGCTGATCGCCTTTTAGTGTCTGAATTGCTTCCGTCCAGGGGAAATCGTTCATATCTCCAGCCACGATTACGAAAGCCTCAGGGTCAAGGTCCAAAATGTCTTTTACAAACCCATTCACCGCTTTAGCCTGGGCGATTCTTTGAGTTTCGCTTGCCAAATCAGGCGGCTGCTCATCCCCAAAAAGTGGTCCATCCGGTCCTTTTGAGTTGAAATGTACGCCAATCACAAAAAACGATTGTTCCATAAACTGAAATTGCGCGATAATCGGTTTTCTGCTTTGGATAAACGCTGAATTGCCAGGCCAGATTAACCCAGGGCTGAGTGACAGGTGCAAATCCTGCCCTTCTCCAAGCAAACTGACTTCTTCGCCTGCCACGCCGGGCAGCGCCGATAAAAACTTGACTCCCCTGTCCATCCGGAACAAAATTACCACGCGGATGTTTCCACCATCCACGCCTCCATCTTGGTTATTTTCAGGATCGATGTTAAACCACCTGTATTCAACTCCCCCCAACCCCAAAATTTCACTGGTAAGAGCCTCCAGGTTTTCAGCCGCAGAGCTCTTCCCTGAGTCCAGGAGCCCATCATCGTCCATTACCTCTTGCAAAACCAGGATATCCGGCATCCTTAGTTCCTCCACGATTTGCCTGGCAATTTCGCTCAGCCTGGAGATTGACTCTGAATGGCTCAGGTTCTTCACATTATAGGTTGCAACGGAAATTTGCCTCTCGTTAAGTTCGGGAAGATTGGTTTTCGTTAATTCTTCCAGGAGGTTATTGCTTTCATACACCAGTTTTTCAATTGGCTGAATGCGATAGTTTCCAAAATCGTAAGACACGATGCCAACAATCGGGCTGGTGAAAGCATCCCCAATTTCAATTTCAGGCATAGCAATAAACGCATCGTCAATCAGCAGCCGTTCAGGATTAGGGTCATCTTCGCTCATCAGCAATACACCCCCGTTCAACCCGGTCGCGTTTCGACCCATATTCGCCAAAACAAAAACTTCGTTATAACTGTTCACAGAACTGATCGCGATCGCGTCGTTGACCTGCACCAGCATTCCCTCAAGGCTCTCGAAGAAATCCATGCCGTCTTCATCCGGATCAAACAAGGCATTGCTCACCCCAACATTTCCCTTTACATCGTTTTCAATAATCTGATTGGGAATCGTTCTGCCACCCTCGCCTAACACAATTGGTTCGGGTAAAGGCTGATTATTCCTGAGTATCTCTATACTGTCAGCGCGGAGATTGGTAACGGTCAGTGAATTTTCATTCAGCCCAGCCGGGTTATATTCCCGAATGGTGCCGGATGCTACCATCACCTCATCACCCCGTTTGACATTCACATAAACAGACAAATCGACATAAATGCCTTCCGAAGTATCCGGATCATCGTCAGGGTTCGGGTCCTGCAAATAAAAGCCTTCGCCATCTACCGCGGTAACGATCCCATGTACACAGCTGACCTGCTTTCCATCAAAGGGTGATCGGTGCTGTTTGCCCTGCAGTTGAGAGATTTTATAATAAGTCGAACCCTGCTTACAGTCGGTTGTTACAATGTTTTCAGGCGAGGTCTGCTGAGAGTGGCAACTGCTGAGGATCAAAGTCATTAAAAGTGAGAGTAAAAATATGCGTTTAGAAAGATTGAAATTCATGGTTTACCTTTTTTTGAATTGGTTGAGGTTTTCAATTGTACATGAGTCCGGGCAATTTCTTAACACTAAGGGCGTAATGGTTTAGAATTCAGGCATGGAAATACAAGCAGCTATCTCAAAAATCAATCGATACGCTTCCCTTGAACAAGGAAACAGCGTTGAAGTGATCGAAAGACCCAACGGCGGCATCTCAATTGTCATGGCAGAGGGCAGGTTGGAAAACAGGCGATCAAGCGCGGTGACAATGAAAGCCGCCCACGACATCCTCGCCCTGATTGCAGAGGGAGTTCACGATGGCGCTTCAGCGCGCGTTGTCCTTTCGAGGATAAAAAATGAACATCATGAAAAAGCGTCGGTAGCGGTTTCAATTATCTCCTGCGACCTGGAAACAAAGACAATCGTGATCACCAAGAACTCATCAATCCCGATATTGACATGTGATCACGCAGAAAACCGTACCTTACCGATCAATTCTGATCCAGATGAATTGCGTTACAATCCTTCGGTCTACCAGTTTGAACTGGTGCCAGGGCAAATCTTCATCCTGATATCGGAAGGGGTCTTCAACGCCGGAAGCAACAGCGAAAACCTGATTGACCTCAATCTTACTCTGGGTTCCTTACTGGATGATGGCGACGAAGAACCCACAGTGCAGGAGATCGCTGACTTTATCCTGAGACAAGCCATCTCACATGATTCCGGACGCCCCAGGGACGACATGACTGTCGTTGTGCTCAAAGTCTTACCAGGGACACCTTCGAGCATCCGGCGTGAGTATGTTTCTTTTCCAATTGATGATAATAATTAAGGAGAAATAAGTATGCGAGAAGATGTTGTTTTGATTACAGGCGCCAACGGAGAGATCGGTCATGGTTTGATCGATTATCTATCGGCACACGAGTTCACCATCGTTGCTCTCGACCTGAACCCGCTCGATAAGGGGCTGCGGTCTAAGGTTGCCCATTATATGGTTGGGGATATCCTCGATAAATTGCTATTGGGCAGGCTGGTTGTGGAACACAAAATCAGGACAATTTATCACCTCGCCTCAATTCTTTCCACCAAGGCTGAATACAACCCAGAAACAGCTCACCAGATTAACGTTGAAGGTACCCTGAACCTGCTCCGGTTAGCGGTGGAACAAGCTAACTGGCAGGGTGAACCGGTCAAATTCATCTATCCGAGCTCCATCGCTGCCTACGGGCTGCCATCAATGGAGCAGAAGATACAAGCCGGCAAAGTGCGGGAAGACCAATATACCGAACCAACCACGATGTATGGCTGCAATAAGCTTTATTGTGAAAACCTTGGTCGCTATTACAGTCGCTATTATCGCCAGCTTGCTGTCGATTACAACCCGCAAATTTCAGTTGATTTTCGCTGCCTGCGTTTCCCTGGGCTAATCAGCGCTCAAACCATTCCGACCGGTGGCACAAGCGATTACGGACCGGAAATGCTGCATGCTGCCGCCAAGGGGATCGAGTATAACTGCTTCGTCCGCCCGGACGCGGTCCTGCCATTCATGGTCATGCCCGATGCGGTCAAATCGCTGATCATGCTCGAAGCAGCCGACCGGGAAAAGTTGCACCAGGACGTATACAATGTCACCAGCTTCAACCCGACTGCCCAGGAGATCTATGACATCACCTTGTCTGCTTTCCCGGGCGCAAAAATCAATTTCGCGCCTGACAAAGCGCGCCAAGGCATTGTCGACACCTGGCCAGCAGATACCGACGATTCCGCTGCCCGAAATGATTGGGGCTGGCAGCCGGATTATGATCAAACCCGGGCTTTCGAAGAATACTTAATTCCATCAATTCGAAAGCAATATAGTTAAGAAGGAAATATGCCCATTTACGAATATAGCTGCCAGGCTTGCGGGAAAAAATTTGAATTGCTGCGCGCTTTTTCTCAAGCCGATAATCAGACCACCTGCCAATCCTGCGGATCTACCCAAACAAAACGGCTTGTATCAGTCGCAACCGCTTTTAGCGGCGGCTCCAGCCTCACCGGCGGCAGCAGCTGCAGCTCCTGCGCTTCTTCAGATTGTTCAAGCTGCGGAAGCTATTAATGACCAAAGACTACTACCGCGGTCGAACCGTCCTGATTACCGGAGGCTCGAGCGGAATTGGCTTTGCGATCGCAAATGCCCTGGTTGAGATGGAAGCGCGAGTCATCCTCCTGGCACGCGATTATGAAAAATTGAAAATTGCCAAAACTTCGATCCTCGAAAGCTACCCTGAAGCGGACGTCAGCGTCTTTTCAGCCGATGTCACTGACGAGGACAGCCTGGGTCAGTTTTACGATAAGCACTTAGATGACCATACCGTTCCTGATATCCTGATAAATTGTGCCGGGGTTGCCCGTCCGGGATATATAGAGGAACTTCCCTCCGAAGTGTTTCGCTGGACGATGGATATTGATTATCACGGCACGGTAAATACTGTCAAGTTACTGTTACCGGGAATGATCGAGCGAGGGTCGGGTCACATCATTAATGTTTCTTCGATAGCCGGGGTAATTGGTCTCTTTGGTTACACAGCCTACTGCGGCGCCAAGTTTGCCGTAAAAGGCTTCAGCGATGCATTGCGCTCCGAAATGAAATTCAAAGGCATCCGCGTTTCCGTTCTTTATCCTCCGGACACCGACACGCCTCAACTGGAATGGGAGAATCAATATAAACCTGCAGAAACCAGGGCTATTTCCGGCGCCGCCAAACCAATTAGCCCCGATTGGGTTGCCCGATATACACTAAAGGCTGCCGCCCGTGGCAAATATGCGATTATTCCTGGTTTTGAAGCCAAAATCATGTATTTCGCAGGAACAAGCCTGGGTAACCTGATTTATCCGATCATGGATTTACTGGTGCGTTCGGCGTCCAAAAAGAAGGTTTAGTTTTCCGAAGATGGTAAGATGGATATTACCCAAACCCTAATTGATTGGCTGAACGAAGCAGAATTTGCTAAAAATGTAGCCTTCCACCAACTCACACCGGCTCGCGAGGCAACTTTTGAACCGTTTCCAAACACCATCCACCCGGCTCTTCAAGAGGTGTTGAAGAAAAAGGGGATTACAGCGTTATATTCCCACCAGGCTGAAGCGATCAGACGACTTGATGATGGCGAAAACATTGTTATTTCTACTGGAACTTCCAGTGGCAAAAGCCTTTGCTACAGCATTCCAATCCTGAACCAACAGCTTGTTCAGCCTGGAGCCACCGCGCTGGCATTATTCCCCACCAAAGCTTTGACCAACGACCAGAATAAAAGTTTTACCGAATTAGTGCAGCTTTTAGTGTCAAACTCGATCAATCCGGCAGTATACGACGGTGATACTCCCAACCATCACCGTTCAGCTATGCGCAGGTCAGCTACAATTTTAAGTACTAACCCTGATATGCTCCACCAGGGGATCCTTCCACACCATACCAACTGGGCTCGATTCTTTTCCAGGCTTCGTTTCGTAATCATTGACGAAATGCACATTTATCGGGGCGTTTTTGGCTCACATTTCGCCAATCTCGTCCGCAGGTTGAAACGCGTTTGTGCTTTTTACAATGCTTATCCCCAGTTTATTCTGACCTCCGCCACCATCGGGAACCCGCAAGAGCATGCCAACAACCTCATTGAACAAAAAGTACATCTTATAACAGAAGACGGCTCTCCCAGGGGTCCCACACACCTGGTTATCTATAACCCACCTTTTGTAGATCAAAAACTGGGCATCCGTAAAAGCAGCCTCGATTTCGGCGTTAAATTTACCCAAAAACTGATTAAAGTCGGGCACCAATCGCTCGTTTTCGCGCGCACGCGCCGCACTGTGGAAATGCTGCTCGCTTATCTGCGAAACATCCTCCCATACCAGGAGCGCGATAGCGTTCGCGGTTATCGCAGTGGCTATCTGAAAACAGAACGGCGCGATATTGAGCAAGGTCTGAAATCCGGAACTCTCCGAGCGGTGTTCTCCACTTCCGCCCTGGAACTGGGCATTGATATTGGTGACCTTGATTCGGTCATCCTGGTTGGTTTTCCGGGCACAATCGCCACAACCCGTCAACGCATCGGCAGGGCTGGGCGCAAACAGCAGCCTGCCCTGGGCATTCTGATCGTGACCAACGAAGCCATGGATCAATATTTAGCTTCCCACCCCGAATACCTCGTCCATCAAAACCCTGAGCAAGCCCTGGTCGACCCGCAAAACCTGGTGATTTTGCTTCAGCACATCAGCTGCGCTGCCTTCGAGCTGCCTTTTGCAAAAGATGATAATTTCGGTTCGATGACGCCTGAAGACCTTTCCCATTTTTTGATGCTGCTGGAACAATCCGGGTCGATCACGCGCCAGGGTGATGATTATTATTGGCTGGCGGACCGCTACCCTGCTGCAGAGGTATCGTTGCGCTCTTCCACTCCTGATGTGGTCAGTCTTAATGTGATTGGGCAAGATAACGAGGCTAAATTTATCGGTTCTGTCGATGGCAATGCCGCCCGCTGGTATGTGCACAAAGAAGCGATCTATCTTCACGATGCTGAGATGTACGAGGTTGCAGACCTCGATCTTGAAAAGGGTGTTTGCCAGCTCAAGCCAACCGATTCGGAATATTATACGATCCCGGT
>DHRN01000100.1:0-14043 GCA_002411175.1 Anaerolineaceae bacterium UBA5311 | reverse complement strand
TCGAAATTTCGATCAATACTTATCAGAAAAAGCGCTGGATGTCCGGCGAATTGATCGGAACCGGTAAAATTGACCTGTCCCCGGAAAATCTGCACACAACCGGTTTTTGGGCAGGGATTTCACCAACCTTGATTGATCAGCTGCGCGAGCGAAGATTGTGGGGCTCAGATCCTAATGCGTATGGTTCCGGATGGAATCAATTGCGCCTAAAGATCGTCCTGCGGGATAATTACACCTGCCGCAGCTGCAACAAACCTTTCCCAATCTCTGAGCTGCATGTGCATCATCTCCAGCCCTTCAAAACCTTCACCGACCCTGCCCTGGCAAACCAGGCATCCAACCTGGTCACCCTGTGCGCATCCTGTCATCATAAGGCTGAAGTGAGCGTGATGGTGCGCAGCGGGCTCGCGGCAGCCGCCTACGCGCTGCGCTGCATGGCACCACTTTTGATTATGTGTGACCGTGAAGATATATCTCTGTTTTCCGAGAGACGTTCCATATTAAATAATGGAAACCCCGCCATCCTGGTCTACGACAATGTTCCCGGTGGAATTGGCTTATCCAGAAAACTGTATGACCTGCGAAATTTCTGGATCGAACGGGCAATCGAAGTGATCCAGGAATGCCCCTGCGAATCGGGCTGCCCCGCCTGTGTAGGTCCGGTTGGCGAGCCGGGCTATGGCGGAAAAAAAGAAGGGCTGGCGCTGTTGCAAGGAATGAGAAATGGTTGACTGGTCCGATCTTTCCGAACAGCTGAAAAAACTGGGTGTGCAATTTGGGAAAGACAAACCGCTGCCTGCGCCTGCGAAAAAGAAGGTTCCGATTGAATCGTTGGTTCCTGGTCGTGAAGTTGAGACCATCTACGGCAAGGTTTTCTCTTCAAACCACCAATACTCAGATCAACACACCCACGGCGCTGTCCCGCTCAAGCCTTTTTCAAGTTTTCAAGTTTTATGCGACTGGGCGCAAGCTGGTCACCTTGCAGAATCTGACATTTCCGGGTTTATTTTTCTGGACACAGAAACAACCGGTCTTTCCGGGGGCACCGGTACAATTCCATTTATGATCGGTGCGGGTCACTTTAACGGGGACCAATTCCTGCTCGAACAGTTTTTTCTGCGCAGCCCTGCCGAAGAAAAAGCCCAGTTGGCAGCCCTCTCAAAATTTGTTGACGGCGCGAAAGCAGTGGTCAGTTACAACGGAAAATCGTTCGACCTTCCGATCATCAACACCCGCTTTATCCTCAACCGACTCGATAACCCTTTTGATGGGATTGATCATATTGACCTGCTGCACATTACCCGACGGGTTTGGAAACGCCGCTTGAAGCAGTGCAACCTGGGCAATATCGAGAAAGAGATTCTCGAATTCAACCGAAGTAACGAAGACATCCCCGGTTATCTCGTGCCCGAGTTTTATCGAAATTACGTCGTCCATGGTGACGCCAGCCAGGTTGCCAACATCTTCTATCATAATGAAATTGACGTCGTCAGTCTTTCCGCGCTTTTCACAACGCTGGCTGCCATACTGGAAAACCCTACATCCGAACTTCTTAGCCACACGGAAGATATTTATTCGATCGCCCGCCTGATGGAAAGCCTCAACCGCGAAGCGCTGGCTGAACAACTATACGCATCGGAACATATTCTCACGTCCAATGAGGAATTGGTGCTCTCTTTGATTTCCCGCGGGCGTATCTACAAACGCAACAAAAACTTCACCGGAGCGCTGCCGCTTTGGGAACAAGCCGCAAATCATGGCTCACCTGAAGCAGCGCTCGAGCTGGCAAAATATTATGAACACATCGCCAAAGACTATCACCAGGCACTCGACCTGACCGTAAGGCTGCTCACCGAAATCCAATCCAGTCCACCTGGGGAGTCTGTCCAGCAGGATATTTTACGACTTGAGCATCGAAAATCACGTCTGCTGCAAAAAATCCAACGACAGACAAGCTAATTTTGTTTCACAATAGAAAACATTATGAATCGAGTCATTATTCACTATCCGATGAATAATTATCATTAATACAACTACGCGCAATTGCACTCTAAGTAATATGTTAACCGAGTTATTCCGGCTCTAAACCCATTTTATTTTTCAGGAATCAGTTTCATAATCTTTGGTAAACTACTATAAGTGGATGATTTTCGGATGTCTCAATTGAAAAAGTGTGCCTTCCCAGTCTTTATTCTGCATAATCACCGTATTTTACGAAAAATGCTTGACGATTCTGCCATCCGGTTAGTATAATCAACGATATTAGGTTCGAAAAAAAAATTTAGTAATTAAGTCGAGTGGACAACAATTTGACAAGAACCAACCTAAGAATTCAAAGAAAAGTGCCCTTTACTGTTCGCCGCGTCGTAACAATCTTATTACCCGCTCGATACAATCAGACCAATGGAGGTGGAAAAGCAATTTCGTTTGTCGTTTTGTAATCATGTAAGTTCTAAATCAAATCTAATAAAGGAAGTGACATGAAAAGTAAAACCATACTGAAGGTCCTCGCAATATTTCTGGCGCTGTCGATGCTGATCGGCTATTTGCCAGCTCCGGTCGTTGCGAAGACTGCCGTCGCGCAACAAGTCGTGACGGTTGAAACAGCTGTTCAGGATGAAATGAATCTGAATGGCGTCGCAACCTACTGGGTCGATTTCGAAAACTCAGCCGACCTCTCCTCAGCAAATTTTATGGGCTGGAGCGAGCGCGGCTGGTTTGTTTATGAGACCCTGACAGCTCAGGCTGATCGAACCCAAAAAGCTGCCAAAGACTATCTGGATAGCGTCGGAATCGAATATCAGTCTTTCTGGATCGCCAACCGCATTTTGGTAAAGCAATCCAACCAGACGGTCTTATCAGCCATTCAAGGGCTACCCTTTGTCACAGCAATCAGCGCCCAAAAGTCATATATCCTCTACGAACCCGAGAAAGTTGATGTCGTCGAGGACGCCAAAGCTATCGAGCCCAATATCACTCAGGTACAGGCTCCTGCAGCCTGGGAACTCGGTTTTGATGGCGCCGGATACGTGGTCGCCAACGTCGATACCGGCGTTCGCTATTCCCACGCTGCCTTGGTTGATTCTTATCGCGGTAATAACGGCGATGGCACTTTCGACCATAACTACAACTGGTACAACCCTTACAATCCTGCTGATAATGTTCCCAGAGATGGTAATGGTCACGGCACGCACACCATGGGAACCATGGTCGGTGACGACGGCGGCTCAAACCAAATTGGTATCGCCCCCGGTGCCCAGTGGATGGCTTGCGCAGGCTGCCCCGATGGTACCTGCTGGGACGTGTCACTGCTTGGCTGTGGTCAGTTTATCGCTGCACCAACCGACCTGACCGGTGCCAACGCTGACCCGGACATGCGCCCCAACGCTGTCAACAACTCCTGGGGTGATTGTGACCGGACTTACGATCCCTGGTATGCAGATGTTGTCGCAGGCTGGCAAGCCGCTGGCGTTTATCCCGTTTTCTCGAATGGCAACAACTCCAACTGCGGCTATTCTTCCCCTCCAGGACTAAATACAGTTGGCAACCCTGGTCGTTATGGCAATGTGACTGGCGTTGGTGCTTCTGGTCGGAATAACGGTCAGTATGCGTCTTTCTCAAACTGGGGTCCCACTGACAACCCTGACACCATCAATCCTGTTGATGGTTTTGACATGATGAAACCCCAGGTAATTGCTCCTGGTGACAACATTCGCTCTTCAACACCCGGCAGCGACACCGCCTACCAGAGCGGCTGGAGTGGCACATCAATGTCCGCTCCCCACGTGACCGGTCTGGTCGCCATGATCTGGCAGGCAGCTCCCTGTATGGTCGGCGATTATGCCGCGACTGAAACACTTATCGAGAGTACAGCCACTCAAATCACTTACGACGATGGTTCGCCGCTAACCCCGACCAACTATCCGAACTTTGCAACCGGCTGGGGCGAAATTAACGCCCTGGCAGCTGTAGAGTTGGCTGCCTCCATGTGCGGCGACAGCACTCTGACGGGTACCGTCACCGACACCGATGACGACCCAATCGTTGGCGCCAAGGTTGTGATCACTGGTGAAGACCCGATCAACAACCGCACTATCTACACCAATGCTGCTGGTGAGTACTCTGTAAATGTCAACGCAGACACCTATGACCTGGTTGCTTCAGCTTTCGGATACACAAGCGAAACTGAACCTGATGTCGTAGTTCCTGACGGGCAAACCGTCACGGTCGACTTTGAACTCGAAGCGGTTGCCAGCACGATCATCAGCGGTACTGTTACAGACGGCGGCATTGAAGCGACCGGTGACCTGCATGGTTATCCCCTTTACGCCAAGCTGACCTTCACCACTGCCGGACATTCCCATGATGTTTATACCGATCCCTTTACCGGTGATTATTCAACCACCATCCTGCAATCCAGTGACTACACGGTCAAGGTTTCCAGCTTGGTTGGTGAATACTTACCTTACGAAGACGATCTCTTTGTAACCACCGCGACCTATACCTATGATGTTGAACTGTTGGTTCCCGAGCAGGCTTGTGGAACCCCTGGTTACGGCGTCAACGGCGTGATCGAAGAATTTGAAAGCGGCGCACTGCCTGCAGGCTGGGCGAACGTTGACTATGCTGGCACCGGTCAGACCTGGCATTTCAATGATCCAAAGAATCGCGGCAATAAAACAGGTGGAACCGGTGGCTTTGCCATGGTCGACTCTGACTGGTATGGTTCCTCAGGCTGGCAATTGACCGGTCTGCAGACCCCTGTCATGGACTTCTCAGGTTCCCCTGCTGTAACGCTCGAGTTTGACAGCTATCTGTACTGGTCAGCATCTTATCCAAATTGGGGGGACGTTTATTACTCAACCGATGGCGGGGCTACCTGGGAATGGAAATACATGATCCCCGAGATGACCCAGGCTATGCATGTGACCCTTGATCTCACCGATGAGTTAGCTGGTGAATCCCAGGCGAGGATTGAGTTCCTTTTTGAAGGTGACTGGGCTTACTACTGGGAGATTGATAATGTCTCAGTTGGTGACCCGACCTGTTTGATTCGCCCCGGTGGCGCTGTGGCTGGTTATGTCTACGATGCCAACGAAGACGATACCAAACTGATGGGCGCCAAGGTGGAAACTGCGGTAAATTCCGCTGTAACCGCTACCTTCGCTGATGAAGCAGGCAGTGGTCTCTATTGGTTCTTTGAAGCTTTCGAAGATGAGACTGAACAAATCGAATTTACTGTCAGCAAGAATCTGTATGAAACCAAGACCGAAGACCACGAACTACTTCAGGACGCATTAACCCATGTGGACTTTGAAATTGGCGCCGGTCACATTATCGCCAATCCCGTGGAACTTGAAATGACCATGGAGCTGGGCGATCCGGATGAAACTCAAATCTTAAAGCTCGAAAATGATGGCTCTGGTGCCGCATCCTTCACAATCTCCGAAAAAGACCTGGGCTTTGATCCACTGCGGATCAGCATCCCCGCTTTCACCGGAGAACTTGAAAAGAGCGACGTACTTCAGTCCATATACCGTGATCCTAACGCTTCAGCAACCCTGGGCAAATTCTCGCTCAATTCAAATGCCGAAACTTTTGGCATCAAACAGGCTCCACCAGCCTTCGGTGTCGACTTGCTCAACGATAGCCTCTATCATTGGGACGACCTTTCGATTCCTGGTGCAGCGACGCTTGTTGGCACACCAACTTCCGGCGCGACCGCTTTATTCGCTGGCGATTTCCTGGGCGGCGATTTTGATACGCTCTATGCCGTTAGCTACGATAACAATGGTCTTTACGCCATTGATACCGCTACTGCGGCAGCAACGCTCATCGGCACCACAAATCCTCCCACCGGCACTTTCGGTGGTTTGACTGGCGTTGGAGACGTGATGTACGGTGTGACCACTGAATGTAATGTTGCTTCCACACTGGTCACAGTTGACCTGGACACTGCGGCAGTGACCACAATTGGTACGATCACCAACTCAACCTGTATGATTGACATAGCCTACGTTCCGTCGGAAGACGCAATTTATGGTGTCGACCTGGTATCCAACTCGCTGCATCGCATTAACATTGATACCGGTGCTGACATTATCGTTGGTCAGCTTGGTGTCGACCCGAACTATGCCCAGGGCATGGACTATGACGAAGAGAACGAAATCCTCTACTGGGCTTCTTATCACACTGGTCCTGATCTGCGCATCATCGATATCACTACCGGCGCATCAACCTCTGTTGGCGCTTTCAGCCTCGGTGAAGTTGACTCTTATTCCATCGCTGCTGGCGGTGGTCCCATGGACCGCCTGCCCTGGCTCGAAGAAGAACCTCTTGAAGGACTCATCGCAGCTGGCGAAGAAGCTGAAATCACACTCACTTACACCGTTGAAGGAATTGGACAACCCGGAGATTACCTGGGTGAACTGACTGTCAAGACTGACACTCCCTACCCCAACCTGGTCATTCCGGTGACCCTGCATGTTAACCGCCCTGCCAATTATGGCAGCATCAAGGGTGAAGTATATGCATTCGAAAAATGCGATATCAACCCCGAGCTTGCTGAAGATGTGATGGTCAAGTTCTACCAGGAAGGCACCGTCAAATACAGCACGATGACTGATGAGAATGGCTACTTCAGCTACGCAATACCCGCTGGAACCTACGATATAGAATTCCTGTTGGCTGACTATGTTGACCAGTTAGTCGAAGGTGTGGTCCTCGCAGCCGGCGCCGATGTCGTTCTGGACGATATCAGCCTGCGGCTCGATGCCCCCTGTCTGGTTGTCGAACCGGAAGCGCTCTATGAAGAGTTGTACCCCGGTCAAACTTCTACTCAGATCCTGACCTTCACCAATATCGGCGCGAGAGAAGCGGTCTTTGAAATTTCTGAACGCCCCGGCACTGGTCCTGTCCCGTTTGCGGATAACCTGGTCCTCGATCCTGGATTCGAAGCCTACACACCAAACCCCTACTGGGATGAATATTCAGCCCAATATGGCACTCCACTCTGTACTGTTGAAGACTGCGGCACTGGCAATGCTACTGGACCACACACAGGATCCGCCTGGACATGGTTCGGCGGTTCAAATAGCGGTGACACAGGTTACATGGCACAGGATGTCGAAATCCCCTCTGGTATCGCGACCATGAAATTCTGGGTCGAACAGCATACCTGTGGGGCTGGGGGCGCATCCACCTATATGGCACTTCAACTTGATGGAGAAGAAGTCTGGCGCACGGATGGGCTTGACCCGGCTTGCGGCGTTTTAGGATACCGTGAGATCGAAGTGGATGTCTCCGACTTTGCAGACGGTGGCACTCACGAAGTCAAGTTCTATTCAGTCACTGTTGGCAGTGGTAACTTCTTCCTCGACGATGTAGAACTCACTGTTGAAGGCGGCGGCACTCCTGGTGATATCCCCTGGTTAACTGCCGATCCAATGGCTGGCGTTATCATGCCCGATGGCGATTCCGTTGAAATCACGATCAATTTCGACGCCACCGGTCTGCTTTGGGGCGATTATTTCGCAGCCCTCCGGGTTTTGAACGATCCCGACCCGAGGTTTGATATCCCTGTACAGCTGCGCGTCGTAGATTGGGATTGGCAATTCTTGCCCATGATCCTGATGAAATGGCCGCTTCCCTAACATATTAATCATTCAACCTGGAAGTCCCTCCAAGAGGGACTTCCAGGACAGACGGATTTATAAACTGAAATGTTGAAAACACTCTTATCGAAAACACCGGAAACGCAATATCGTATTGTGCCGGTCATTATTCGGGACAGTGGAGGTGAAAACCAAATTTCAGCCTATGAAAACAAATTGTTTTTTGTAGTCCCAAACCAATTTAATTATAAAAAGGAAGTGACATGAAAAGTAAAACAATACAAAAAGTCCTCGCAGTAGTGCTTGTCCTGGGTTTGCTTATCGGCTATATCCCGGCAACCGTTACTGCGCAGACTGATATCACCGATGCTGTGCCTAACCAGCCCTACAGCATCCCTGCCTTCACTGGCGAGCTTGAGCGCAGTGGAGAGCCTAAGACCACAGCGGCAGCGCCCCGAAAAGAGTCCTCGGATGGTGCTTCCGGTGGTGTGGTCCTCAATGAAAATGCCGCCAAGTATGGCATCACCGCAGCACCCCCGGCTTATGGTGTAGAAGTATATCCGACTGAACAGATGTACCATTGGCCTGATGTCTCAGTGCCCGGAACAGCCAGCCTGGTGGGCACTCCATCAGCCACCTCCTTGTTTGCTGGTGATTTCATGGGTTCAGATTTCAGTAAATTGTACGCAGTTAGTTATGATAACAATGGACTGTACTCCATAAATACAGCAACTGCAGCAGCAACTCTGATCGGCATCACCACCCCTCCCGCCGGCACATTCGGTGGCTTGGCTGGCGGCGATGGTGTCATGTATGGCGTGACCACAAACTGTAACGTCTCCTCTACTTTAGTTACAGTTAACCTGGCAACTGCCGCAACTACAACCATCGGGTTATTGCCTAATGCGACCTGTATCATTGACATTGCCTATGTGCCCGAAACAGGCATGCTCTACGGTGTTGACCTGGTTACTGCCTCACTGTACAGAATCGACCCTGCTACTGGTGTTGACACACTCGTCGGCTCGCTTGGTATCGATCCCAACTATGCCCAGGGCATGGACTATGACGAAGTCAATGGCGTCCTCTACTGGGCATCTTATACCGAGTCTTCTGCCCTGCGCATCATCGACATCAACACCGGCGCATCAGCACTGGTCGGTACTTTCGTCCAGGATGAAATAGATGCCTTCTCAATCGCGGCAGCCGCCGCTACTGGCGATTATGAAATCAATGGAACCGTCACCGCTGTTGGCGGTGCTCCGATCGAAGGCGCTAATGTATTGGTTACTGGCGGTGATAGCCCTCGTTCATTGACCACCGACGAATTCGGTGCATACAGTATCATGGTGGATGCGGGTGAATACAGCCTGACTGCCAGTAAAGCCGGATACCAACCCGAAACTAAGACGGCCACCGTCCCTGAGGGCGCGACAGCTCCGATCGTGGTCAACTTCGAACTTGAAGGTTTGCCCGAAATCCTCGTGACTGGTGCAGTTTATGACGGTGGTATATATGGAGGCGCTTCACACGGTTATCCACTCTACGCCAAAATGACCTTTTCTCAAGAAGGCTTTGAAGAAGTCGTTTATACCGATCCCTTCACAGGTGAATACGAAATCACTCTGTCCAACGGTCAGGAATACAACCTGGATATTGAAGCTATGGTTGGTGGTTACTCACCTCACGGCGCCACCATCACCCCCACGGGAGCGATTGCTTTTGAGCAGGATTTCTACCTGTATATTGATGCTGCTGCCTGTAATGCTCCGGGTTATTTTCCCGAATACAAATACTATTTCGATTTTGAAAACAATGACGGCGGTTTCGTCTCCAGTGGTACCAACTCCTCATGGGCATGGGGTACCATCACGAGCGGTCCGGGTACCGGACATAGCGGTACAAAGGGAATTGCCACCAATCTCGGAGGAAGCTATAACCCCAACGAGCTTTCTTATATGACCTCTCCGGTCATGGACCTGACAAGTTTTGGCACATCTACACCAGTTATCCAATGGTGGGACTGGAAATATTTCGAAAGTGCCACTTATGACAATGTTACCCTCGAAGTTACAAAGAACGGCGGTACAACCTGGACAGCAGTCTGGGGTCCTATAGGCGGTATCAATGACACTGGCAAGCCATATACCCAACAATCCTTAGCACTTGATCCAACCTATAACGTTGCTGATTTTCAGTTGCGTTTCAAAATGAAGAGTGATGGCTCAGTGAATTACTTAGGTACCTATATTGATGATCTTGGTATCGGCAAGTTCGACATTCCCCCCGCTACCATTATCCTCGAGGAAGACTTTGAAACCGACAATGGCGGCTTTGTTGTCACGATTTTTGATGACACTGTTACCGAAGGTCCTGCTTCCTGGGCGTGGGGCACTCCTTCAGCCACACCTGGTCCTGGCGCTGCCCACAGCGGTACCAACGTTTGGGCAACCAACCTGACCGGCAATTACAACAATTTAGAGCGCAGCCGCCTGACCTCCCCGGTTATCGACCTCTCTAATTATGTTGGCAGCTCCATTATTGTAAGCTTCTGGCAATGGATGGATACTGAGAGCAATTCGTACGACTGGGGCGCTGTTGAAGTAAGCAAGGACGGCGGTACGACATGGGCAACCGTATATGAGAAGTTCGGCGATATCATGCCATGGAGCTATAAGGAAATAGTCCTTGATCCTTCCTATGCAGTCGAAAACTTCCAATTGCGTTTCTATTTGCGCACTGATGGCAGCGGTCAGTATCCTGGTTGGTACATCGATGACATCACGCTATCTTACAGCGCTCCATATACTGTCGGTGTTGAATGCAATACGATTCCCGGTGGTGTTGTTGCTGGTTATGTCTACGACGCGATGGTTGAAGACACCTTGCTCTACGGCGCAAAAGTCGAATCAGAACTAGCGGCGGCTTTGACCCAGGAAGACTCCGGGCATCCTGCTTCAGATGGTCTCTACTGGCTCTTCCAGCCGTTCCTTGAGTATGATGTTGATGCGGCGCCAGTTGCTGGTATCCAGGACATAGCTGGAAGTTTCGTTGTATTTGATCCGAGTGTTGGTGGAGATAATGGCTACAAACCTGGCAAGCCTGGTACTTTCTGCTTCCGGGCTGAAACCTTTACTACTGACTGGGAATGGGGCTCTTCTGAGTGGTTGAAATTCCCCGAGGACTGGACAGTTACTGCTGTAGTCAAACAAGGCACTGGTTTCTGTACTGGAACCGGAAGTGTACAACCAATCACCTCCTATACTTTCGATCCGTCACCTTATGCCGTCAAGATCAATATGTCGCGCCGTCACCAAAATCCAAGCGACCACTGTACTGCTTATTATTGTGTGAGTGCTACTCCAGGCGCGAGCGCTGATAACGGTTTAGTGTCATGGTACTTTGATGGTGATGGTTCGGGTGATGCAGTCAACCATCCCTGCAGCAGTGACATTTACACTCCCCCTTCAATGTCCGACTATCCTTGCGATCAGCACATCCTTCCCCAAGCCAACATTCCCAAGGCGGTACATGTTGAAGACATCCTCTTCACCGCCTCAAAGGAAAACTATGCGAGTGTATCCGAGTCTGTCACCGTTACGCAAAGCAAGATCGTTCAAAAAGACTGGGAACTTGAAGCAGGCATGATCGTTGCCGATCCTTTGGCTCTCGAACGAACCATTGCCCTCTTCGACGACCCCGAAACTACGACCCTCACCCTTGAAAACATTGGTGGAACGGACGCAGCTTTCACAATCGCAGAAAAGAACCTGGGCTTCCAGCCCTATCATATTCCTCCGTTCACCGGTGAAATCGAAGGCGGAAAAAACGTTGTTGCCACAGCTGACACCTCAGCAAGCACTTTGAGCACCAACCTCCAGCTCCAGTCCGCCGGTAATTCGGTTCTGCAGCTCGAGGGCGGTCCGATGGCTTATGTCGTCGAAGTTCGCTCCAACGATAAGCTCTTCCGAATTCCTGATATCACTGTTCCTGGAACCTGGGAAGCGGTAGCCTCTGCAGCAACCTACTATGCCGGTGACTTCTTAAAAGACGATTACAGCAAGATTTATGCAATCAGTGACACCGATGCCTTCGTTAGCATCGATACCGCAACCGGTGTTGCAACACCAATCGCTCAGCTAACCATTCCTGGTGTTGGTGGCGGTGGTGCCCAGGGTATCGCCGGCGCGAATGGTTTCTTCTACGGAACCACTTCCAACTGTGCCAGTGCTACTGATATCTTTACTCTCAGCCCGTCCGGTGCTATCGAGATAATCGCCAACACGAACATTGCCTGCGGCATCGACATTGCTTATGTCCCTGACAATGGCCTGCTCTACTTGGTCGACATTTCCACCGACCACCTCTACAGCGTCAACCCTGACACTGGTGAGGTTATCGACGTTGGCGCGCTCGGCTTCGCGGCTGGCTATGCCCAGGGCATGGATTACGACGAAGAAAACAAGATCCTCTACTGGGCTGCTTATGGCAGTGGCGGCAACGGTCAACTCCGTGCAATCGACATGGAAACCGGCGCTTCCACTTTGGTTGGCGCCTTCACCGGTGACAACGAATCCGACTGTCTTTCCATTGCAGCTTACGCTGGCGGGGGTGATTCTGGCGGCGGCGCTGTGCCGTGGCTGACCGAAGATCCCATCGAGGGTGTGGTCCCCGCTTACGATTCCATGGTTGTTGATATTGAATTCAATGTCTACGGCATCGAACAGCCCGGTGACTTCTTCGCCGAGCTTGTTATCGACACTGACACTCCCTACGAAGTTCCCTCTATTCCAGTGACCATGCATGTCATTCGTCCGCTGAACTGGGGCAACATCAAGGGTACTGTCTACGCCTTTGAACAATGCGATATCAACCCCGCCCTGGTCGAAGAAGCCACTATCAACTTCTACCGCGACGGCGAACTGGTCCAATCGACTCTTACCGATGAGAACGGATACTTCAGCTGGGCACTGCTCAACGGCACCTATGATATTGAAATTATCTACCCAGACTACGTCACCCAAATGCTTTATGGTGTCTATCTTGGCTGGGATGAAGATGTCGTTCTCGACGACATTTACCTCCGACTGGACGCAGCCTGTCTGACCTACAGTCCTGAATCCTTCTTCCAGGATCTCTATCCTGAGGAAATGGCTCAACAGACCCTGACTCTCACCAACTTTGGTGCCAGGGAAACTGTCTTTGAGGTCTTTGAAAAAGATGGCGGCGGACCTGTTCCCTTCACCATGAGCAAGCTTGCTGATGTTGAGCTGATCATCGATGACGGCAGCAGAGACAACGGCATTGGTATCGGTGGTAATCACGAATTCCTCTGGTTGAACCGCTTTACACCAGATCCTGACGCCTTCCCGTTCACCCTGGACGAGATCCACGTCTATTTCGGTGCTGCTGACTATGCCCTTGTTGGCGATGACATGATCTTAGTGGTTTACGAGAATGTTCACGGCAACGCAGACCCGGCAGTAAATTCAACCTTCCTGGCACAATTCCCCGTTACCGTCGAAAAGCTTGATGCATGGAATGTATACACCTTACCAGAAGGCGTCACGCTTAATGGACCTGGCGATGTGCTTATTGGTTTGATCGGCATGGAAAAACCAGGTACCAGTTACTTCCCTGCGGCGATGGACCAGACAACTACCCAACAACGCTCCTGGGCTGGCTGGTGGGTGCAAACTCCACCTCCTGCCGAACCTAAGCTTCCTCCGGATGAATCCTGGGGTTTGATTGATAGCTTTGGCGCTTCCTTTGCTGGAAACTGGATGGTTCGTGGTATGGGCACATCCGGTGGTGGTGGCGGCACAGGTGGTGACATCCTTTGGCTGACCATAGACCCGATGGCTGGTGTAGTTTCGCCTGACGGCGGCTCGGTTGACGTAACGCTCACCTTCGATTCTACTGGTCTAACCTGGGGTGATTACTTCGGGGTACTTGACATCCTCAATGCTCCCGATCCTAAGATCACCATCCCGGTTCAGCTGCGCGTTTGGGACTGGGAACGGCTCTATATGCCCTTCACATTCACCCGTTACCCGCATCCTGCCAAACAATAAATCAATCTTGACCAGACTGGAAGTCCCCTTCGGGGGACTTCCTATTTAAAGACAGTATTATTCGTTTTCAGGGTCTCTGAGAAGATACATAACAACAGACTGAAGTTTGTAGAAACAATCCATGCAGTTGTGTTTGTTCATACAGAACGGGCGCTCGGCTTTTCCATGCCCGGGGAAAGGGTCGCCCCTGCGTTATCTCTTGCGAAATAAGCAATTCTCAATATGGAAAATACTGTTAGTTTTTATGGTGTAGGAGACGGCTGCCACGCCGTCCCGGATGTGGTGTAGGGAACGCGGCTTGTCCCGTTTCGGGGAAGTCGGTAAGGTTCTTGTTGGAAATGGCAACACATTCTGTC
>DHRN01000017.1:41978-46748 GCA_002411175.1 Anaerolineaceae bacterium UBA5311 | reverse complement strand
ATTTTAGCTGAACTAATGCGACCCGATATATGGATGTGAGCAAATAAGCTAAAATAGTGACAACATGAAAACAAAAGCTTCACCAGGCAACCTTGCTATCTCCCTGCTGGCAATATGCCTGGTAGTTATCCTGATCATATTAAGGTTTAGCAGTGTTTTAACGACGGAAGCTACCCTAGCTCCAGCAAGCAGCAATGCCCCTGCCCACACCCAAAACCCTGCCACTCTGCAGCCCGCAGAGACACCCACGCCACCAGTGAGTGCCTTGGAAGACTACGGCGGTTACCGTGTGGTCAATCGCTACCCACACGATCCGAACTGCTATACCCAGGGGCTTATTTTCCGTGATGGTTTTTTCTATGAGAGCTGCGGCTTATACGGGCAGAGTAAATTACGCAAGGTCGAGCCGGAAAGCGGAGAGGTCTTGCAGGAAATAGAACTCGAAGAGCACTATTTCGCCGAAGGCTTGATCGAGCTGAATGGCTTGCTCTACCTGCTTACCTGGCAGGAAGGCACCGCTTTTGTCTATAACATGGAAAGCTTCGAGCAAGTGGGCAGTTTTTCGTATAGCACCGAGGGATGGGGTTTGACCAGCGACGGTTCAGCGTTGATCCTTTCTGACGGCAGCAACAAGCTTTTTTGGATCGATCCTTCCAGTGGGTTTGTAGTTAACGAAACCAATGTCACCTGGCAAGGTCATCCCATTGAATACCTGAACGAACTCGAATATATCAACGGGCAAATTTACGCCAACATCTACCTTTCTGACCGGATTGCCATTATCAACCCCCAGACCAGCCAGGTCGAGACCATGCTGGATATGCGGGGGCTGCGCCTCGAGGCGAACCTGGCAAATTTGGGTGAGGTCCTCAATGGGATCGCCTATGATGCTGAAAACCAGCGTATATTTGTGACCGGCAAAAACTGGGCATGGCTTTATGAAGTGGTGTTCCACCCAATCGATGAGCCGGAACTTCCCACGCTTACGCCCACCACAACAGGCATTACAGTTCCATTACCCGATTTGCCAGGACCTTAAGCCGTGCTTCCTTCAAGCCAGGCATGCATCCCAAAATATAATAAGGACCACTGCCTTCCACACAAAAAGATGAACTGACAATTCCGCTGAGTGCTGCCCGGACGACATCGTAATCCTTGCGATAACTTTGCAAAAACGCGCCATCGAACGTGTCGAGCATGCCGGTAGGGTCACTCACCTTGGCGGGATACGCCGGAAGTATCCAGCGTTTCTGCGCTATCCGGGAATAGACCATCACCGTGCCATCATTGGCATGGATGATGATAAATTCAGGTCCATAGCTCGCCAGCACGCCGGCTATCTCCCACAAATCAGCGCTTCGCCCCTGGAAAAGCTTCAGCCCCTGGGCTTCAGTGAACATCAAAACGGTTACATCAGAAACCAACGCACGGATATTTTCCCAGAAGATTGGGTCCATATAACAAGAAGCAGCCCGCATGGTAAGGGTAAGGATCATGCCGCCTTTAAGCACTGATGGCAGGATACTATGCGAGATGTAGTCGATTGGGCTTATGTGCGCTGCTGAAGCCTCAAGGTAGTGAGGGGGGATGTCAGTGATGTGGATGCTGTCTGCTGAATAATCAGTCTTGCTGCAATAAACCGGCTCAGTTGGTTTGTAGTTGAGCAGCTGCTGTGGGAAACCCAGTTGTCGGTCAGCGAAATGCGAAATCGGATTTTCGAAAATTGGCTTTTGTGCCTGATTATAGGTCACAAAAAACCGATCATCAAAAGATTCGCTGCTTACATGAATACCGTCGGTATCCATGCCGATCGCACTCATATACTCCAGCCATTCTGAAGGGTAATCATTGTTAGTCCGCGAGACTACCCCAGGCTTGCCATCCCATTGCAAAAAAGCCGCTGCAGCGTAGGCGAGATTCCCTCCGGGCTCGTTCAGAACAGGTGGATCGCTCGCTGGCAGGATAAATTCCCGGCGCAGGCGACCAATCAAAACTGCATCGGGGACGGGTTTGAGCAGGTCGTCCAATTATTCTTCCCTGTAAGACTGGACCATCTCAAACACCTTCTGGCGATACATGTCCAGGTCTGGGGCAGGTGCAGGAAATTCCATTTTCATGTCCACCAGGGTATCCCGCACGATCGTGGCTATCAGCAGGTTGCGATACCATTTTTTGTTGCTGGGGATGATATACCAGGGAGCCCACTCCGTGCTGGTTTTGTTCAGCAAGTCTTCATAGGCTTCCATGTATTGACCCCAAAGGTTGCGGTCTTCCAGGTCACCTGGGTTGAATTTCCAGTGCTTGTCAGGCTGTTCAAGCCGGTCCAGGAAGCGACCAGCCTGTTCTTCGAGGTCGATATTGAGATAAAACTTGAGGATTACGGTGCCTTCGTCGACCAGCATGCGTTCAAACTCGTTCATGTGATGGAAACGCCTGGACCAGACTTCTTCGGGCATCAGGTTGAGCACACGAACCGGCAATACATCTTCATAATGAGAGCGGTTGAAGATGACAATCTCACCTTTTTTGGGGGTCTGGGCGTGGATGCGCCAGAGGTAATCGTGAGCTAATTCCAGCGCGGAGGGCGTCTTGAAAGGTGCGACGCGCACGCCCTGGGGGTTGACGTGTTCGAAAACGGCACGGATGACGCCGTCTTTCCCGCCTGTGTCCATTGCCTGTAATACCACCAGCAAACGGTTTTTTCCTTCAGCGTACATCAATTCCTGCAAAGCCTCGATCTCCGCGTTTACTTTTTCCAGGGCTTTACGACCTTCTTTTTTCTTACCCTCGAACTCGCTCGAGTCGTTGGGGTCATAATCCTTCATTTTTATGTTTTCATCAGGGGAAACCAAATACTTGTTGTAATTCATACTATCTCCTCTCGATTATCCTAATAATTATAGTGCCTTTAAGCACAGAAAAAGAATATAAAAGCAAACACCCTGCCAAACCGGCAGGGTGTTTGCCCTAAAATGATTTACTTTTACTCGTTGTCAATTACCGTTTTTGGGTTCTTGACGGATACATTTATTTTCTTTGGTTGGGTTTCGGGTTTCTTGGGCAGGTGAATTACCAGGATTCCATTATCTGTGTCTGCAGTGATATTCTCGGCATCAATCACGCTGGGCATGTTGATGCTGCGATAAAACGATCCAAAACTGCGCTCACGAATGTGATATTTGCCTTCTTCAGATTCCTTTTCGTGTTTCTCTTCGATTTCACCTCTGATGGACAGGGTGTTGTCATCATAAGTGATCTCGATTTTCTCAGGGTCGAAGCCAGCAACGCTTGCCTCAACAATATATTCGCTGTCTTTTTCAATCACATCGAGCGGAAATCCTGAGGGCAGCGGTTCGGAATCCATTTCAAGGAACCGATTCATCGCGCGTTCCAGGTTGTATCTGTTTCTCCAATACGGTGTTCGTCTGATCATATAAGCCATTTTTACCTCCAATGTCTTCTTCTGTTGTTAATTTAACTCTACGAAGCAAATGTTAGAACAACGTAAATTCAAAGTTAGCAAATTGTAAGAGCGGCTTAATTTGGACGGGAGGAACGCAAGCCCATAATCGCAGGGGAGAGCGCTTCGAGCTCAGGCTGGCGCACGCCCAGGGTTGAGGCAGTGATTTTTGGAAGCTGACCAATGCCCAATCCGGTTGCCTGGCTGAGAGCTTCGACCATTGGGTCCAACCAAAGCTTGCCCAACAGGTGAAAAGGGTGTCCTATGATGATCGTATCAGGGCGTATAACGTGAACCAGTCCCTCCATCCCGCGACCCAACCAGGAAGAGGCTTCGTTAATCACTTCGATAGCGTACGGGTCCCCCTCAAGCGCAGATTGCAGGAAAGCGTGCAGAGTAAGCCCCTGCTCCCAGTGATTCGGGTGGCGCAGGTTGGCAAGGCGAAGTAAACCGCCGCCACTGGCTACATCATCGAGCGTTCTGAATTGCTCACCAGGCGTTGGCGAGCTGCCTAAGCGGATGTTTCCCATCAAACCTGAATTTGCGGCAGTATTTCGATAGAGACGCCCCTCCGAAAGCAGGCTGACGCGGATACGGGGTGTAAAGGTCAGGTAGATGGCATGTTCCAGGGACTGGTTGGTATCAAACAGCATTTCAGCGAGCATACCGGCGTTCGCTTTGTTCTCGGCATAGACTGGCAAATTAAATCGCAATCCGAGTTGAGAGCGCAGGGATTCGGATTTCCATTGCGAAAACTCCATCGAAGAGCTTAATACCCCAGTCTGAGCGTCATAATTACCGGCAACTGAAACGGAGACAACATCGGGCATGGGCAGGTGCTGCGCTTTGGTAATCATGAGCAAACGGTCCGCATTGCTGCTGACTTCGGATAGGAAAAATTGAAAACTTTCCGTGGAAGGAAATGGAAACGCGAGCCGTTCACAGGTTAATCCTGTAGGGTTGCTATGCACAAGGAGAATGCGTTCGCTGTCGATATTGATGCCCAGGATGTAATTCCCCAAGCCAATTGTGGGAGTGTTCAGATTGCGAAACATGGCTAAATTATAAGGCATACCACCAGCAATTCTCGATATGAATGAGCTTGGATTCAAAATCTAAAATGCAGGGGTATTTGCACTCCGAAACGGTGAGGGTGGGTTCATGCCGTGAGCAGAGAACAGGGAGCAGGGAACAGGAAACAGGGACCAGGAGCTGGGTTTTGTCATCCTGAGCCTCTTTTGCGAAGGATCTTGTCAATCGAAACGGTAAGATCCTTATCAATTTGCTCGTCCCGTTCCGGCGCAGCCATC
>DHRN01000017.1:21013-41717 GCA_002411175.1 Anaerolineaceae bacterium UBA5311 | reverse complement strand
GTAGGGAACGTGGCTCGTCCCCCACACTGCGCTTTCAATCAAAAAAAACCGCATTTTTCCATAATGAGAATTGCTTGTCATACCACCACCTGATACCTTAATTGGACTAAATTAGTTAGAATTGATATAATATGGTAAACGACATTAACATCATTCAGGATAGTAATTATGAGGGAATCAAAACGTCATGAAAGTTGATCGGCGTATTAACAAGACAAAAGCAGCTCTAAAAAAGAGCCTCCACACACTCATTCTGGAGAAAGGCTACGATGAAATCAGTATTCAGGAGATAACTGATCATGCCGACCTTGGCAGAGCGACCTTTTACCTGCATTATCAGGATAAAGACGAACTGTTTGGCGACATTTTGCAGGATATCACGAATACTTATTTTCAAACTCTGTCCCCACAGGAAATCCATACCAACACCTTCCTGGACGAAAAAATCCTGGAAGGTATTTTTAATTATTCAAAGGAATACGCCAGTCTGTTTAATAAATTAAACGATGGCAGAAGCGGGGTGGTCGGTTTCCGGTTGTTGACACAAATTGTCCGCAAAGAGATTGCGAAAAAACTCCAAATGAGCGCTGACGATGATTTGATGACGCTCTGCAAACTCACTTTGACCGAAAACTATCTTGCCGGAGCCACCTTGACACTTGTTTTCTGGTGGCTTGAAAACAATATGCCTATTCCCTCCAAATCCATGTCGCAGCTCCTGGCTAAAGCAAACCTGGCATGCATCGAGGCAGTTGAGAATGGTCTGGAGGCAATCCAGGAAGACCTGACTCTCCCGGGAAGCCTGAGCAAGTTTTCTTTGGGCATCACGGAATAACCACACTCGCCCACCTGAATAAAACAGCTTTTCCCAAAAGGGGTAAAATCAGAGTCGAAAAGGACTCTTTCATGTTACTGCGGACCAAAGTATTATTGCTGGTTTTGTGCCTGATTTCAGCTTGTTCACCCCAAAACACGCCGGAACCGACTGAGCCAACTGTGCTTCCAACCGCCACCTCTCTGCCAACAGCAACGGTTGCCCCGCTGCCAACAGAAACCCCTTTTCCTACAGCCACTCCGACCATTGTTCCAACTCCAACACAGACTTTGATCCCATTCGCAGGCTTTAATGACATGTTTCGCCTGTTTCGCACCTGGTATCTCGATGATCAGACCTACTTTTACTTTCTTAATGCCGGAATAGAGGGCATGCTCTTTGCTTCTGCTGACGAATTCGAACTCGAATGCAGGTCAGATCCACAATTCCCTGTCCAGATGATCTGCATTTATGACGGTGTGATTGAAGGTCGCACCATGATGGACTTCAGATTTTTCACCGACAGCGCCCGCACTGTGCAAGTGTTTGAAGCCCGTTACGACGCAGACCTGGTGGATGATACTGTCTATCACCACGATTTTGATTGCCCCGATCGCGGCAATGATCTTTATTGCGTTTCGGAGTATCGCCTTTATGATGGGATATGCTATTACGCTCACACCTGTTATGATGCTTGCGGACTTTATTATTCAAAGGACAATTTACCCACTGTGTATAATGAGTTCCAGGGATATACCGTCCCCTGTAATTGAGAATGGATTATGTTAATAAAAAGAACGAAAACCCCAATAATTGCAGCGATTTCTGTTGGTTTGCTCGCTCTGCTTCTTGCCGCCTGCGGTCCCCGCGTGGATATAAGCGCAACAGAGACCGCCAGCGTTACAGACACAGCAACCATCACACCCATCCCAACCGAAACCCCAACACCCACTCACACAGCGACCGCTACACTTGCGCCAACTGAAACGCCAACACCAACGCCAACCGAAACCGCGCTGCCGACAGCTACGCTCACGCCAACCTGGTTCCCCAACCCCTACATGATCTGGCCGCGGGCGACCTTTACCCAGTTTGACGTATGGTGGGCTGGAAACTGGTGCGCCGAACGCGGAACCAATGTGAGTTGCGAAATCGAATATCGCCTGTATGGTGGTGATTGCCTGGTGGGGATGAGCTGTTCGGATGCCTGTGGAAAATATTATGGTGTCGATACTATCGGCAATCGGGGGGGAGATTACGTATTCACCGGACCGTGTTATTAGGAGGTTGCCGGCAGGACGCGCTCAAGGCTTGTTTCTTGCTGATTTTTCTTGAGTGGATGAAAATTCTTCCCGCTCCCTCGCGCCTGGTGTTGGTTTGCTCTGGCTAAGAGCCAGGTTCAGATCGGGAGACAGAGCCCGGCATAACGATCTCTGCCCATCGGAGGGCAAAATATTGCCTGCCAATTTGAACATCGCCCGAATGGTCGGGTTTTTTATCCGCGAACACTCGAAATGATTCCTGCGGTTGGTTCTGCTTGATTGATAAAAAACAAGGACAGTAGCCCACCCCGTCCTTTTCGTTTCAGTTACGTCATCAATATTTATAGATGCCGCCGCCGATAAATTCACGAATTACCGAATCTTCTGGCACAAAGCTATCGGTTTCGACCGCGTCAATTTCCTTGAACATGCGGTCAACACGATCCGCGCGTTCCCAGGCGTCCTGCCGCAGGGGGTCATTCTTGTATTCCTGCGCCCAGCGGGTGAAGTTTTCGCCAAGTTTGGCTTTGTAAATCGGCAATTCGTAGGGCATGGCGCTGTTGACGACGGTATCGACGGTGTTGACATAGGGGATGATGTGGCGCAGTTCGCTCGATCGCACGTAATGCCAGTGTAACAGCGTTTGCGTTGGATCGTAAGCCCGGTGGGAAGCATCACGCAGCATTCGCCGCATCAGGCGGATATCCGTCCAGCGGGCATAGCGACCGTTTTTAAGTTTCAACTGCAGCAGCGGCTCGATATAGAGCTTAAATTTCCAATTATCCGGGATATCCTCGGTCATTTCCGGGTAGAGACCGTGCAAACTGTCGATCAGCACGATTTCATGCTTATTCAACCTCATTGGGGTGTGATCGGGGATACTTTTCCCGGTTTTGAAATCATAAAAGGGAATACGCACTTCTTTCCCTTCGAAAAGTTCGACCAGGTTCTGGTTAATCAACTGCATATTGAGCGCCTGGGGGGTCTCAAAATCGTAATCACCGAATTCGTCCTTGGGGTGCATCTCGAGATCATGAAAATAATGATCGATATTCAGGGTGATTAGCTTAAAACCTTGTTTTGCCAGCCGTTCGCCGACTTTGATGGTAGTCGTGGTTTTCCCGCTGGATGAAGGACCAGCAATAAAAACCACGCGCACTTCGTCTCTGCGATCGAGGATCAAATTTGCGGCGTTTTCAACATCTTCACTATAGGCAGCTTCGGACGAGGTAGCCAGCTCAGGCAAATTCCCACTGCGGATATGGTTATTAAGACTCTGACTGGTGTGAACGTCATGCGCGACAGACCAATCCAACACCTGCCAAAGCTTAGCCCAGGGAATGTTGCCCGAAGGTGTGCGGTCTGAATCCGAGCGTTTGGCACGCTGCCGCGCGCGTTCATCGCGATAGAGGATGTATGCTTTCGCAACCCGGGCACGTCCATTTTTAATCAAAACTTTTTCAACCACATCCTGGATCATTTCAATATTGGGGGTTTCGCCTTCTGGCAAAATTTGTTCCAGTTCAGCGACAACCTGTGCTGAGAGCTCTTCGGCTGCCTTTCTGTCACGACCTCCGACTGCTACCGCTGCTCGATAGATGGCGTTGGTGATGCGCTCGGGGGTAAAAGGAACCACGCTGCCGTCGCGCTTTTTAACCAGGCTTAATTTTGTCATCTTGACCTCCTCGAAATCGACCGATGTTAAGAAATTATAGCATGGCGATGCTATAATATTGGACATGTCAGAACACGCGCGCCAACCCCGCCCCTTGCTTATTGCCCATCGCGGCTCCTCCGCAGCGGCTCCCGAAAACACCATGGCTGCCTTCCGATTAGCAAAAGAGCAGGGCGCTGATGGCATCGAACTTGACGTAATGCTTTCCGCTGATGAGCGTCTGGTGGTCCATCATGACCAGGCTGTAAATCGAACTACAAACGGTCAGGGCAAAGTTTCAGAACAATTGTGGGACCAACTGAAACACCTGGATGCAGGCAGCAAGTTCGGAGATGCCTTCATTGGTGAACCAATTCCGTTGTTGGAGGATGTTTTCGAAGAATTTGGTGGACACTATCTGATCAACGTCGAGCTTAAGAATTATGCCACGCCAAGAGACAACCTTGTAGAACGGGTAATTGAGCTTATCAGGAAAACGAACCTCGAGGACACAATTTTGCTCTCTTCCTTTTCAGGCAGCAACCTTTTAAAGGCGAATACACTCGCTCCAGGGATCAGACGGGGCTTGCTGGCACTGCCCGGTCTGGCAGGGAGCCCTTACCGCGGTTGGTTGGGCAAGCGCTTCCGCTACGATGCGTTGCATCCGTTCTACGCTGACGTCAAACCACAACTGGTCGACCGTTTACACCGGGAAGGCAAACAGGTCAATGTATGGACTGTCGATAAGCCTGAAGACCTTCTGCGTATGCGCGCGTCTGGGGTGGATATGGTTATTTGTAATGATCCGGCGCATGCCAGGCGGGTGTACGAGGCGGCATGAAATCACGCCTGCTAAACATCCTGGTCTGCCTGGGCTTGCTTTCAGGGTTCGTTTACTCCTCAGGCAGCGCTAAACCTGCAGGGCAAACAGACGCAGCCTCAATCATGCAGACGATGACCCCGCGTGAAAAAGTGGGTCAGCTCTTCCTGGTAACTTTTGACGGGACAGACCTGGATGAAAGCTCTGAAATTTTCGACCTGATCACAAATTACAATATTGGCGGCGTAGTTCTGACAGCTGAACGGGATAATTTTGTCTCCGATGATACCATCCCGGCTGCCTGGAACCTTACCCAGGGCTTACAACGGCTAAATTGGCAGGCAAAACAAACCGCCGATCCAAACACGCCCATCCAGGCTGCCGCTTATGTGCCACTTTATGTTGGCATGAGCCTTGTGCAGGGCGATAACCGAACGGCGCAAATCCAAACAGGTTTGACCGAATTTCCCTCACCGATGTCAATCGGTGCAACCTGGTCAACAGAACTGGCAGCTGAAGTCGGCGCAGCCATTGGCGAGGAGCTTTCCGCGATCGGGGTGAACCTCTTTCTTGGTCCGGCATTGGATGTAATAGACACCAAAGATTCCATTGCCGCCAGCTTTGCCAACACGCAGAGCTTTGGGGGAGATCCCTATTGGGTTGGTGAACTCAGCCAAGCCTATGTGCAGGGTATCCACCAGGGCAGCAGCGGAAAAATGAGCGTAATCGCGCAGCATTTCCCTGGGTTGGGCAGCGTCGACCGCCTGCCGTATGAGGAAGTGTCGACCCTGCAAAAAACGCTGGAACAACTCAAACAAATAGAACTGGCGCCGTATATGAGCGTTACTGGTAGCCAGGACCCACAACGCCAGGTCGATGGGCTCATGGTCTCACCGATACGTTTCCAGGGTTTTCAAGGCAATATCCGTGCAACCACCCTGCCTGTAAATTTTGATCAGACTGCTCTTGAGCAGCTGCTTTCCCCTGAACCGATCGCTTCATGGCGTGAAAATGGGGGTCTGACCATCAGTGATAGCCTGGGTAGTAATGCGGTCAGGCTGTTTTTCAGTGCCAATGAAAACGAGTTTGACCCCATGACCGTGGCAAGAACTGCTTTTTTGGCTGGAAATGATATCCTGTTCCTCGATGATTTTCGAGCGCGTATCGATGAAAATGACGCTGAAACCATCCGCAGAACCATTGACTTTTTCACCCAAAAATACCAGGAGGACGCCCTGTTTGCCAGTCGGGTCGACACCTCTGTGGAACGCATTCTGAACGCCAAGCTGAAGATTTACCCGACTTTCGGGATTGAATCAGTTTTGGTCCCTGAAGAGCAATTGAATGTCGTAGGAAGCAACTCCAACATTAGTTTACTGGTCAACCGCCGGGCAGTTACACTGCTCTCTCCGTCAGTAGAATATTTAAACTCGGTGCTGCCCCAACCGCCCGTGCTGCATGAGACCATGACGATTTTCACTGACACTCGCAACAGCCAGCAATGTTCCCGCTGTGCGAGCCAGAGTGATTTTGGCAGGATGGATTTCGAAGATACCCTGGTTCGCTATTATGGCACCCTGGGAACCAATCAACTGAACGGTGATCGTGTCCATTCCTACTCCCTGGTCCAGCTTACTGAAATTTTGGATCAACGCACAGAGCCCTCAGACCCTAACCTTGTCGATAATTTGCGTCGTTCACAGTGGGTGGTGTTCAATATCATTAATGAAGACCCTGACAGCCCGGAAACCCGGGCTCTTAAACGGATTTTATCTGAGCGGCTGGATTTGCTGCGGGATAAGCGGGTAATCGTCTTCAGTTATGGCGAACCATATTACCTTGATTCGACCGATTTGGCGAACCTGACCGCCTACTACGCGCTCTATAACCACAGCCAGGCTGCCCTGGACATTTCGACACGAATCCTGATGCGCGAAATGAGCGCGACCGGCTCTCTTCCGGTTTCTTTGCAGGCGATTGACTATCAGATCAGGGAGGTAACTTCACCAGATCCAAACCAGGTAATCCAGGTAAACCTGATCACACCGACCATGCCAATCCCTGCCGAAGCTATGGAAACACCAGTGCTGGAAACCCCGCTACTGGTAACTCCATTGCCCCTGTTTGTAATGGGAGAAAACGTCCGCATACAGGCAGGACCAATCGTCGATCAAAACGGCAACCAGGTGCCCGATGGAACCGTTGTGCGTTTTACAGTGCTCTTGTCAACTGAAAACCTGATCGTTTCTCAACCCGAAGCCGTGACGCAAAACGGAATTGCCACAATCGATTATCGAATTGAACGCGAAGGCGTTTTCGAAGTCACAGCCATCAGCGAACCCGCCAGGACCTCAGGCACCCTGGTTCTGAATACACACGGTGGTTTGGCACAGGTCATCATGCCCACGGCTACACCCACGCCGACCCCAACGCCCACATTAACGCCAACGGTGAGCCCTACTCCTACACCCACTGCGACGTCTGTCCCTTTGGCAAACGAAAAAGGCTATCCGAAAATGACTGACTGGCTCCTTGTGATCCTCATTATCGCTGCCGGAGGTTTTTTGGGATGGGCAATCGGTTTTAAGTGGTGGGGGAGCACCCGCTGGGGCATGCGTTCAACACTTTGCACAGTTATTGGTGGTTTAATTGCTTATTCCTTGCTGACGTTGGGAATCAAACCAATCGTCGAGCTGGTTCGGCAAAGTTCAAGCTGGTTTATCGTCCAGGTGACTGTTATAGGCATGCTTTTTGGCTGGGCATTCGCCCTGGCATGGTGGATTTTTACTGAAAACACCCCCTTCGATGACGCTTTGAAGCGAAAATAATCCTGTCTACAGGTTGTGTAAAAGGGTAAGCAATAGCGTGATAAACACCAGTCCGCCAGCTATCAACGAGAGGCGTTCTTCGGTTTTACCTAATTGTTTAGGAAAAACGGAACGGTTGTAACTGTTTCCAAAACGGCGCAAATTCCCGGTGGATTCACCGGTCAGAGCTTTGATAAAGGCAGTTACGTTTTTAGGACGGTCATCCGGATGCAGTTCCATTGCCCAAAGAATCGCTTCTTCAACACGTGGTGTAATCGCCGGGTTGATTACCCGCGGAGGGGTCAGACTCTCTGGTGAAAGAAACCGATCGCGCACATTGACAGGGGCTTTGTTGGTGAGCAGGTGATAGATGGTGCAGCCGAAGGCATAAACATCCGAACGTGCGTCAGTATGGCTCGTATCACCGCCATATTGTTCGAGAGGTGTGTAGATCGCCGTGCCTTGTCCCTGCATGATTGTAATGGTCACTTCTCCAGGTGCCAGCAGCTTAACCAGACCGAAGTCAACCAGTTTGATCACGCCGTTGGGTGTGACCTTCAGGTTTGATGGTTTGATGTCCCTATGCAGGATCGATGGAGTTTGATTGTGCATGTAACTCAGCGCATCACCAATCTGAACAGCCCAGTTGAGCACATCCTCTTCAGGCAGGAAGCGACCATTACTATCCGCTTTGGCGATGGTAGCCCGCAAATCATCCCCGGGCACATAATCCATCACCAAAAAATCGTTATCGTCAATCGAGAAGAAGTCGGAGACCTTGGGCAGGTTGGGGTGGTCCAGGCGCGCCAAAACAGTTGCTTCACGCATAAATTGTTCACGCGATTCTTTCAATACCTCAGCTGGGGAAATCGCATCATAGCGCACTTGCTTAACCGCGCAAAGCCGCCCTTCAAGGCGCAGGTCTTCTGCCAGGTAGATCGAACCAAAACCTCCCTGACCGATGATCTGTTTAACACGATAGCGTTCGTGTAAAACTGTCCCTTGCGTGGGATTGAATCTCATCCTTCTCCGTTTTCGTTTCCTTAAGACCAGACTTTACTTTCGGCGTAGTGTGTCTGTATGCATGGATTATAATCTGAAACAAGAAAGCACAAGGAAGGATTGATGAAAGAATATTCAGAAGATGCCGTCCTGGTAGCCAACAACGGCGCCTTGAACGGACAACAATGGGTCCTTGACCGGAACCTGACCATTGGTCGTGATCCGGATTGTGACATCGTCATCCCTGACCGCCAGGTTTCCAGGCACCATGCCAGGGTTGTGGTGAGCGCTAATGGCATTTTGATCGAAGACCTGGGCAGCAAAAACGGAACTTATCTGAATAACCAGCCAGTCAGCGAGCCTGCCAAACTGATCGAAGCAGATGAGATCACAATCGCCTTTACCCAAACCTTTCTTTTTTTGAGCACAGACGCGACCCTGCCGCTTTCGGACCTTCCTGCAGAAATCAGCCGGATGTTCAAATTGCAATTGGACGAGGATTCCCGACGGGTGTGGATCAGGGGAAAAGAGCTTGACCCTCCGTTGTCGAACCAACAATTCATGCTTTTGCAATACCTCTACGATCGAACCGATGAGGTCGTTTCCCGTGAAGAACTGATCAACGCCGTGTGGGAAGAAGACTCCCGCTGGGTGACAGAACAGGCGTTTGACGCACTGGTCAGAAGGCTGCGGGATCGATTGACCCAACTCGACTCGGAATATGATTACATCGTCACCGTGCGCGGGCATGGATTGCGGTTTCAGAACGAATCGCATTGACGTTGATTTCACTCCGTGATATTATTTCTTGCCACGCCCCCATCGTCTAGTGGCCCAGGACGCGGCCCTCTCAAGGCCGAAACCAGGATTCGAATTCCTGTGGGGGCATCTTTTTATGTTCGTAACCTGCTATGCTGATCTTTGTTAGTGCTTATTAATCATGGGAAACCAAAACAAACAAACGATACCCTATCCACGCTATAACCTGCGGCGAAAAATCCTCGGCTTTCTCGGAAAGGGTTTGCTCAGACTATTAACCAGACCGACCATCCAGGGCTTGGAAAACATCCCTCCGGACGGACCTGTCATCCTGGCAGGAAATCATGTTTCCACGCTTGAGCCGATGTTTATGTTTTTGTTCCCGCGGCAATTAGTCGAACCGATTGGCGCCGGTGACATCCCTTTTGAAGGTTTTATCGATCATATCGTGCGCTTTTATGGCTATATCCCCATAAACCGGGGTAATCTTGACCGCAAATCGATGAGCCAGGCGTTGAGCGTGCTTGAGCAAAATGGCTACCTGGGCATTTTTCCCGAAGGCGGCACCTGGGACCCCGGCAACATGAGGGCGCAGCTTGGGGTTGCCTGGCTTAGTCATAAAGGGCAGGCGGCAGTTGTTCCTGTCGGTTTCAGCGGATTTCTCGGTGGCATGGGAGACGTTTTTAAACTCAAACGACCGAGGCTGACCATGAAAGTCGGTGAGCCTGTCCCAGCTTTGAACCCTGGTGATGACTCGCGTCCGCTCAAAGAGGTTTACCAGGAATTCGCGGATACCATCCTGGAACGAATCAATGCACTGATCAACCCGCAGGACTTTCTGCAGGTTCCGAGCAAATCAGAGTATCGGCTCAGGATATTCGTAGGCGATGATAAGCATGAAATGCAGCTGCAAGGTCAGGACGCGCTCGCTCATTTTTTGCACGCGCCTGTGCTGCTCAGGTCGCTTTTAATCAACCTGAAACAACCGGTCAAAACCCTCTTCCCCGAAGACCAGCCGCGAACCACACAAGAATTCATCCTGGCATTACGCTCAGTCTTGGGAGTATTGCAGGAAAACCCGGGTTTTTTAACCTACCGCATGGGGATGGAAAAAGGAAAGCGGGCGGAAAAAGCCATTCAGTCGCTGGTTAATTTACTCGAAGATGCCAGGGATGCAGGTGAACCGGTTCGGTTGGAAGCAAGCGCTCATCACAGTTACCTTGATGGTCGCATCGAGGAGAAAATCAGTCAGTACGACCTTAAAATTTCACCCATCGGGCTTGCCTGATCGAGCCGCCGGTGTGTGTGGTTGGTGTGTACGGCGGATTGAAAACACACAAAGCATGAGTAGCGGGAAATACGAGGTGTTTTCAATACACAGCGACGCCGGTACAAACGTCTCGCCCTACGAAAAGATGGCTTCGCCGGAACCGGAGGTGCCACGCCGTCCCGGGAATTTCCGTAGGGCGAGATTGGAGGTGCCGGTTATTTCGATTGGCGTGATCGTGTCGCACCTCCAATCCGCCGTTATGTTTGGTCATTGGGTATGCCGGAACGGGACGAGCCACGTTCCCTACAAAAACATCGCTTCGCCGGAACGGGACGAGCCACGTTCCCTGTAAAAACATCGCTTCGCCGGAACGGGACGAGCCTCGTTCCCTACGAAAAGATTTCGCATTCAAACAATCCCCTGAGTTCCTCTTTTTCTTGTTGTGAAAAACATCCTCTTCATCGTTGGAACAAGGTCGTCTTGAAAAATTAGAATCTCAGCAGAAAATCAGTCAATTCGACCTTAAAATTTCACCCATCGGGCTTGCCTGATCAATCAGCTTTTAAAGAGGCTTTAATGTCCCTGACATTCAGCTGCAAAGACTGTCTGCCCTGGTAGGTATTTATCTCAAAAAAATAAGCAATATCAACATAAGCGGGCATCTCATTGAGCCAATGCCCCTGGTTAAAAGCGATGGCATCAAATTGGTGGTCACCCGCTCCAAGCGTCAGCTTCAGATGACGACCGTCACCAACCGCCCGGGCACGAGTAACTTTGCAGTTTCGGCTGCAAAAGAGCGCGTCTGGATTGCTGTTGCCGGTAGGTTGAAGCTGATCAATATCCGCAAGGATGTCAGGGATATGCTTAGGCTCAAGTTTGTGTAGTGAAATTTCATAATCAATCGCCAGTTCCGGCACCAGCTCCACGCCAGCCAGGCATTCCTGCGCAATTTGGGTGATACGCTTGCTAAAAGATTCGACCTGCGCTTCTGGCAGGCTTAATCCCGCTGCCATGGCATGCCCACCATAATGGTCCAGCAGATCAGCACACAGATCCAGCGCTTCAACAATATTAAACTCGGGAATTGTACGGCAGGATGCTTTGATCTGCCCGTCTTCAAGCCGCCCAATGATGGCAGGCTTGTAAAAACTCTCAGTGACCCTTCCGGCAGCCAACCCAACCACGCCCTCTTCATAATCAGCTGAAAAAGAAATGATGATGGGCATATCGGGGTCAGCAGCATGGGCTTCAGAGATCACCTTTTCCTGGATGGTATGCATAATATCTTTGCGTTGGGAATTAAAGTTCTCCAGTGTCTGTGCCAGCGCGCCAGCCTCGAAGATGTCTTTGGTAGTCAGCAACTCAAAGGCTGCCTTCGCAGAATCCATACGACCAGCAGCATTCAAACGCGGTCCGATTCCAAAGGACAGTTGACCGGCATTAAGCTGGTCGATCTTAATCCCGGACACCTGGATCAGCGAATAGAGCCCCTGCCGCTGCGTGGAACGCAGGACTTGCAGACCTGCCTTGACCAAAGAACGATTCTCACCGTCCAGTGGGGCGATATCCACCACAGTTCCGATGGCAACCAGGTCAAGCCACTGATTTGGGTCGATTGTTGGTTGGGGATAAATTTGCAGATAAGCCTGGACGAGTTTGAATGCCAGTCCAACTCCTGCGAGCATCTTGTAGGGATAAGGATCCCCTGTCTGATGGGGATCAACGATGGCGTCAGCATCCGGAAGCTGGTTGCCAGGCAGGTGATGATCGCTGATAATTACCTGCATCCCCAACGATTTCGCCCGGGCAACCTCTTCCACCGCCTTGATTCCGCAATCAACTGTGACGATCAGGTCTATCCCCTCCGATGCCAGCTGTTCGATTGCATCAATATTCAGCCCGTAGCCTTCGTCGAAGCGATTCGGGATATATACCCGCGGGGTGTGACCAAGCTGGTCAAAAAATTCATAAAGCAGCGCGCTCGCTGTGACCCCATCAGTGTCATAATCGCCATAAATTGCGATATTTTTGCCACTTAGCAGGGCGTTGTGCAGGAGTTCAACCGCTTTTTCTATGCCAATCAGAGCCAAAGGTTCAGGATTCGTTGGCGATTGACCGCTGAGGTAAGCCTGGGCGGAATCCGCAGTGACAATACCGCGATTGAAAAGCAGTTGACGCAGGAATGGCGAGTAGGCAGAAAGCTCACGGCTGATATGACGGGGCACAAGCGGTGAGATTTTCCATCGTTTTGATGCAGGTTGATAGTTTTCAGTCATAGTGTCACTATTGTAACCCCCTGATTGGAAAATTAATTAAGGAAAAAAGATTGACAGTTCGTTTAGGGCGCGGTTGTATTGCTCGGTCTGGGAGTTGCGCTGGGCAATGGGGTGTTGCTCGGAAGCGGGGTGCTGGTATAGGTTGTCGTTGGGCTGGGGCTGACAGTCGGCGTGGCGGTTGGTGGATTGCCCAAAACTCTGAAATGTCCGCTCATAAGCCAGTCTGTCCCGATAAAAAATTGCAGTTGGTATTGCCCGGGGAGCCATTCTTCCGCCGGAAGTTCCAGACGGCTGGCGCCATAACCGCCACTGTGCCCCTGCCATGTACCAACCGTGTAGTGAATCATTTCACCGTCACGCCTCCAGACCTCTGTCCACTGGACACCATTGGTCATCATGTTGTAACTGTAGGTCCCAAAGATTGTCTCAAGGGGGTTTTCAAATTCCGTGGCAGGCTCGACCGGCTGCAGGTCCTCATCAATATCGGTCGAGAATTTGATCGTGCTGAAGATATATGCGTCCTGCGGCGTACCGATGGCTTCAAACTCGTCGATTATTTCCTCCGGTAAAGAAGGCGTATTGGTGACCGAAGGCGTGTTTGTGATCGTTGGTGTAAGCGTGATCGTTGGGGTGAGTGTGATCGTTGGTGTTAGCGTGATGGTGGGGGTCAGCGAGGGGGTTAGCGTGGGTGGAAAGTAGCGGTAGGCAAGCCCCTCTCCCCAGCGCAGTGAAGCGTAAGCAAAGGCAGCCAGTGCCAGCGCCGCCAGGATGAGCCTGATTCCAAGATCATATTGCTGTCTCTTTTTGTAGAAAAAGGGCAGCTTACGACCACTGCGAATGGCGCTGCGCGCGCGTAATGCCATGATCACCGCAGCGATAGCTGCCATGATGGCAATTACGATCACAGTCGAGCGAATATCCACGTTCATTTTTCGGATTATAGCAGGGAAACGAAAGACCGTCTGATTATTGACCACCGGGGCACCCCCCACACTCCACCATGGGTTACCACAAAACGGACGGGTACGCTCATGCCGCTTACTCTCCCGCAATCCGCCGGAACGAGTAAAGCCACTGCTTCTACAGAAGCGTGTTATTTGACGGTCGTTTCCTATAATCAAGTTAAGCAATTAACAACTGGAGGTACTATGAACTATCGAAATTTGGGAAAATCCGGGCTGAAGGTATCCGAACTATCTTTTGGCTCCTGGGTCACTTATCACAATCAGGTTGATATCGAACATGCCAAACAGCTCATGGCAGCTGCCTGGGACAGAGGCGTCAATTTTTTTGATAACGCCGAATCTTATGCCAACGGTGAATCTGAAAAAATCATGGGTCAGGCTCTGCGTGAGCTGGGTTGGGCGCGCGAGCAATATGTGCTTTCCACCAAGATATTCTGGGGCGGGAACACTCCAAACGAACGAGGGCTCAGTTTTAAACACATCGTCGAAGGGACCGATCGTTCTCTGCGTAATTTTGGGCTCGATCACGTAGACTTGATCTTCGCCCACCGTCCGGACCCTGAAACCCCGATTGAAGAAACTGTGCGCGCCTTTAACCACGTCATCAACCAGGGTAAGGCGTTCTACTGGGGCACGTCTGAATGGTCTGCGGAGTCGATTCTGAAAGCGGCGAAGATTGCCAAAAAGCATCATCTCATCGGTCCAACAATGGAACAGCCTGAATATAACCTGCTCCACCGCACCCGGGTTGAAAAAGAATACGACATCCTCTATCAAAAATTAGGATTGGGCACTACCACCTGGAGCCCGTTGAAATCCGGTATGCTCAGCGGTAAGTACCGCGGGGGCAAGTTCCCCGAGGGCAGCCGTGCCAATTTACCTGGGTATGAATGGCTAATTGAGATGTTTAGCGATCCCAAACGTATGGACGCGGTCGAAAACCTGGCTAAAATTGCCGATGAACTGGGCGTCACCCTGGCGCAAATGTCTTTGGCATGGGTGTTGAAAAATCCTAATGTCAGCACAGTGATCACCGGAGCAAGCAAACTCAGCCAGCTGGAGGAAAACTTCAAGGCTCTGGATGTGGTGCCCATGCTGACCGATGAAGTCATGCAAAAAATTGACGAAGCGCTGGCAGATTACCCGGACGATATCAAGGTTAATTAACCTTAGATCGAATCCTAAAGATTAAGATCACAATCCAAAAAATCGCTCAGCCAGGACGCTGGGCGATTTGATTATCCACCCCTTTCTCCACATTTACTCTAAAACATTCAAAAAGCGAAAAATCCAGGAACATAACCCTGAAATTACAGGAAGTAATCCTTGAAAATACAGGATTGGATCCTGTATAATACTAAGACGAGAGGATTAACCTACCTGGAGGGATTATGTATATCAGCAGGCATCTTGAAAAAGAATTAATTGAAGCGAGCAAAGGATATCCCGTTATTATGGTTACGGGTGCCAGGCAAGTCGGAAAAACCACAATGTTGAAGAAACTGGCTTCTAAAGACAGAAAATTTGTCAGTCTTGACGATCTTTCAGCACGTTTGATGGCACAAAATCAGCCTAAACTATTCCTGGAACAATATAAACCGCCTTTGATTATCGATGAAATTCAGTATGCACCTGGTTTGTTAACATACATCAAAATTTTAATCGACGAATCTAACGAAAACGGGCAATATTGGATAACTGGTTCTCAAATTTATCCGATGATGAAGGGTGTCCTGGAATCTCTTGCCGGACGAGTTCGTTTATTGAGATTGAGTGGTCTGTCGCAGAGCGAATTGGTTGGCAGAGAAAATGAGGTTTTCCCATCAACAGCTAAAGACCTGCTATCGAGACAAACCGGAGAATCAGATCGCCAGGGCATTTTACATTCGATCCTGACGGGTGGGTATCCCCGCTTGCTGACACAAGAAACAGTGACGATCGACGGTTTCTATAGTTCCTATCTGCAAACCTACCTGGCTCTTGATGTGAGAGAGATCACTAACGTAATGGACACGGGGAAATTCATGCAGTTTGTCAGTCTTCTGGCGACTCGCACAGCACAAGAGCTGAATCTTGCCAGCTTATCCCGGGCGTTAGGAATTGATGGCACAACAGCAGGGCGCTGGCTGGATGTGCTGGAAACCTCAGGGGTAATTGTGCGTTTGCCGGCGTACGTTAATAACCTTGGAAAACGAATAGTCAAACGTCCGAAGATTCACTTCCTCGACTCGGGCTTAACTTGCTACCTTTGTGGCATAGAAAATGAAGAAGCTATTAACAAGTCGGTTATGAAAGAATCCTTGTTTGAAAGCTGGGTTGTTTCTGAAGTTTACAAAACCTGGTGGAATCAAGGTAAACAGGCGCGTCTTTTTTACTACCGTGATTCAAATCAGTATGAGATTGATCTCCTGGCAGATAGAAATGGAATGCTTTATCCTTTCGAAATTAAATTCAATCCCCAGGCATCTCATCGGTTTAAGAACTTTCATGTTTTGAAGGCGATGGATAAACCAGTCGGTTTTGCAGGATTGATTCATGCAGCTAACGAGCTGGCGCCGCTAAGTGAAGAAAACTGGCTCATTCCAGCTCGTTTAATCTAAAACAGGTCCAGAATCAACCTGGTTCAGACCTGGTTGGGTCGAATTTCCTTGTTCGGAAGCCTTCTGCCACTTCTTCAAACGATCGGCAATCTCTTTTTCGTAGCCCTGGTCTGAAGGCTTATAAAAATTTCGACCGATCAATCCTTCCGGCAAATACTGCTGCCTGACCCAGTGACCATCGAATGAGTGGGGATAGAGATAACCTTTGCCATGACCAAGCCCCTCGGCATCACGGCTGCCATCCATCAGGTGAATTGGAACCCTGCCGGCACCCTGACGCTTGATCTCATCCTGCACTTCCCAAAATGCTCCGACCGAATTGGATTTTGGCGCGGTTGCCAGGTAGATAACCGCGTGAGCAATCGGATACCAACCTTCGGGCATGCCGATATATTCAAAATTTTGGGCTGCCGCGTTGGCAACCAGGATGGCGTTGGGGTCCGCCATGCCAATGTCTTCACTGGCAAGGATAATCAGTCGGCGAAGAATAAAACGTGGGTCTTCACCCGCCAGAAGCATTTTGGTCATCCAATATAAGGCCGCATCCGGGTCACTTCCGCGTACCGACTTGATAAACGCTGAGATGGTGTCGTAATGCTGGTCGTCTGTCTTGTCGTACAACACCGCCCTGCGCTGGATCGATTCCTGGGCAACCTCGAGCGTAATGTGCACTTCCCCATCCTTTGCCTGTGTGGTTTCGACAGCAAGTTCAAGCGCGTTCAGGGCGTTTCGGGCGTCTCCGCCAGCGATATCTGCAAGGTGCCGCAATGCGTCTTCGTCTGCCTTGATGTTGCGCATACCATAACCACTGCGCTCATCCTCAAGCGCTCTTTTGAGCAAGGTCAGAATGTCGTCCTGGCTAAGGGGTTTCAGTTCAAAGATACGCGAGCGGCTTACCAGCGCCTTGATTACATCGAAATAAGGGTTTTGGGTCGTCGCGCCGATCAGGGTGATCAGTCCGTTTTCAACCTGGGGCAACAAGGCATCCTGTTGGGCTTTGTTCCAACGGTGGATTTCATCAATAAACAAAATGGTTCTTTGCTGGTGATACTTCCGCCGTTCCAGTGCTTCCTGAATTGCTTTGCGTAAATCGGCTACCCCTGCCAAAACAGCGCTTATGGTTTCAAAATGGGCGTTGGTCGAGTTTGCAATCACCCGCGCGATGGTGGTCTTCCCGGTACCGGGAGGACCATACAGAATGATGGAGCTGAAGAGTCGGTCTGCTTCGATAGCGCGGCGTAAAAGTGTGCCTTTGCCAATGATATCTTTTTGCCCGACGATTTCGTCCAGCGTTTGCGGGCGCATGCGATAAGCCAGGGGAGCCTGGCTGCGCAATTGATCTTCAAGTGAGTGGTCGAATAGGTCCATGGGGTCTTAATAGCCTTGCTCCCGGTCGATCACATTGTAAAGCGGCTGTTTGTTCAGATAGCGTTTCAGATTCTCGATGAACAATTCGATTACCTGGTTGAGCATATTCGGAGAAAAAGCTGAGATATGCGGGGTTAAAATCAGGTTTGGCTGGCTCCAAAGCGGGCTCTCGGGAGGTAAAGGCTCTTGTGAATACACATCCAGTGCTGCCCCGGCAAGTTGCCCGGAATTCAGGGCATCGATCAAAGCTCCTTCGTCTACCAACTGACCCCGGGAAACATTCACGAAGTAAGACCCGGGTTTCATATAGTCAAAAGTTTCCTTGACGAACAGGCATTCAGTCGACTTGGTATGCGGCAAAGTCACGACCACAAAATCGCATTCCTCGAGCATGCCTCTCAGTCCCTCCATGGGGTATAGTCGGTCAAAATAATTCCCATACGGGTCGCCGAGACCTTCGGGTATGTAGCCTTTGTCCTCAGGGTGCATCGCGTCTCGTTTGCTGGCGAGAACCTTTGCGCCATAAGCATACAGCTGGCGGGCGACTTCACGTCCTATCGAGCCATAGCCGACGATCCCAACCGTGCTGCCGCGCAGTTCTTTTGGTTGAAGGCTGGTAAATTTATCCTCAATCCAACGTTTTTCCCGTTGCGCCTGGAGCATCATGGGCATTTTGTGACCGAGCATCAGCAGCATCATCACCACGTATTCACCCATCTGGCTGACATTCGCACCGCTGGAGCTGGTCACCTCCACAGTTTCCTGGTTCAACAGCGGGTCATCGAGAAGTTTTTCCACGCCAGCCCAGCTGCTCTGAATCCAGCGCAAATTGGGCACTTTTTCCACATCCGGCAGATTTGGTCCGTAGGTGAGCAGAATTTCGGTTTTTCGCCAGGCATCATCTGAGATTTTGTTCATCTCTTTATATTTATAAACATCAACCTTAATTCTCTCATCCAGGTTTTGGATATTTTTTAGTTGGTCTTCAGATAAGGCGATTGTGCTTAGTATTTCGATTTTTTGTTCAGGGTCCATGCGGGTTTTTCACTTTCATTCATTCTTCGTCGATCCTGGTAATCCAGGATTTGTGTTTATCGGTTTTTCGATTTCGTCGTTGCGAAGGAGGAAGCTCTTCTTTTCGGCTTTGCCTCGATTTGGTTTTTGGCAGAAGCAATACCGCCACAAAGAATCCCAGGATAAGGATCAGCACAGCTGGTGATTCCGGCGTGTCTGCAAAAAAAGATCTGACCAGCCATATCAACGCCACAATGACTATGATTTTGAGGAGGGTTCCTTTTCTAAACATCTTGTATCGAACATCCCAGGTTAATTCAAAACCAGGCTCGAAGCCTGGCTTAATTTTACATTGGTTTACCACTCGCGGTCAGGCACGTTTAACCCTGGTTTGAGATTGTTCGTGCATGTATAACGGGAGATAATAGTAACCACCGCCGTTCTTCCCAGCAGACCCTGAGCCTTTAATGCCGCCAAAGGGCTGAAACCCGGGCCAGGCACCGGTGGTGCTGCCCTGCGGGCGGTTTGCGTAAGTTGTGCCGGCTTCGATGTTGGTAAAGAACCATTCAGCTTCTTCCTCGCTGCCATAAAACCCCGCCGTAAGCCCATAATCGGTGTCATTGGCAATTTGCATGCCAACATCGAGGCTCTCGATCGGCGCGATCGTAACGATTGGCAGGAACATCTCAGTTTTCCACAAATGGTGGTCCATTGGCAGGTCCACAACCACAGTTGGTGCGCAGAAATAGCCCTGATCCATACCATTTTCAGTCAGATGTTTGCCTCCGGTGAGAATTTTTCCATTTTCCCCCAAATCAGCAACAAAATTCGCATAATCCTGGTAAGCGCGTTTGTTAATTACCGGACCAAACCAATTTTCCTGCAATGTTGGGTCGCCAATCGCCAGCTTGTTGGTCAGTCCAACCACCTTTTTCACGAAATCGTCGTAGACTTCCTCTTCAACGAAAATCCGGGAATTTGCCGAACATTTTTGACCTTGCAGTCCAAAAGCACTGCGCACACAGCCAATTGCCGCGTCTTCGAGGATGGCGTTTTTCGAAACGATTGTCGGGTTCTTGCCACCCATCTCGAGAATCACCGGATGCGGATACTTGCGATTGGCAAATTTGCGATAGGTGTTCATCCCGATTTCCAACGAACCGGTAAAAGTGACTCCATTGATATCGGGGTTTTCGGTAAGAGCGTTTCCGACCGTCAACCCCGGTCCAGTTACCAGGTTGATCACGCCGGCGGGCAGCCCGGCTTCTTTGGCACATTCGACCATCATCGATGCGCCCCAGCTTGTATCGGATGCTGGTTTCATAACAACCGTGTTGCCCGCGATCAATGCATTCCCGACGGGACCGGCGGCTAAAGCGGTTGGAAAATTGAACGGAGAAATAACCAGCCAGACGCCATAAGGTTTTAGCACGGAAACGTTTTTGGAAACAAAGCCTTCAATTGGATCATCAGCCATTGGGACTGTAAAGCCTTGATTTTCTTCCATGATCCTCGCCGGATAGAGAATAAGATCGGCAGCTTCCTGGATTTCGCCAAGCGCTTCCATACGGTTTTTACCGACTTCCAGGGCAACCGCGGCGCTTATTTCATAAAGGCGTTCTTCGATCCTGTGCGCAAACTTGCGCACCAGGGCGATCCTTTCCTCCCATGGGGTCGATTTCCAGGCAGGGAAAGCGGCTTTGGCAGCCGCCACGGCATCGTCAGCATCTTGTGCCGTGCCCTTTTGGAAGGTGGCAAGGTGCCAGGATGTATTGATGGGGGAATATGCGTTGTGTTTTTCTCGCGCGTAGCGCTCTTCTCCATTTATGTACATCGGGAACTCTTTTCCCAGAGTTTCCTTCAGTGTTGCCAGCGCTTTGTCGAAATTGTCATGCAGCTCCTGGGGAGGATTGAACATGCTTCCGTAGGTTAGTTTAAATGTCATTTGGTGTAGCCTCTTTTGGATAAATTGGGTTCAAATTCTAACATATCGACCAATGGAAGTGTTTTTAAAGGTGGTACGACAGCAATTCTCAATATGAATGTGTTTAGATTTAAAGGGGGAGCCGGGAATAGGAACTGGGTTTTGTCAT
>DHRN01000017.1:0-20821 GCA_002411175.1 Anaerolineaceae bacterium UBA5311 | reverse complement strand
GAGACGTTTGTACCGGCGAAAGCCATCTTTTCGTAGGGAACGTGGCTCGTCCCGTTCCGGCGAAGTCGGTAAGCTTCCTGTTGGCAAAGGTTCAGATTCTTCACTACGTTCAGAATGACAAAACCTGGTTCCTGATCCCCGTTCGCGGCTGCCATGCCGTCCCGCGAACACCCGTAGGGCGAGATTGGAGGTGCCGAATATTTCCATTGACAAGAGTATATTGCGCCTCCAATCCGCCGTTGTATGTGGTCGTTGTGGTCGGCGGATTGAGGGGATGCAACATCGCCGTCATACCAATGTCACAACCCCCTCAATACACGGCTTCGCAGGTACAAACGTCTCCCCCTACGAAAAAATGGCTTCGCCGGAACGCGCGCTGCACATTCCCTACGAAAGATGGCGTCGCCGGAGTGTGAACGACCTTTGGAAATTGCTCGATGACGAATTATTTATCTTTGCGGGTAATCCGGTCAAACACCACCGCCAGCACGAGCACAGCTCCGCGAACGATGTACTGGATGGAAATATCGATACCCATCAGGTTCATCCCGCTGGTCAGAGACATCATCACCAACGCACCAATGATCGAACCGATGATCGTACCCACCCCGCCAGCCGCTGAGACGCCGCCAACGAAGGCAGCCGCGATTGCGTCTGTCTCGAAGCCGAGCCCTGCTGTCGTCGTGGCGGAGCGCAAGCGCGAAGCATACATAATACCCGAAAGCGAAGACAACAATCCCATCGCGGCGAAAACGATGTAGGTAATCTTTGATACGCTAATACCGCTCAATTCAGCTGCCTCAGGGTTGCCACCCACGGCGTAAATATGACGCCCAAGCGGTGTTTTTGTGGTGATGAACTGGAATACGATCACCACCAGCAGCAGGATTACCAAACTCCATGAGATACCGTTATAACCGGAAAGGATCCATGAGACGTATCCAATCAATCCTGAGACCAACACCAGCTGCAATATAAACAGGCTTGTCCGGGGAACCGAAAAGTTGTACGATAGCTTGGTTTTGCGGTTTTTAATCGAGGTGACGATAGACAAGATGATCGCGATCAACCCAATCAGCAGAGTGAGTTTATGCCGTCCCGGCAGCAGACCTTCGAGGGGTAGGTCAGGGATGAATCCGTTGCCAATCGCATTGAAAACCGGGTCGCGGATAACAATCGTGCCGGTACCCATGGTAACCAGCAGCAGCGCTCCCCGATAAATCAACCCGGCAGCCATCGTGGAAACAAAGGCTGGAACCCCGAGCCTGGCAACAGGGGTCGCGGTGAGCATCCCTGCCAGCATTCCCAAAATCATCACCACCGGAATAACTGCATACACAGGCCAGCCCCAAAAAGTCATCGCGATGGCAGCAAAGGCGCCCAGGAAACCAGCCAGGTATCCAACTGAAAGTTCGATATGGCGAATAACGATGATCAGGGTCATGCCAACTGCCAGCACAGCGATATAACCCATCTGGTTGATTAAATTGCTGATATTTCGAGAGGAGATGAATACGCCGTCTGTAGTGATCGTGAAGATAATCATAATGATAACAAGCGCGAAAAACATGAAATAATCGCTAATGTTCACTTTCACGATATCCACCAGGTTCTTAAACTGGTTTCTTATATTGTTGGATTGTTTTGAATCTTCCACAGGCATCTCCTAATAATCAACTGCCAGTTGCATGATGTTTTCTTGCGTAGCATCTTCAACCAGCATCTCACCATTAATTTTCCCAGCTGACATGACATAGATTCGGTCACTCATACCGAGGATTTCGGGCAGCTCGGATGAGATCATCAGAATACTCATGCCCTGTTGTACCAACGAATTCATAATTGTATAAATTTCATACTTGGCGCCAACATCAATCCCGCGTGTAGGCTCATCCAAAATGAGGATGTCAGGATGCACAAACAACCATTTTCCCAGCGAGACCTTTTGCTGATTGCCACCGCTGAGGTTGCGCACCTTTTGCTGGATGCTGGGCGTCCTGATGTCGAGCTGTTCGCGGTATCTGTTCGCGACCAAAATTTCTTCGTTTTCGTTGATCACGCCGCCGGTCACTATCTCATTAAGGTTTGCCAGGCTGATGTTGTGCTTTACATCATCAATCAGGATCAAGCCGTTAGCTTTTCGATCTTCGGTAACATAAGCCATTGAGGCTTTAATTGCATCTCCGGGGTCGCGAAATTTTTCTTCGACACCATTGATAAACACTTTACCGCTAAGGCGATAACCATCCGCGTTTCCAAAGACACTTTTTGCCAATTCAGTCCGACCCGATCCCATCAAACCAGCGATGGCGACAATTTCACCCTCATGCACGTTGATATTGATATTCTTGAGAATATCCCTGCCGAGGTTATATGAAAATGCGCTCCAGTTTTCGAGCCTGAGCACTTCCTTGCCAGGTTGAATTTTCTCGCGTTTGGGGTAAACATTATCAATCGATCGTCCCACCATGTGTTTGATCAGAACCGGCTCGTTAACCACATCCTTGTGGGCATCCAGCGTGACCACTGTTCTACCGTCCCGCAGGACGGTGATAGTATCGGCGATTTCGAGAACCTCGCGCAATTTATGAGAGATGAGGATACAGGTGACCCCTTGTTCCTTAAGCCCCCGAATTAAATTCAAGAGGTTATCGCTGTCATTTTCATTCAGTGCCGCGGTAGGTTCGTCGAGGATCAGAATTTTGACATCTTTTTTTAACGCCTTGGCAATCTCAACCAGTTGTTGTTTTCCAACGCCCAGGTTCTTTATTTTTGTCAATGGATTGACATCCAGCCCAACTTTTTTCAAGATATCAACAGCCTGTGATATCGACTCGTTCGAATCGATGACCATGCCGTCGGTAATTTCGTTGCCTAAAAAAATATTTTCGTAAACGGATAATTCCGGGATTAACGCTAATTCCTGGTAGATAATTGCTATTCCTGCCTTTTCGCTTTCGCGAATGCTGTTGAATGTTTGCAATTCTCCTTCAATAAAAATTTCACCGGAATAGGTGCCATAAGGATGCACTCCGCTTAAGACCTTCACCAGTGTCGATTTGCCCGCGCCGTTCTCGCCGACCAGGCAGTGGATTTCACCTTGCCGTACGCTAAAGGTGACGTTATCCAAAGCTCTGACGCCGGGGAACTCCTTGGTGATGGATTTCATTTCAAGAATAGGGGTCTGCATAGGCAGCTCCAGTGCAACAAAGATGATTAAGGCAGTGACCGGCTTACCAGTCACTGCCTTAGTTTACTTGGTGCTATTACTCTAAACCAGTGAAATCGCTGGCAGGATAGTAGCCAGAATCGATAACGGTGGCTTTGACATTGTCCTGAGTGACGGTGACCACAGCCGATGGTTTGGCGGGTACGTCGATGACATTGTTATTGTAGGTGGCAGTCTCTTCGGGGGTTCGTCCGTCGAGGAATGCAACCGCAGCTGCGATGGCATCAGCAACCAGGGTGCGAACGTCTTTCAAAACAGTCATGGATTGCAAACCGTCGATGATGTACTGAACAGAGGCTTTTTCGGCATCCTGACCGGTAACGTAGTATTTGGTCACATCTGTGTCAGCGGCAAAGGCATCAGCAATAGCGCGGGCGGTGCCGTCGTTTGGAGCAAGGATGAATACTTCGCCCTTGTCCTCAGCGGCAGCAGCCGTCAGGTTGGCTTCAGCCAAACCCTTGGCGACATTGAAATCCCAGTTGGTTGTGACCTGACCGAGGATTCTGCCCATTTCATCACGGGTCAGCGTGGCTTTGTCCTGCAGGGCGACAGCTTCCGCGGAGTTTTTAATCACAAAAGTTCCGTCTGCTATCTTGGGCTGCAGCACGTTCCATGCGCCTTCAAAGAACAAGAAAGCGTTGTTGTCGGAGGAAGCGCCAGCATACAGATAGAGCGGCAGACCGGTTCCACTGGCGTTATCAACCAGGTATTGAGCCTGGGCTTCACCAACGGCAACTGAGTCGAAAGTGACATAATAATCGACGGCGTCGGTATCGAGAATCAGGCGGTCGTAAGAGACCACTTTCACGCCTGCATCCCGGGCTGCTTCAGCAGCTGCCGCGGCAGCGGTACCGTCATGGGGGCAGATTATCAAAACTTTGATTCCCTTGGAAATCAGGGTTTCAACGTTTTGCTTTTCACGGGCAGGGTCGCCCTGGCTGAACAGAATTTCTACGGAGTAACCTTGCTGGGTGAGGGCATCCTTAAAGCGGGTCTCATCCTGGATCCAGCGGGGTTCGTCCTTGGTGGGGAGCACAATGCCTACAGCCAGTTCTTCACCAGCTGGTGGTTGCTCTGAATCGACAGGCTCCTGGGGCGCGGTTGTGCAGGCACCCAGAACCATGCTCGCAATGATGAGAACAGATGCGAGGGTGAACAAGAATTTAAAACGTTTCATATCTTCTCCTTGATGGTTTGTTGCGATTAGACGCGATCTCTGAACTTCCGACATATAGCTCATAAAAGACCGAAACTAAGCCGCCTGAAAGTTTGGGGTTTTTTACCCCAATAGTCAGATTATATCGCATCTACACAAAAACGTGAAAAAAAACACATTAATTTGATAAATCTTTTAATACAAATAAGGTATTAACATACATCGGCTGTAGTTTGATTATCGCGATGTTATAATCGCTGAAACACTAAAAAACAGAAATGAGTAACACTTATGGCTAAAACCAGCGTCCCATGCCCCAATTGCCGACAACCGGTCCTGATCGACCTCACCCGCCTGTTCGATCTGAACACGAATCCCGAAGCGAAAGAAAACCTGCTTTCTGGTACTGCCAATGCGATCCACTGCCCCAATTGCCACTACCAGGGTATCTACCCCACACCGATTGTTTACCACGACCCTGATAACGAGCTGCTGCTCACATACTTTCCACCGGAACTTCACACCCCGGTCACAGAGCAGGAAAAAACCATTGGTCCCCTGATCAAAAAAGTGATGGACGACCTGCCTCCGGAGAAACGCAAAGCTTATCTTTTTAAACCTCAAACCATGCTGACAAGGCAGCGGCTGCTCGAAACGATCCTCGAAGCGGATGGCATCACTCCTGAGATGATGAAAGCTCAACAGGAGAAACTGCTTCTGTTGCAGCAGCTTGTCAATCTCAGCCCTGAATCCCAGGCGGAGCAAATCGCTCAGAATGACGAAAAAATCGATGAAGAACTCTTCATCCTGCTTTCAAGACTTGCCCAGGCATCCGCTGCAGCTGGCGATCAGCAGTCTGTACACGCGCTTTCCCATTTACATGAAGCCTTGCTCGAACACTCGACCCTTGGAAAGGCGGCTGCACACGAAGCGGAGGAATCCAGGGCGGCGATTACTGAGCTCCAGGAACTGAGTAAAGACGGCATCACCCGGGAAAACCTGCTGGAACTGCTTATCAAAAACGCGGATAGCGAAATCCGCCTGACCACGATTGCATCGATGGTCCGAAGCGGGCTGGATTACACCTTCTTCCAAAACCTGACCGATCTGATCGAGACCAGGCAAGGCGATCAGAAGGGTGAACTGGAAGCATTGCGCGAAAAGCTGCTTACCGTTGTCGAAGCAATCGATAAAGCGCTCGCTGCGCAGGTTGCGGATGCGGAAAGTTTGCTGGAAGAGCTTTTAGCCTCAGAAGATATCGAGAAGGCAACCCAGGAAGCTCTGCCCCTGGTAAACCAGGCTTTCACCGAAGTGCTCAACCAGGTTGCTGCCAAAGCGCAAGAGGAAAACGATTCGGAAAAACTCGAGAAATTGGTTCGAATAGTGTCAATACTGCGTGCAGCCAGCAGCGGTGGTGCGGCGATTCAGATTATTGAATCGTTGTTGCAAGCCGGAAATGAGGAAGAACGGTCACAGATCCTCAATGAAGCTGGCGATACGGTTAACGATGAATTCAACCAAACACTGTCGGGGTTGATTTCCCAGATAGAAGAGCAAGGCGAGCAGCCTGAGTTGGTCGAAAAATTGAAAGAAATTAATCGTGAGGTTTTGCGCTTCACCATGCGCAGGAATCTGAACAACGGCGCGAAATAAACTCTCGGGGAGAACTGTACTGCTGTGCCGCTCCCTGAATCTTAACCAAGGTCTCCTGTTGAAAAGTGCCCCGAAGGGCACTTTTTGCTTCCACCAACGCCCAATTCAGTCAGATCGTGCCGTTTTATGAACGACACCGCTCCGGCAAGCATCTCTGAGAGTGCGCTCAAGCCTTCCATCGGGGTGGGTGGATGTGCCAGGGGTATGCGTTCAACCCTTTTGGACCAGTTTTTGATTTTCTGCCAAACCCCTGCGCCTCAAAAGACTGAGCAGCCAGGGCAGAGCCCGGGTGTATGCTTTATAGAGCAAGGGTCGGTCGGTAAAGTCCCAGGCGCCGATGTGCCGGGCAGTCAAACCATTGAAACCCTGCTTAAACCGATACACGCCCCACATCGAATCAGACTCGTCGAAGACATCAGGCGCGCCCCACAGGTCATAGGTGTGGCAGCCCAGCTGTTTGGAAAGACACATCGCTTCCCATTGCAGCAGGTGGTTTGGCATCGTTTCGCGGAAAAGTTCGCTGGACATGCCAAACATATATCGGGAAACTCCGTTGAAATGGAACAAGATCAGGGCGGCGACAGGCTGGTCCTCAACTTCAGCAAGCAGGATTTTTGCCATATCCGCGTCCATGAATTTTTGCCAGGTCTCAAGGTAATAAGCCTCATGGCGGATGACAAATTTGTCTCGTACCGCTGTTTCAGCATACATTTGATAAAGAAAAGGGAGATCCCTGGCATCACCCTGGCGAATTTTCACGCCTTTCCGCTGCGCCAGTCGAATGTTATAACGCGTTTTTTGCTTCATGGCAGCCAGGAGGTCTTCTTCGCTCTGATCGAGGTCGATCAAAACCGTGTTGCGAAACTGGACTTGGTCCTGGGAAAAATGCCAGCCGCGCTTTTCAAGCATTTGTTTAAAAGCCAATCCGGCTGGGTTGGGAATTTCCTCTTTGCCGTCTGGAATGCCTGTGCCAAGCAGAATATCGGGGTCAATTTTCAGAAAAATGGCACAACTTTCACGGCAATAAGCCTCCAGATCATGAATAATCAGTTGCGCCATGGATAGATTATTAGAATCAAATACCGGACCCTTCGGGCAGTAGAGCACGGAGAAGTTCAATCCCAAAAACCTGATTTGCCGACGCAGAACCAACGCCAGCGCGGCGGGCGCAGCTCCGTTTGCTTCCCAGGCAAAAAATAACGGGCTCCACCCGTTTTGTCTTTTAGACTCTGCCCACTCCCAGGTCTGCAGGATGTGAGCATCCGGGAAATTCAGCAAAAGTTGGTTCCATTCCTGGCTGGAATGCGGCTGCAGCTGGAGCATGGTTAGTCGCTCATCCTTCCAACCCGAATTTTTTCGTACGCTTTATAAAGCAGGGGTTTGTAAACCTTCACAAATGCAGGGCTGCTGCGCACAACCTGCCCTCCAAAGCCCCGTTTAAAACGATAAACTCCCCAGAGACCATCAGACCGTTCGCTAAACTGAGCTTCAAGCGTTTCTTCATCGGCATCAGGAATTCCCCAAAGGTCATATTCCAGCGCTCCGTGTGCTTTTGCCCAGCGCATGGCTTCCCACTGCAGCAAATATGTGGGCATCAGGTTGCGATGCCGGTTGTCGGAGGCTCCGTAAAAGTACCACGAGCGTTTCCCGGAGAGGAAAAGCATCAGGTATGCCAGCGGTTGATCTTCGAGATTGGCAGCAAGCAGGATGCATTTTCCTGATGGCGCAAAGAGATCATACACTTTTTGGTAATAATCCAGGCTGTGAATGGCGAAATCGTCACGGCTGCTGGTCGTTTCCATCATCTTGTGAAACCCGCTTACATCAGCGGAGGGCGATACCGTCACCCCCTTTTTTGCAGCCAGACGGATGTTATAGCGCGTTTTCTGCTTCATAGCTGCAAGCAGTTCGTCTTCCGGGGCTTCCAGGGAGATTAATACCGTTCGGCGGGGTTGGATGGTTTCCTCAAGTTGCCTGAAGCCGTTCCCGAATTGGGCATAGATGTCCGTATCCGATGGAAGGTAAGCGTCTGGTTCAACCTGCAAAAAAACCGCTTTGCGGCGTCTGCATTCAAGGTCAATTTGATCCACGACACTGCCCCAGTCTGATCCGACCGGACCTTTGGGCAAATAAGCGATCGAATAACCCATGGGCAGGCTGCGAAACAACACCTGGGCGTATGCTGTCTGACTTTGCGCGGTGAATCCCTGCCAGCCAAAATAACTTTTAAACTGCGCCCATTCCGGTTGTTGCAGCAAATGCGCATCCTCTAAAAAGCGCGCCATCTGCTCACCGTTTCCTGCCAAACTCATCCTACCGCCCTTTGAAACCAAACACTGAAACAACCGTACGCAGCATAATATTGATATCCATGAAGAGTGTCGCGTGTTGTATGTAATACAGGTCATACTCCAGTTTGACCGCGGTTTCTTCGACTGTCTCAGCATAATTCTGGTGAATTTGAGCCCAACCGGTAATTCCTGGTTTGACCAACATCCTTGCCCGATAAAAAGGGACATCGACCTGGAAAACGTCCACCAATTCACTGCGTTCTGAGCGTGGTCCCACGAAGCTCATCTCACCACGCAGCACATTTAGAATCTGGGGCACCTCGTCCAGGTGCGTTTTGCGTAAAAAGCGCCCAACTCGTGTAACTCGTGGGTCATTGGCGGCTGTCACGAGAGCTTCTTTTTCCATATCCTTACTATCCTTCATGGTTCGAAATTTCAGGATGTTATAAGGCTTACCGTTGCGACCCAGCCTGACCTGTTGGAAGATGATCGGTCCTTTTGAATCCAGGCGAATTAACAATCCAATAAAAGGATAAATAATCACCAGGGCTACCATTCCCACCATGCTCATAAACAAGTCTACCAAGCGTTTGGCTATACGGTATAACCCGCTGGTTGGAGCGTGGTCGATGAAGGAGCGAATAACCCAGTCTGCTTCTAACAAAGATATTGGCACTCTGCCGGTCAAATTCTCGTAGGTTTCCTGCATCGTCGCCATTCTCAAACCACTTTCCTGGAGGGAAAGCACGGTCTGGAACATGCCGTGGCTCATCTCATTCGAAATAGCCAGGATAATGTCAGTGATAGCCTGGTCCCGGATGATTTCGGGTAAAACAAGATGGTTGCCCAGGATCGGATAACCTTCAACCGTGGTGCCCAGTTTTTCCGGATTATCATCAATAAAGCCAATAATGTTAAAAGGTGGAGGGTCTTGTTCATTGACAACGTTCGCCAGTGCCTTGCCGGCTCTGCCGGCACCGATGATGAGAACCCTTTTTTGTTTACTTGTAGTTGTAAACAGCTGCACATAAACCATACGCCAGATTAAGGTGAATATTGCGGCAAGAACAAGAAAGATCGCGACACCCAGGCGGGGCAGCGAATCTGGCTCGGAAGCGAAATAGATAACCAGGTAGATACTTGCGGCAATGATGAAAGACAGGCTCAGGGATTTCAGGGTTTCCTTCAGATTGCCAGCTTTGCGAATATCGTAAGCATCAACCATCAACAAAAGCCAAAACACGGGCAAAAAATAGAACCAGCCTGGAATGCGCACGCGCAGGAACTCAAAGGACAAACGCAGCCACGTATCACCTTTAGCCCAAAACAACAGCGAGATTCCCAGTGCCATCAATGCGGCAAATAAGTCTCCCAGGGGTAACAGCAGGCGTTGATCTCCCCGCTCAAGGCGAAATCGATCCTGGGGAGTGATGTACTTGTTTTCTGCCATGTTTACTTCCTGTCAGGAATTAAATAAACCTACAATAAACGCGCTGCCCCACGACAGGTGCATCGTGAGGGTGGCAAGAACAATGCCGAAACTCAGGCTGATATCGTTCTTTTTCCTTGCTATGGCTACCGCGGGTATCAGCTGAACCAGCAGGTAAACAGCTAAAATGGCTGCCAGGGCGATCCAGGCAGGTCTCCAGAAGAAGCCGGCGATAGCCAGGAAAACTAATCCAAGCACAAACAATGGAGGCAGAGCCTGTCTCCAGCGCAGAGTTTTTGGATAGCGTTTGAGCATTTGCGCCTTCCAATAACCATACCCCCAATATTGTTTTGCCAAAGCTTTAAGCGTGGGGCGGGCGAAATAAGTGCAGCGGATCGCCGGGTCTAACCAGATGCGCCCTCCCGATTGGCGTATACGCGCGTTGATTTCATAATCTTCATTTGCCAGCAGAGTTTCATCAAACAAGCCTATTTCGTCAAACAAGGAACGTCTGTAACACCCGTATGGAACCGTATCGACATAGCCAGCCCGGTTGGTATAACGATAGAGGGCGTCACCTACAGAAAGCGGATTGCTGGCTGCAGCGGCAATCGATCGGGCGACCCAACTTTTGTTGCCTGCTGCAATATCCCACACCCCACCTACATTTTCGGCGATATTGGATTGAATCGCGGCAACCATTCGGGCGATATAGTCAGGTTCAGGCAGCGAGTGAGCGTCCATGCGAACAATAATCTCCCCCACCGCGGCATTTATGGCGATATTCAAACCCGAAGGGATGTTTTTCCTGGGGTTATCCAGCAAGCGCAGTTTAAGCAGCGGATGTGAGTCTGCATATGCCTGGATCTCAGAGCGGGTGTTGTCCGTAGACAAACCATCTGCAATCACTATTTCCATCTTTTCTAATGGAAAACTCTGTTGATGCAGCGCGTCCAGTACAAGGTGTATGGTATTCTCTTCATTCCGGCAGGGAATGATGACAGATACAAGCGGATTCATTGGTGTTTTGTCTAATCCCGGCTTAATCTTCCTGGCAGCAACAATCGTCGTCATGTTTGTGTGGTGCCAGCGCTATTGCTTCAATTTCAACGATGCCGCCTTTGGGCAGCGCGGAAACCTGGATGGCGGAACGAGCGGGGAAATTTTCAGTAAAAAATTCAGCATATACGGCATTCATCTCGGCAAATTGTCCCATATCCATCAGGAAGACCGTGGTTTTTAGCACATCTTGCATGCTTGAGCCGGCGCCCTCGAGAATGGCTTTCATATGGGTGAGCGCCTGCCTGGTTTGGGCTTGGATTCCGCCTTCCACCATTAGTCCAGTCTCTTTATCGAGACCAAGCTGACCGGAAACAAAAATTAGGGATCCTGACGATACAGCCACCGAATAAGGACCTATCGCGGCTGGAACCTGATCGCAAGTCAGACTTTCCCTGGCTTTACAGCAACAACTCATGGATACCTCTCTCGTAGAATGGATTTTTCGTATTATATCACCCAGCGGCACGATTGGTCTCAGAAGGGCGGAATAACCGTGTTTTTCACAGGGGTAAAGCGAAATGAACGCCGGCAAAGCGTGTTGGCTGGATGGTCAGGTCAATTTGGGGTCTGTTCTTAGGGCTGCCAGGAGCCAATCCCTTTCCAGCAATGATCAAGATGTTCAGCCAGAACATCTTTGAGCTTATTTTTTACCGTTTGCCGAACCGCCATCATTAATTCCACGCCGCCGATTTCATGGATGCGCTTTCCAATCGCCTTGGCATCCCGGTGATGACATTGGAAATCAAACGGACCTCCCGGTGCGATAGAAAGGAAATCGTCTGTTTTGCCGATTTTAATCAATTGATCGGTCATTTTTTTAACTTCAGCCTTGTTGTGTGCGTCCAACGCCCTGATTTCTGGTTCGCCAAAGATTTTGTTGAAAAAGCTCATGGTCACTCCTCCGTGTTCGTCTAATTATAGTGGATAGTTACCCGACGACATCGACAGGATTAACTTTTATTGATCTGTATAATCTGTTCCTTGAAACCAAGGTTTGACGGGGATAGTATAGAAACAATCGCTTTAGTGAAAGGACTTCAATATGAGCGAACGAGTTGATATCTACCTGCATTTCAAGGATAACGCCGCAGAAGCGGCTAAATTTTACAGTGAAGTTTTTGACAAAAAAGCAGCAGTAATGAAGTATGCAGAGTTTCCTGAGTCAGACAAGATGGAAGGCATTGACCTTGACAAAGTTGGTCACGCTGAGATCACTTTTGACAATCTCAACCTGATGTTTTCTGACGTCCCTGGAATGGAAATCACCTTAAGCAACAATTTCTCCATCTCCTGGTGGACGGACGAGGAAGCCCGCTTTCATAAGATCTGGAAAAGGTTTGTGGAAGGTGGATCAACAGTCCACGAGGAAACCATGCAAACTTTCTTTGCCACCCTCTACGGCAGGATAGAGGACCCCTTCGGGATTTCATGGCTGCTTATGTACAATCATCAGGACGAACAAGAAGGTTAAGATGGATCCCACAGATGTTCTGCAAACCTACATTGACGCTGTTATGAACAAGGACATTGACAAACTGATGGCACTCTATGATGAAGATCTGCGCGAGTTTGATGCCTGGGATCAATGGGAGGCGGATAAGCAGCGTTTGCGTGAGAATTTTGAAGGTTGGTTCGAATGGCTGGGAGACGACCACAACCACGTACACTTCAATGATGTTAAGCTGATTGAAGATGATAAGCTCGCGGTGATTCAGGGTTACGCTGTGTTTGATCAGCTGAATCAACAGGGTGAGCTGGTCGAATCGATGAAAAACCGATTTACCCTTGCTCTGATTTGTGAAAATGACAGTTGGAAAATCTGGCACGAACACTTTTCCATCCCGGTTGAGATGGATGGGCTCAAAGGTATTCTTGACGGGGATTAACGATTAATAGTGAATGATCGTTTCGCGGACCTTGCCCCATTTCAGGGCGTCCGCGATGCCTTCTTCGATGCTTTTTTCTGCCTTCCAGCCCAGCAGGCGACAGGCTTTGTCGGCGTTGGCATAAGCCCCAGCCACGTCTCCTGGTCTGGGAGGCTGCAGCGAAACAGGCAGCTGATTGCCAACCACATTTTCGAAAGCCACCAGGAATTCCTTAACGGTGACGCCATTGCCGGTTCCCAGGTTGATCACCGTGTAATTGATGACATCTCCAGAGCCTTCTGAGATTGCTTTATCGAAGTTCTCCATTGCTTTCAGGTGTGCCAGTGCCAGGTCCCAGACATGCAGATAATCGCGGATACCCGAGCCATCACGGGTGGGCCAGTCGACGCCGGTCAGGTTGAAAACAGACTCGCGCCCCAGGGAAACCTCAACCAGTTTACCGATTAAATGGCTGGGGTGTTGAATGTGCAGACCCGTGCGCATCTTTGGGTCAGAACCAATCGGGTTGAAATAGCGCAGAGCGATTCCCTGCATGCCATAGGCAGCGCAAAAATCCTTCAGAATCATTTCCATCATAAACTTGGTACGAGAATAGGGGCTCAATGGTAATAAGGGCGAATCCTCAGTGACCATAAAACCTGGGACGACATCATAAATCGCCGCTGAAGAGCTGAATACCACTTTAGGGTAACCCAGGTCTGCCAGTGTTTTGAAAAACTCCATCGACTTAACCACATTCTCGCGGTAATAATCGTAGGGTCGCGAGACAGATTCGGGTACCACGATCAGGGCGGCACAGTGGATCGTCCCCCGGATGTCGGGATGATCAGAAAAAATCCGCCTTACCATGGCGCGGTCGGCAATATCTGCTTCGTAGAAAATGCGTTCTTTGGTGAATTCGCGTCTGCCGGTAACCAGCGAGTCAAGCAGGATCGGTGTATGCCCGTTGTCAATTAACACCGACGCGATTGTGCTGCCAATATACCCTGCGCCGCCAGTAATCAGAACTTTCATTTCAATCCTCCGCGTTTTTCTTATTGTACTCCATCGGATTGGTTGCAGTCACCTCTCTCACGCTCAACAAAATCAACAAGCCAACGATCAGGAAAGCGAGAATGGAACCAATTCCCCAGTATTGCCCGGCTTGTTCAGCCGCCAGTTCAGCCCAATTTTGGTTGACATAATAGTTGTAGGCATTAAATGAAATCGCTCCGAACACGAACGGACCTACAAAAGTAGATGTTCGTCCGGCAACAGAGAGAAAACCATAAAACTCAGTTGTTTTGCCTTCAGGTGCCAGCTGGCTCACCATTGTGCGGCTTACTGCCTGCGCACCTGAAAGTGAGAAACCAGCGAAAGCCCCAATAACGAAGAAGCCAATCATGCTTTCAATGAAATAGAGCCCAGCCAGCGAGGCAATCAGGATGACCAATGAAACAATAATCGCGCGTTTGCTGCTGACCTGGTCAGAAATTCTGCCAAAAAGCAGCGCGCCCAACGCGCCAGTGATGTGAATGATGATCACAAAAATGATCAACTGAACCTGGTCCAGACCAAACAGCGTCCCTCCGATGATGGCTGCAAAATCCATCAGCATCATGATTCCGTCGTTATAGATCAGGAAGGCAACCATGTAGCGTAAAAACTCTTTGTATTTGCGTATTTCTGTAAAGGTGGTCACAAGCTGCTCAATCGAAACCGAAAAAAGAGACTTTCCTTCGGGAAGCGGCTCAACCGGGGAGAGCTCTTTGACTTTCAAAAATGTGGGTATGGACGAAAGCGCGAAAATCAAAGCCGTCAGCAGGAAGGTGTAGGGGATAAAATCGTTCCCGATCAGCCGCATGGGAACAATCGCGATCAGCAACGTGGCGATCCCGCCCAGCATGCCGATTGCCCAGCCTTTACCGGATATATAACCAATGGTATCAGGAGTCGATACGTCTACCAGGAGCGCGTCATAAAAAACCTGTGCTCCGCGGTATCCAATTTCTGCGAGTATAAAGAAAACCATCCCCTTGACGATATCGCCAGGTCCGACAAAAAAGAGCAAGGCAGTAAAAACCACCGAGATCGCTGTAAAAAAGAACAGAAACAGTTTCTTGGAGCGGGAAGAGTCGGCAATCGCGCCAAGAATTGGCGACATGATCGCCACCGCGATAGCGGCGGCACCGACAGACCAACCCCACACGCGGGTGCCTTCCGCTCCGCCTACGACGACATTCTTGAAGTAAGCTGAAAAAACAGCCAGCAGGATCACAGCGGCGTAAGCAGAGTTGCCAAAATCGTAAAGGTACCATGCGCGTCTTGCCTGGCGGGCTTCGCTGGTGTTAATGAGCAGACCTTTTGGTGTTGTAGTCATAATTATTTCCAATCAGATTTTTAATTTGGACGTTACAGTTGCCTATTGTATCAAACTTAACCCCGAGCACGATCATTAGACACGGCACCAAAATTAGTTTTGTTTGCACCTGGGGAGTATACAACAGTGATAACAAAAGCTCCTGAAAATCCAGGAGCTTTGTACTTGTTAATTATTCGCGAACATGCTAACCATCCGCAAGAGAGCGGGCTGCGCGGTCTTTTTGGTGCTGTTTATAACTGATCGACTTCATCACTTCGGCAGCAATCGATGGAATCAATACCAGCGGTAAGATCTCCGCCCAGTCAATCCAGCGCAAGGCAACGGTATCAAAGACCACCCGAAGGGGCGGCGTATAGACCACCAGCAGGACCAACAAAATTGAAATCAACACTGCCAGGTTCATGTTTTTGCTGGTGAAGATGCCGATTTTGGTAAGCGGGAAGTATTCAGATCGTGCGGTGTATGCCCTGAAGAGCTCTGAGAGTGAGAGCGTCACAAAAGCAAAGGTCTCAGAAAGTATCCTTTGCTCATTGGTAGCGGATTTTAAGGCTCCGCCTCCCAACCAGAATGCGAGCAGAGTTGTGGCTGTAATCGCGATTGTCTGAACAATGATGCCCTTAATCATAAATTTGTTGATGATAGGTTCATCTGAAGGGCGGGGCGGGTGCTCCATGATATCCGGGTCACCCTTTTCGGTCCCTAATGCCAGTGCCGGGGCGCCATCAGTCACCAGGTTCAGCCAGAGCAGTTGGATGGGAGCCAGTGGCGTGTTCCAGTTGAACAAAATTGCCAGAAAGATGATCATGATCTCGGCAATGTTACAGGAGACCAGGTAGTAAACGAATTTGCGAATGTTGCTGTAAATAACTCGACCCTGCTCCACGGCAGAAACAATTGAAGCGTAGTTGTCGTCCGTAAGCACCATATCTGCGGTTTCTTTTGCAACATCGGTACCGGTAATCCCCATGGCAATGCCGATATCAGCCCGTTTGATCGCCGGAGCATCGTTAACGCCGTCACCGGTCATGGCAACAACTTCTCCATTATCTCTCAAACCATCCACGATTTTCATCTTGTGTTCAGGGCTCACACGGGCATAAACATCCGTGTTCTTAACGATTTCACGCATTTCTGCGGGGGTCGCATGTTCGATATCCGCGCCAGTCAACACCAGGTGACCAGGTTGTAGCAAACCGATATCTTCCGCGATCGCCTTGGCGGTGTTGGGATAGTCGCCCGTAATCATCACCGACCGAATGCCTGCATCCTGCGCTTCTTTGAGCGCCGGTTTCACTTCTGGTCTGGAGGGGTCGATCATCCCGATCAAACCGACAAAAATCAGGTCTTCTTCGAGGTTTTCAGCACTCAGATCTCGGGGCATCTCGGGCACCGGGCGATAGGCTACCCCCAATACGCGCAGCGCCCGGCTGGTCATTTCGTCGTTGGCAGCCAGGATTGTCTCCCGCCTTGCCGGGGTCAGCTCGACAGGGTTGTTATGCATATCAGATTGACATTTACACAAATCCAAAACCACGTCCGGCGCGCCTTTAACGGCAATCGTGTACCAGTTGGTTTTTTCGTTGGTCACATAAGGGGAAATATCCCCATTTCCTGGGTTGAGAATGTTATGAATAGTGACCATGCGCTTGCGGGTGGAATCGAAGGGGATTTCCTGTTCGCGCGGATAGCTTTGGTTAACCGCATTGGCAGCAGCTCCAGCCTTCAGCGCGGCTACCAAAATTGAACCTTCAGTGGGGTCTCCAACCATGCGATAAGTGGCTTTGCCTTCGCTCTCGCCGGTTGGCTCCAGCTGGGCATCATTATTTATCGTGCCGACCCACAGCGCGGTACGGGCAGCCGGATATTCTTTCAGGTCAACCACTTCATCATTAACCTTAAACTCTCCCACCGGTTCATAACCGGTGCCGGTGATATCGATAAACTGGTCGTCAACCCACAGCTTTGTAACGGTCATCTGATTTTGTGTCAGCGTGCCGGTTTTATCGGTACAAATCGTGGTGACCGAACCGAGAGTTTCAACAGACGAAAGCCTGCGGATCAGTGCGTTACGGCTGACCATCTCGCGCATTCCACCAGCCAGGCTGATGGTGACAACCGCGGGCAAACCTTCAGGAACAGCGGCGATCGCCAACGAAACTGCAACCATAAACAAGGCTAAAGATGCGTCCCAAAATTCTGGCGTGGCAAACTCAAGAATCTCACCCGGAGGGGTAAGCAAACGGTAGACACCGATGACGAATACAAGCGCGCAAACGATCAGTGCAGCTATGCCAAGCGTTTTACCGAGCTCTTCCAAACGTTTTTGCAATGGGGTTTGCTCCATCTCCACCGACTGGAGCATGGTGGCAATCAGCCCCAGCTGCGTATGCATGCCTGTGCTTGTAACAATACCTTTACCGCGACCATAGGTGACTGTTGTTCCGGAGAAGGCGCTGTTTTTACGGTCACCCAGGGGAATATCTGATTGCAGGTTGCCTCCCGCATCTTTCGTGACGGGTACTGATTCACCCGTAAGGGATGCTTCATCAATACTCAGATTCATCGCTTCCAGCAGGCGGATATCAGCAGGGATAAAATTACCCGCTTCGATGAAAACAATATCCCCGGGAACCAATTCCCGCGAAGGCACCATCACACGGTGACCGTTCCGCAAAACCTGCGCTTCCGGTGCAGCCATCTTTTTCAAAGCTGCCAACGACGCTTCGGCGCGGGATTCCTGGATAATGCCCATAATAGCGTTCAGAACCACAATCAATAAAATTGCCCCGGCTTCCACATAGTCTCCCAGAACAGCGGAGATCACCGCGGCACCAATAAGCAGCCAGATTACAAAACTGTTGATCTGTTCCCACAGCTTTATCCAGAAAGACCTGCCAGCCTGCTCTTGCAGCTCATTATAACCAAAGGTCTCCAGCCTTTCCTTTACTTCGGCATCGCTCAACCCCGTCTCGACCGGCACCTCCAGCGTTTCAAGCACTTCATCGGGATGGAGGGCATGCCAGGAGACTTTTAGGGCTTCCTCGGCATTGTCCAAAACATCTTTAGGTATTTCACTCATAAATTGTCAACTCCTCTTCATTTAAGACCAGAGAATTATAAGTCATTTATGTGGAAAAAATAGGTCTTATACAAAAACGCCACCAGATCGCCGGACATTAAAAAAACATCAATTTCCCGACATGCCTCCCACGAATGCGGATTTTCTATTTTACGTGCTAAAATCCAGCTATGTGGAATATCCTTGGTCACGAAACCGCTATTAATTATCTTCAGAAACATTCCCAACCCGGGAATACGCGTCATGCCTACCTGATAACCGGTCCGGGAGGTGTCGGCAGAGAAACCCTCGCGCTGGCATTTGTGAAAGCGCTCAATTGCCAAAACCCTCCTTCCGAGGGTCAATTTTGTGATCGCTGCCTGGCTTGCCGGCAAATCAACGAACTTCGCTATCCCGACCTGATGATTTTGCGCATAAATGAAGGCAGCAAAGACCTGAAAATCGACCAGATCCGTGAAATGCAGCAAACCCTCTCACTTGCGCCCTATCAATCGAATTACCGGATTGTGCTCATTCCCAATTTCCAAAATGCCACCATCGGTGCGTCGAACGCGCTTTTGAAATCGCTGGAAGAGCCACCCTCCAGGGCGCTGTTGATTCTGACGGCAGACGCGAAAGAAAGTTTGCTCGAAACCATATCCTCCCGCTGCGAGGTGCTGCGGCTGCGCCCTTCAAGCATCCAGGAGCTGGAACGCTACCTGGTTGAAGAAAAGACCATCGAAAACCAACTGGCTAAACGACTGGCGCATTTGGCTGCTGGCAGGGTTGGCAGGGCATTGACACTGTATGAAAACCCAGGCGAGCTGGAAGCCTATGACGAGGCGCTGGATGACCTCGCCCAGCTGCTGCAGAGCAACCTTCGCGGTCGGCTGCAGTATATAGAAAAAAGGCAGGCAAAGAAAACTGCCTCCAGGGAAAAATTTGTTTTTTTGGTGGCGACCTGGCTGTCCTTCTGGCGTGATGTGATGATCACACGGGAAAACGCCCGGGTTCCGATCGTCAATCTGAAACAATCGGACCTGGTGCGTGAGATCGCCGCGCTGATCGATTCAAACCAGGTCGAAACGATCCTAAAGCTGCACGAGCAGAGCCTGGGACAACTGGATGTCAACGTCAACCCCCGCCTGGTGATTGAAAACCTGTTATTGCAGCTGCCGGTGACAAGATGAGCTTGACCCCGGAACCTATGCCCCCTGTCCATTCGATCGCTGGTCAACCTCCATATCCACAGGAACCAGACCCTGCTGAGCTTCCATTAAAGACGCGCTTGCTTGAGCTTTTTAAGGTCACCTTGAAAATCGGGCTGACCAGTTTCGGAGCACCGACGGCACACATCGCCATGATGGAAAGGGAATTCGTCCGCCGGAAGAAATGGATCTCTGAAGAGCACTTTTTAGACCTCCTCGCGGCTGCCAACCTGATTCCCGGACCAAACGCCAGTGAAACCTGTTACCACGTAGGCTATGCTCGCGCTGGCTATCCCGGCATGATTGTCGCTGGGCTTGGGTTTATCAGCCCCTCGTTTTTTATCGCCCTGGCGGTAGTCTGGGTTTACATGACCTACGGTGGCTTGCCGCAAATCGAGGGCATCTTTTATATACTCAACCCCCTGGTGTTGGCGATCATTCTTGAAACTACATGGAGCATTGGCAAGGCAAGTCTGACTGGCTGGAAACAGCTGCTTATCTTCGCCCTGGCAATTGGCGCGAAGCTTTTAGGGGTGAATGAAGCTCTCATTTTGATTGGCGGTGGGGTTTTGGGCATCCTCCTGCACCATGTCCTGGTCAAATGGAAGAATGGCGTGCCTCCCGCTCAAATGATGCTGGCTTTTTTACCTTTACCTGCGGTCACCGAATTTGCCTGCAAGGTTCTTGAGCAAACCAAGGCAGCCTTTTGGGATATTTTTATCTACTTTTTCCGTACCGGCTCGATATTATTCGGCTCGTCCCTGGTTTTGTTTGCCCTGATCGAAGAAGATGTGGTCAACCGGTTTGGCTGGGTTACCTCTCAGCAACTGACCGATGCCATATCGATGGGTCAGATCACGCCCGGACCTGTGCTCGCAGCCACGACCTTTATAGGATACATGACCAGCGGCTTCTGGGGCGCGCTCGCGGCAACCCTGGGCGTATTTTTGCCATCGTTCATTATCGTGGCGATAACCGCCCCGCTGGTCAAAAAAATGCGAGAAAATCATTTGGCAAGCTCTTTTCTGAAAGGGATCAACCCCGCGGTGGTTGCCTTGATCCTCTTTGTCAGTTACAACCTGGGTCAAAACGCACTCTTTCAAAATGCACAGTTCCAGCTTTTGCCGATGTTAATGCTCATTGGCGGGATGGTGGTGTTGTTTTTCACCGAAGCCCAACCGTATGTACTCGTTATCGCGGGTTTTGTGATCGGCATTTTGAGAATTTTGATAATAAGCTGACGCGCGCCTCGCCTCCGCATGGCATACGGACATGACCTGAAAACCCGGAATTTTTCGTACGGAACGCGGCCCTGTGCCTGCGCAGCAAGGTATGTCCCGTTCCGGCGAAGCCATCCTTTCGTAATCAACGCGGCCCTGTGCCTGCGCAGCAAGGTATGTCCCGTTCCGGCGAAGCCATCTTTTCTACGAAAAGATGGCTTCGCCGGAACGGGACCTACCTTGCTGCGCAGGCACAGGGGCGCGTTG
>DHRN01000032.1 GCA_002411175.1 Anaerolineaceae bacterium UBA5311 | reverse complement strand
TTAATTGTGAGTCAATGCGACTTACCAGATCATAAGCAAACATCCGGTATACTTCTATGCCAAACAGGAAGTTCTGATTATTGTCGACTTAGCGTGTTCGATCTAAGCCTGGTTTACTGGCAATCTACTCACCATAGAACCTGAGTTTCTCACTTTAGTGTCCTGAATGTTTCTTCAAAACAGAATGGATTGTTACAAAGTTAATGGAGAGCCACTACTTCCTGGGCTTGAAAATCTGTAGGGAAGGTTTGATGCCACTTCGTAAAATTCACCATCAAAATGCCGGAAAATGGAATGGGTTCATGACCTCGTTGCCATCGGGAAGATGGCTTCGCCGGAACGGGACAAGCCGCGTTCCCTGCGAATGATGGCTGCGCTAGATGTCCGTAGGGCGAGACGTCTGTACCAACGAAGTAGGTATTGGAGGCGCCGAATATTTCCATTGACAAGAGTATATCGCGCCTCCAATCCGCCGTTGTGTGTAGTTGTTGTGGTCGGCGGATTGAGGGGGAGCAATATCACCGTCACACCAATGGTACAACCCCCTCAATCTCGCCCTACGAAAAGATGGCCTCGTCGGAACGGGGCATACCTTGCTGCGCAGGCACAGGGCCGCGTTCCCTACGATAAGATGGCTTCGCCCAGCCCACAAGCGTGGAGTGCCAGGCAATCGCAAAACGGATGCAAAAGTTCGGGAAAAGGTGCGAAAATTTATCACCGAGCCTAGCCCTTATCAACAATTTGCCCACTGGCATCCAGGACAACACTGGTGCTGCCCAGGTGATCAGCTAACAGGTCGGTCAATACCCCGTCTTTTTCCATCGCTATACGGTCATCACCGATACAGAGATAAGTTGTTCCTGCTGGCGGTTTTGCTTTGAACACCAAAGGCAGGTAGGCGCAGTGGTCACTCTCACAGTTTGCGAGAGACTGCATACCATTATCGAAACTACTTTGGCTTATCTCGAACCAGTTTACCACGTGCAAAATCTAGTAAGTGCCATCTCCACTTGTCTTGTCAATAACTTTCTCCCCATCCTGATACCCAATCATTTTCCCGTTGGGGTGGATCATCTTAGCACCTGACCTGCTAATCAACCATTTCCGGGTACGACCAGGCTAAAAACGCATCCAGGATAGGGACGTTGATCGTGTAATCGTTATCAACGTGGTTTCTCAGCTCGACATCCAGCGCGGCGATGCCCTGGTCGGCTGCCCAATCGACAAACTGACCAGTGTAATGACAGCCATAATCCGGCGGAGGATAACTGTAGCTGCTAACTGCCCAGAGCTTGTTTGCCAAATCTTCTGATGGAGGGTGAAAAGGAAAATTGCCGGAAAATATTGCAGCCATCTGACTATGATAACTGATCAGCGCCTGAACTTCCCGTTCGAGGATAAAGGTCTTGAGGGCACGCACCTCTGGTTCTGATTCGGCATATTCTCCTCCTGTGATCGGTCGATAATTCCAACACCCGCTCCGAGCCCAGTCGATCTGCCAGTTATGATCCCAATTCCTGTTGAGGTCGACGTTGTTCGCGTTCGCACGACCATCATAACCTTTGTCTTTAGCATAGCCATCCGGGTTTAAGTTTGGCAGGATATAAAGAGTTTTATCAGAAGGAACGCGTTCGGGCTCATTTTCAAGAAGCTCGATCAGTTCATAAGCCAATTCCACTGTATTCCACTCGTAACCGCCGTGAATCCCGGCAACGATCAAATGCACATGCTCTCCGGTCCCAAACCGATAGACCTCAAGCGGGCGCTCGAGAACGGAGTATCCAATGACCTCTTGCCCTGAAAAAGCGAGCGTGGGGGTAGGTGTAGGGGTCTCTGTTGGTGTTGAAGCTGTTGTCCCGGTGGGGTCTGGAGTTGGCGGGCTGGTTTCCGTCTGAAGCTGCACTGCGCTGGTTGGATATTCCTGGGTGTGCGTTCCTCCAGGATAAAGGATATCTTGTTCTTCTGTGCTGCCTGGCAGCTGCTGCAGCTGAAATTGACCACTCGTGTTCGCTATCCAGAAAAAAATTGCCAACACGATGATGGTGAGCATGAGAATTATACTGATTGTTGTTAATCGTATCTTATCCATTTAGTTGTCCGGACAAATGAAGTAACGGTCGGTGTCAAACCCGCCTTCACGAACCCATCCCTCCACATCCATATTGGTCGCGAAATCAGACCCATCCCAAACCCATGAGCCCGCCTTCACACGGACGTGCCACCAGGTATGCTGTGACCCACACTTAGGTCCGTCAATAATGACCATTTTTACTCCGGGATACATTCTGAAAATTTCCTGACCATCTGCCGCCGGGTTATCTCTGAGGATTAATCTGTCTTCAGTGGTACACACTTTGGCTGTGTCGCCTACCTGCACCCGGTGGGGAATCCCGTCAGAACAGGAGCCATATTCCGGATAGGGTGTGCTCGTCGAGGTCAGCTTAACGCGAGTTGCGGTTTTGGTGGGTTGTTTTGTGACTGTTGCCTGGAGTAATACAACCGGCTGTGTGGCTTTGTTTGCGACAGAAGTTAAGGTTGCGTATTCCCTGCTCAACAGTTCTGTTTTCGAGCGGTCAAAAACACCCTGGGCGGTTAGAAAGATCATCAATAATATTACAATGACAGCGCCACCTGCAACCATATAAACCAGTTTGTTGGCGGGTTTTGCTTTTGGCAGTTTCGGATCGTGGACGGTGTCAGGATATATTACCTGAGGGGGGCCGGTATAGCCGGCAGAGAGCCTGTCGGGGATCTGCTCTGGTGTAATATTATAAGCATTGCACAAGGCAGAGAGAAGATCCTGACAGGATGAGAACCGGTTGGCAGGGTTTTTGTCGAGCGCGATGAGGATGATTGCGGACAGATGTGCGCCAATATTTGGATTGATCAGGCGGGGGTCTGGCGGCGGCAGGTTGACGTGGGCGTAACGAATTCGTTCGTTTACCGTCGCTCCCGATTCTTCAGTTCCGGTTTCTGAACCTCTGAATGGTCTCCTGCCTGTGAACAATTCGAACAGCAGCACACCGAGGGCATAGATATCGGTTTCTTTTGTGACCATATTGGCGACAATCTGCTCCGGCGCCATGTATGCGGCGGTGCCCATCCCGGGCAACGCGGTCGTGGTGCTATCTGCATGCCTGGCAATCCCAAAATCACCCAGAAACACTTGTCTGCCCTGGTCGATCAGGATATTTGCAGGCTTGATATCACAATGGACAATCGCATTTGTATGAGCAAAGCCAACCGCCGAACACAAGGATTTGATTATGCAGATAATATCGCGGACAGGCAGGAGCGCCCCTGCTTGTTGAGCGAGCACTTGTTTTAGCGTGGGACCATCAATATATCTTTGCAGCAGGAAAATCCTGGATGGGTCCTGGTAAAGACCGTAAAAAGGAACGATATTGGGGTGTTTAAGCTTTCGCAAGGCACGAGCTTCCCGTTTGAAGCGCTCAAAAATGACCTGGTCTTCCGCCAGGTCGGCGTGCAGGACCTTCATGGCGAGGGGAACGTTCCTTTCCAGGTCCCAGACACGAAAAACCGAACCCATACCACCAGCTGAAATAAAGGCATCGACCCTGAATTGGTCTGCTACTATTTGTCCCACATAATTAGACGACATGGAATATCTCCTCTTCGCATTTAATTGATCTCATCACTATACACACCGGTTCAATCACTATGGTCTGGGAATCACCGGTGCGATGAAGTAATAATCGTGACTCAGGCTGCTCTCCCGCGTCCAGCCTTCTTTTCGCAGTTGCTCTGAATAGACATACCACCAGACCCCCTCGGATCCGTTTCCACACGAAGGACCCTCGAGAACTTGCATATAGCTTCCGGGGTTCATCCTGCCCAATTCAACGGAATTCCTTGTTGGTTCAGACCACAGGATGTTTCGATCTACAGGCATTGGCTCAACAAACGCGGTTGCTCCTATCCACAGCCGCGCTGGCAAGTTGCCACAGCCCTTTTCGGCAGGAACCGGCAAGATCCAAAAATCATAATCCTCTCCTTCGGGCAGCCATCCGTATTCATCCTGGACCGTACGCACTTTCCAAAGCAGCAGACCTAAATCACAGACGGGTCCATCAATGATATGGACGACCTCACCTTCTTCCAGCTTGCGGATAAGGGTATCGCCAATTCTGCCGACTGGCTGGGAGCGCAGGCTGATCTTGACTCCGTTGTAAGTGACATATGCTGAATCACCCACCCGCAAGTGGGAGGAGGGACAATTGGATAATGGTTTGTACGTCGGGAATTCTGAGGCGGGTGTGTTGGTTGGCGCGATTCTCGTGGCGGTTGACGGGATTCTTGTAGCAGTTGGTTCGTTCAGCGAGGCGGCATCTGTTGGCTGCGCTTCAGCAGGTGACTGGATCAACGTCGTCTGCTTCTGAGGGGGGGTCTCAATCACAGATGTCGCGGTGCTGTACTCTCCTGGAAACAATGATCCGCTGCGGGGTTCTGCGCCAAATCCCCGCATGGCAAAAAAGAGAAGCGCGGCAACCACCACGACGGCAATCCCAATGAAAAGATGAGGTTTCTTAGCGGGCACAGGATTGGTTTTCGGTGTTGGCTGCGGATTGGGAGAAACAGGCGTTTTTATGGCAACCAAATCTGCTGAAACCCGGTCCGGGACCTGGTCTGGGTTGGTGTTTAATGCCCAGCAGAGGGCATTGAACAACTCCTGGCTGGAAGAAAACCGATTGGCAGGGTTTTTTTCGAGGGCACGCAGGATAATTGATGATAGCTGAGGGCTGATATTCGGATTATATTGCCGCGGGTCTGGAGGTTGGATGTAGACATGCGCATACCGAATTCGCTCCGTGATCTGGTTGCCTGCTTTTTCAGTTCCAGCTTCATTGCCAACAAAAGGACGCTTACCGGTTAGCAATTCGAACAGGAGGACACCAAGGGAGTAGATATCCGTTTGCCTGGTGACAATTTTACCGGTGATCTGCTCAGGAGCCATGAACGCAGCAGTACCCGCGCCGGGGAGGGCGGTAAGATCACTCTCGGCATGCCTGGCGATGCCAAAGTCGCCAAGGTAGACCTTCCCACCGCGGTCGATCATCACGTTGCCCGGTTTGATATCACAATGGATTACATCATTGTTGTGAGAATACCCTACTGCCGAGCATAATGACCTCATTATGGAAAGAGTATCCCGGACTGGCAGGGGATTTCCGCGCTGCATTAACACTTCTTTTAATGAAGGACCGTCAATATACAGCTGCAAAAATAGGTTGTGATTGCGAGTTTGGTAGTGACCGTAAAAGGGGATGATGTTTGGATGCACCAACTTCCCCAACGCACGGGCTTCGCGCCTGAAACGCTCCTGGACATCCGCATCGTCAGCCAGTTCAGCATGTAAGACCTTCATTGCCAGGGGAACGTTTCTTTGAAGATCCCAGACGCGGAACACTGTGCCCATACCACCTGAAGCGATAAGAGCATCGACTCTGAATCGATTAGCAATTATTTGACCAAAACTGATGTTCACTGCCATTTTATGCTCTTTACGTGTTGCATTTGGTTGTTAACCCTTTCTGACCAGCCTAAAAACAGAGCAGCTTTCATTAGTTGTCCGGGCAGATCCAATAGAGGTCTTTGGCATCACTCCCCTCACGAACCCAGCCGATTTCATCGCGGGTTGTATTCCAGTCATTATTTCCGAGTGCGACATGCGAGCCTTTTAGCACCACGACTTGCCACCAGGTAAAGTCGCTTCCGCACCTTGGACCACCGATGATTTCCAGTTTCGTGCCGGTATACATCCTGAAAATCTCTTCTGAACCGCTGTCAGCTTCACTTCTGACCACAACGCGGTCGCTGCGTGTACACACTCTCGCCTTGTCTCCGACTCTGACTTTTTGGGGCTCTGCCCCCGGGCAAGACCCATAGGTTGGTGTCGGCGTGTACCTGCTCGTGGGAGTATTGGAACTGATTGGCGCATGGGTCTCTGTGGGTCGGGGTTCTTCTGTGCTGAAATGTTGTGCCAGACCAGCTTGTTGAGAGTTATCAGCGGGCTCAGCAGCAGGATTGTCTGTATTGGATGCCGCCGGAGGGTTATTGGCAATTGGCAAAGAGGCTGGTTTTGAGTTGATTGTAAATAACAAAACCAGGATGACGATCAAAATTGCTGCTCCTCCAACCAAAAGCAGTGGGGTTTTATTGGCGGTACGAGCTGGTTGAACAGGTGAAGAGGGGTATTGCTTTTGAGGTTGGTCAGGGATGTGGTGGACAGGCAGGCGGTCCGAAACTTGCCCTGGGGAAATGTTGAAAGCGCGGCACAACGAATTAAAAAACTCCAAACACGATGGGAACCGCTCTGCCGGGTTTTTTTCGAGGGCTCGCAAGACAACCGCAGAGACAGCCGGGCTGATATTCGCATTGAAGACCCGCGGGTCTGGCGCGGGCAGGGTGAGATGAGCATAGCGTATGCGCTCGTTAATTGTATTTCCAGAGCGATCGGTTCCTTTTTCCGTCCCGCGGAAAGGACGCTGCCCGGTCAGGAGCTCAAACAACAGAACCCCAAGAGAGTAGATATCAGATTCCCTGGTGACAGGTTTGCCGAGGATTTGTTCAGGAGACATATAGGCAGGCGTTCCGGCTCCCGGCATGGCGGTGACATCGCTTTCCGCGTGCCTGGCAATACCAAAATCGCCCAGGAAAATTTGCCCACCCTGATCAATCATAATATTCGCCGATTTGATGTCACAATGGATCACATTGTTACTATGGGCAAAACCGGCTGCTGAGCACAAGGCTTTCATAATGCAAAGCAGGTCTTGTGCGCTGAAAAATGAACCAGCACGTTTTGAGAGCACCTCCCTCAGGGTAGGACCATCGATGAAACGCTGAAGCAAAAAGACCAGGGATTGGGTTTGATACAACCCATAAAAAGGGACAATATTAGGGTGTTTAAGCTTTCTGAGGGCGCGCGCTTCCCGCTGGAAACGTTCAAAGATTACCTGGTCTTGTGCCAGGTCTGCGTGAAGCACTTTCATTGCCAGGGCAACGTTTCTCTCCAAATCCCAGACCCGATATACAGCCCCCATCCCCCCGGCAGAGATGAACGCATCCACTCTGAATTGATTAGCTACGACCTGACCGACAATATTCAAAACAATTACTCCGATAGAAAAGTGATCGTGTTGTTGCCAAAGGAAATTTGATCCCCAGAGACGAGCCTGGCTCCGTCGACACGTTTCCTGTTTACATAAGTTCCGCTGCTGCTGCCAAGATCCTGGATATACCAATTGCCTTTTGAGTATCTGAAGATACAGTGCCGGCGTGAGATCGACGAGTCTTCGAGTTTTAAATCGCTAAGCGAACCTCTGCCGACAACAAAACCGTCATGCAGGTTGATTACCCTCTCACGATACTCTCCCTTTTCTCCCCTGATCTTCGCACCGGTCGACCGAGAAAGGATTTCTTTTCCTCTTTTCTTCTTCAGCGTTTGCGAGTAAACATAGACCGCGATCGCCACTCCGGCGGCGACCAGGATCAGTAAAAACACGCCAAGCCCGCCAGCTCCGGTGGGAGCTGCCTGGACAACCTGTGTGGGCGGGGTTGTGGGGGTGGGGATTGCTCCCGCGCGTGTCGAGAGGATCGCATTGTAATCGGTAACCCCGGTGGGGATATCGAGCCCGAGCAACTTGAGATGCCAGTCGCCCGCGGAAGGGTTATTCAAAATGTAAGAGATTAGAGAAGCTGTTTCGTTGATGGAGATCCCCGGGTAGGTGTTATCCACCTTGACTCCAAAAGGGTCAATGAGTATTGGCTGGATAATGTCTCCAGGCCAATTCAACGTGAAAAGAAACAATTCCTGGTAATCGGGGATGGTTACGGGTCCGAGATCGATCTCTTCGCCGTCACTGATTTGCCCTGAATGCTGAAACTGGATACTTCCAGTGGAAGAATGCCGCAATTCCATGTAAACGTTAACTAGCTCGACGGCATCGATGGCGGTAACATAACGTCCGCAGCCTGATGCCTCGGCAATCATGATCAGGAAGGCTTCATCAATCGAGCTGGTGCCTTTGCCTGGGTCTCCAAATCCGACGGTATTAACACAGATACCCAGTTGACCAGCCTGGGTGGAAAGATCGATGACCTGTTGTTTGATCACGTCGTAATCCTGGATGTTCCCGGAATTCAGGCTGATATTTGGCAGACCATCACTGAGCAGGATAATCACCTTATTCCCCTGAGCGGTGGCAAACAATTCGATTCCCGCTTTGAGACCATCAGCCATGCCTGTGCCGCCATAGGCGTACATATCGCTGAAGGCGTCTTTGAGGGCAGTGATATCGGTAACCAGGGGTGAGAGAATCTCCACAGACCGGTCGTAGGTGACCAGACCTACCTGATTAGAAGAACCGAGGGCGGCGTTTTCTGCTTCGATAACGTTCAGGATTTGAATCCCCGCCAGTTGAGCGGCTTCCAGTTTTGTCACGCCGGTTTTATCCCTCTCGTCCATGCTCCCGGAGGTATCAAAAACCAGAACAGTGTCTGACCCGGTGAGGGGATATGCCAGGGCGGGATTTTCTGTTGCAAAAAACTTGATAAACAACAAACTGATAAGGAATAATGTCAGAAAAGATCTTTTTATTCTCATTTTCTCATCCCCTCGTATACTCAAACACTTGTTGAGACCCAATTTGGACTATATCGCCTAAATTTAGCTGGGTTGGCTTGAAAATTCGCACTCCATTGATAAACGTCCCGAAAGAGCTTTGGTCATCGCGGATGTATACCGCCCGTTTGGTACGGATTAGTGTCGCGTGCTGACGCGACACGGTTTCTCCTTCCAGCTTGATTTGTGCCTGAGAACCTCGCCCGATGCTTGTTTCGCCCATTGGTATGGTTAGCTGACGTCCAACATGCAGCCCCGACCGTTCCAACAAGATCGGCTCGCGTCCAGCAACATTTAATCCTTTGTCCAGTGGTTTGTTGAAAAATCCCCGCTCCGGAAAGAGGACTTTGTCATCAGCAGCCGATCCAGGTTTGGCGCCCGCGCCAAACCTTCCGCCAAAAATAGTCGCATTTCCGCTTTTCGCCTGCGAGGTAAACTGCGAGATGAATGCTTCGAGGTTTGAAGGTTCCCGGGCAGTGTTCGTGTGGGTCGTGGATCGGGCTTGTTCGAAGGCGCTGAAGAAAGACATCACGGATGGATACCGGTTTTCGGGATTCTTTTCCATGGCAGTAAGAACGACATTTTCGATCGCCTGGGAACAACCGGGATTGATCGATGTCAAACGGGGTGGAGGAAAATTGAGATGTTCCCAGGCGATTCTTTCCCTGGTGGTGCTGCCCTCACTATGGAGTGACAAACCGCTGTAAGGAGCATTACCGCCAGAGAGGATTTCGTAAAGTGTGACCCCGAGAGCATAAACATCCGTTCGCACATCAATAACACCACCCATAAATTGCTCTGGTGACATGTAGGTCGGCGTTCCGCCCCTGGAAGCCTGACCGGCGAGTTGAGACACGCCAAAATCTGTCAACAGGGTATCGAAACTGTTACCCTTGATATCCAGCATGATATTTGCCGGTTTAATATCACAATGGTAAATTTTGTTTCCATGGGCAAAGTGGAGAGCTGAGCAAACCGCACTCAACACCCGGGAGCAATCTTCAAGGGGAAGCGCATTCCTGGACTTTGTAAGCACCTGGCGAAGGTTGGAGCCGTCCACCCATTGCATGACGATAAAAGCGATTTCATCCTCCCGTTTAAAATCATAGAGGCGAACGATGTTTGGATGTTCGAGCGTTTTTAGAAATTTAGCTTCAGTGGCAAAGCGGTCAAAAAATTGCGGATCACTGCTCAGATCGCGGCGCAGGATTTTGACAGCCATTTTTGCATTTCTGAGTTGGTCCCAGGCGAGATAAACATCTGCCATCCCCCCGGAACCGACCAGTTTGCGCAGGTAATATCTGTCAGCCAAGGTTCTTCCCGATAATGTCTCCATGTGCGCCTGCTAATTAAGCAAACTTTCTCCTCTAATTGATTTGAAACTGAAACTTGTATGGTCCGATAGTAATTTCATCACCATGATTTAATCTGACGGCATCTATTCGCAGCCCGTTCACGTAGGTGCCTGCGGAACTGTTTTGGTCCTGAAGGTACCAGGCATCCTGGGAATAGCGAAACACCGCGTGTGCCCTCGAAACCGTCGCCTCTTCAAGGCGAAGCTGGTTTGTTGGAGCGCGTCCAACCGTGAAGTTGTCATTTGGTATAGGAATTTGCCCGGCAGGGAGGCTGCCGGAAACTACCATAAGAACTGGTTGAGAGGATGGACGAAAGATGTCTTCTTCTGCAGGCTGGAAAGCAGGTAAAGGCGGCAATGCGTTTTGATGGTTATCCACCGGTTGATGTACTTGCTTCGCATCAGGAGGCTGATGAGCGAGGGGGGGAATATTAATCAGCGCCTTTTGAAAATACCAGGAAACAAGATAGAGAAATCCAGAAGCAACAATCACATAAAACCCAATTGTTGGCGTAACCTCAAAAGCACCAAAGGTATATGCCTGGACATCACTTCTGATACCAAACAAGGTGAGAATCATGATCAGGACCTGAAGAACGATTATTGCCAGCTGACCCCACAGGTAATTCATCGCTTGATTACCGTATTCCTTTTGCATGAAAGACAATACAATCGCGGCTATTGACAATAACGGAATAAAATATAACAGTGGTTGGTTCGCGGCATCGGCGATATCCAGAAGGCTCACTCCCTGACTAACATCCAATCCAATTAAGTCATTCATACCCGAATTGCATGAGACCAGCACTGCAGGCACAAAACATCCCACTACGATCAGCAGGCTGGCACCACGTAAAAGCCATTTCCACTTATTCATCGCGCCCCCATGCTGTTAGTTGTCCAAAATCTTGAGCACAAAGACAACCTCTCCAATTTTGATCGTGTCATTTTCCTTGAGCCTGGTTTCCGCAGTAATTCGCTGACCGTTGACATAAGTACCGTTTTTCGATTTGAAATCGATGACAACATACTCGCCATCCTCGAGGACGATCTTGGCGTGTGTGGTGGACACTTTCGGATCATCGATAATCAAATCCGCCGTTCTTCTGCCGAGTACGGTTTCTTCTTTGAGGGGGTAAATTTTTCCGCGCCGCCTGCCTTCTTTCACCCACAGAATCGCCTGCGGTCCCATAACCGGAATATCCAGTTCAGTGACGTCGTCGCCATATCTGTGAAACCCCAGGTTGGTTTCCTCCTCATCCATATCCAATATGCGTCCGTGGGCACCCATTCCACCTGGCAATACCGTGGGAGCGTCATCCAGGTTGCTGCCGGCTTGGAAAACTGACCTGCCTGAACCTTCATAATAGTTTGTAGGCAGGTCATCATCCGACGCGCCGATTGGACCGGGGTCCTGGGGACGTCCGTCAGGAATTTTCGCGCAACGCGGGCACGAGCGATAAGAAGCAGGGTATGGACCATGTAATTGACAGGTTAATTCTTGAACCATCTTCTTCTCCTCTTTAATTTATCGGTCTGTCGTTATAAAGGTAACGACCATCTCGCTGGAAAATTGTATTTGATCATTTGGTTCCAGCAGAGTGATTTGCTTGATGAATTTACCGTTGACCCTGGTACCAGCTCCGCTGGCTAAATCAGCGACGTAAAAACGTCCATTTTTTTCCTGGATTTTTGCATGCTGCCGGGAGACACTGCTGATACCACTGAATTGGATGTCATTTGTACTGGACCGACCGATCGAAGTTTCTGCCTGGCATAATTGGTAGTTTCTGCCGTTCTGATCAACCAACCAGGCGTTGGTTTTTGGTCTTACAGGACGGGGAGGCGCAGCGAGTCCGGGTTCCTGGACGTGTTGAAGCGGGATGTCGGGTTGAAAATTTTGCCTTACTGGTGGGGCACACTCAGGGCACTGACCCAACACTTCTTCGTAAATGTGACCATTTCGGCAGCCCACCAAACCCATATAGGTGATGTAGTAACCAATTGCGAGCACAACCGGCAGAATCCCGCTCAACAAACCAAGATAAAAGATCGCTTCGATAAATGGAATAAGGCTCAGGCGGATCTCGTCGGAGGCAAATCGATAGATTATGGTTGGCAACATTAATAATGCCAGGATCGTTGCCGCCAGTCGCCAACCGATAACCGACAGATTCCTCTTTGTGCTGTCATAATAAATCCATATTACTGCGATCAGGGCGAAGACCAGGAAAATAAACCATCCCCCCAAGCCGTTTAGTCCTGTAAAGAACCAGATAAAAAAAGCGTTTGTTGCAGTCATCTTTCCTCCTGAAAAAATTATGGTTTAATTTTCATCCAATAACTATTTTCTACTTTTTCACAACTTTCCATGTCGTTTACATCCGGGATAAACAAAAACCAGCCAGGTTGAATAATATTCCGATCTTCAATTGGGATTGGTAAATCAGAACAAACCCTCTCATCGAGGTTGCAGTTTTCATGACGGATAATTTCAGGATAATCAAGGTATTTCAAACCAAAGCGGTCAAAAATTGTAGAGATAGTTCCAGTATTGATCACATGAATACAAATCCTGTTCTCAGGCAGACCAGTGGGTTCCTGAACAGGTTGTGTTGCTGTCTCAACCGGAGCTGTAACTGGCTCCGTGACGATCGCGACCTCGGTTGGTATTGGTGTGGCAGGCGCTGATGTGGGGTTTTCCTGCGGTGGGGGCGGCAACGTGAGTGTGACCTCGCCAGGCAGAATTGCCGGCGCTGCGATTGTTTCAGCGTCGTTTTCTGGAGAGGTTTGGCGGCTTCTGGCAAGAAAATAAGTTCCGGAGGCAGCCACGAGAACAAGGATAGCCGCCAGGACGATATTAACTATCTTTGCTTTTGAGAACCCTATTTTCTTTACCGGAGAGAACTTTTCCCGGTGGTTCATATCCTGAAATTGAAAAGAACCAAGGGGAATCGGTACCGGTATGGTTTTGTCTTCATCCACATTCCTGTAACCAACCTCTGAACCAACTTTTACTACGTAAACCGAGGTGTTATCCGCGCCGCCGGCAGCATTTGCGAAATCAACCAGATGTCTGGAGATTTGCTCAGCGGTTCCATCAGCAGTAAGCCGCAGCAGATCGTCATTCTCAAGATATCGGGTAAGCCCGTCCGAGCTGAGCACGAGCATATCCCCCGGATAGAGGTCAATATCCGCGAAAATATCTACATCAACATCAGGGTCTCCGCCAATGCTGCGAGACAAGGTGTTGCTGCTTCTAGAGGTTTTGGCGTATTCTGCGGTGATCGCGCCATTTCTAACCAATTCAGCCGCGATGTTATGATCGTGAGTGATCTGAACAAGTTTGCCCGAGCGGATCAGGTAACAGCGGCTGTCGCCGACGTTGGCAACAGTCAGGACATTGCCCCTGATGTTCGCGGCAACCATGGTGGTTGCCATGCGCGAGAGGTTGTTATTTCGTGCGTAATCATTTATCTCACGGCATGCCTGGCGCATCGCCTTTTCGAGGCGGACCGCGGGAGGTGTGCCGGATTCCTGGAAGAATTCGAACAAAACCTTGTCCGCCGCATACTGGCTGGCACGTTCACCCAGGCTCGCTCCACCCACTCCATCAGCGACTATATAGAGGGAGCCGCTGTTTCGGATTTCTACAGGGTCTGTTGGCTCGAAACCAGTCACCCAGTCTTCGTTGTTCGCCCTTTTCTTACCCCGGTCTGTGTTTTGAGCGGATTCGAGAGCATATAGTTGATTGTTTGTTGGGTTATCCATTGGTTTTAAGCCTCATACAAGAATTCGCTTTCGCCTGCCCTGATGAGATCCCCACTTACCAGAAGGACCTGGTCGGTAACAGCCTGATCGTTGATATAAACCGGATTTTCACGGTTTAGAGTTTTTATTGAATAGCCATTCGGTGTGGGATTGATTACGGCATGGAATCTTGAGGCAGACGTACCCTTCAGGATGATGTCATTTTCATCCCGTTTTCTCCCTAAACGGATTTCGCCTCCGGACAGTTTCCAAACATGCCCTGGTTCCAGACCTGCTCTCTCTGTTAGCGTCGGGTTCTGCTCTGGAACAGCAGCCGGCTGCACAGGAGCTTTTTTCCTGGATTGATTTTTGCGAGTGGCAAACGGGATAATAACCCCTAAAGCAGCCAAGAGGATAATTATTGCCACCCACAGCAAGTTGTTGGCTTTCTGTAACTCTACGTTGACTCTGAGTTGGTTTTCGCCGATATTTTGCTCAAGGTCCGTGGCAACAAAGCGAAGGTCGTGATAACCAGGAATAACCGACCTGGTGTCCCATTCAATCTCGTAGGGCGACTCTTTGTCTTCAGCAATTTTCACGTTGTCTACGAAAAATTCGACCCTGGCGATTCCACGGGCTGCTTTCACCTCCAGTGGAATCGTAATTGTGCCTGAAAGCACCTGATCCGCGGCAAGGTTTGAGGTTATTGTCACAGCAGGAACCACGCTTAAGTTCAGCGATTTCGTGGCGTTATTACCAACCTCGTCTGTGACATTAAAGACAAAATTATGCGCGCCTGGTTCTACAAGAGACGAATCCCACAAGCATTCGAACGGAGCAGAAAGCACGGAAGTGACAAGCTTATCATCCACCAGGACTTCAAGCTGACTCACGCGCGCTGGAGCAAGAATGCCGGGTGAAAAGAGCACATCACCCGAGATTTCCTGCCCATCCGCCAAGTCAGTAAAAGAAATCGTAATCGTGCCAGTTTTGGCGATAAACCGACGATCATCGCTGACGCTTCCCTCCGGATACGCATAGGTTACCAGGGCTGAGTGTTCGCTTCCGTCAGCCATCAGACTGGATTCGTATTCAAGTTTGTATTGGTTCCGCAGGTTTTCAAGCACATTTTTGAAGGCATCAGACAAGGCGGAAGAATCAGGATTAACCTGGGCAAATCCACCGGTTAGTTTGGCAAGCTTGTCCAAATTATCTTTATGCACACCACCAATCCCAATGGGATAAATGTGGGTTGACCAGCGGACAGCTTCGTCCACCACCTGGTTGAAATCGAAAGCGCTGATCCCGGTTTCATAGCCATCTGTGATTAGTACGACAACTTTACGCTCCGTCCTCGGTTTTAGCGTATTGATCGCTTCGATCACCGAATCGAACATGGCTGAATCGCCAACTGCAGTCAAACCTTGTAATGCCTGGTTGATCAAATCGCGGTCGGCGGTTAATTCCTGGACTAAATCCGCCTTTTCTTTGAAAGCAATCAACGCCACCTGGTCGTTGGCGCCTAATGTGGCGATAAAGTCTTGCGCGGCTGAGACAGCGTCCGGAAGTGATCTGACCATGCTCCCGCTGGTATCAACGACCAGGGCGACTGACAATGGTGTTTCCGTGTTCATAAACGGAGCAACAGTGTAGTTTGCGATTGCCTGGTTATCTTCTGATAACGAAAAGCTCGCCTTCTCAATGTCTTTTATCGGGAAACCCTGGGGGTCAGACACTGAAAAGACCAGCTCAACGATTGGGAAGGCATCGTCATTGACTGAAACGATGTTTAGATTCACCTGGGATGCCTGGGCAAAAGAAGGAAAAGCTGGCTGGAATGCCAGCGTGGCGATGGCGAGCAAAACAATTATGATTGCAAAACCGGACTTTTTCATTTTTTCCACCTAAGTCTTATTATGAAATGAATTATCAAGTTGCCGCAAAGGAAATAATTATGAGTACATTGTCAAAAATTATACTTGCAGACGGTTTATAAATCAATCAGGCATTGAGAAATTGTCTTGATTTTGAAAGTCAGAACCTGAGTTTCTCATTTAAGTGTTCTGAATGTTTGTTCAAAACAGATTGGAATGTTACATGGTTTATGATTCAGCCACTACTTCCTGGGCTTGAAAATCTGTAGGGAAGGTTTGATGCCACTTCGTAAAATTCACCATCAAAATGCCGGAAAATGGAATGGGTTCATGACCTCGTTGCCATCGGGAAGATGGCCTCGCCGGAACGGGACGAGCCGCGTTCCCTACAAAAGCATCGCTTCGCCGGAACGGGACAAGCCGCGTTCCCTACGAATGATGGCTTCAATAGATGTCCGTAGGGCGAGACGTCTGTACCGGCGAAGTAGGTATTGGAGGTGCCGGTTGTTTTGATTGACAAAAGTATATCGCGCCTCCAATCCGC
>DHRN01000024.1:10899-15898 GCA_002411175.1 Anaerolineaceae bacterium UBA5311 | reverse complement strand
GGCTCGTCCCGTTCCGGCGAAGCCGTGTATTGAAAACACCTCGTACTTTCCTCTACTCGCACTTTGTGAGTTTTCAATCCGCCGTACACAATAATCACACACAACGGCGGATTGAGGGGGAGCAACATCCTCGTCACATCAATGTCACAACCCCCTCAATCTCGCCCTACAGCTACTCGCGGGACGGCGTGGCAACCGTCCCCTACAACATAAAAAAAAACATATTTTTCCATGTTGAGAATTGCTGAGCCCCAGGAGATTATGCTTTGTTACATGGGTTTACGGTTTGGTGAACACTTCATTAGCTGGAAATTTAGCACGGTAGAGGCTTGCTCCTTCCTCATAATTGACATACCGTAACGGAAGGGACAAGTACTTCGTAAAGATCTTGCCCATGGACAGCTAAGATCCTTCGCAAAAGAGGCTCAGGATGACAAACACGTAGTAAACCGAAATGAAAAGTGCAAATTGACGTGCTTTGCTCTCAGCATCAATAACACGTTCCCTACGAAAAGAGGGCTTTGCCGGAACGCGCGGTGCATGTTCTTTACAAAAAGATGGTTTCGCCAGGCCGCGCGGTGCAGGTTCTCTACAAAAAGATGGTTTCGCTGCGCCCGCAGCGATAAATCAGGATGGGGGCAATGCAAATTTATCTATGCTGAAACTTGTTGACCAGCTTAGCAATGGTGGAATGCAGCCGCACGATTTTCCCCGATAACTCCCCCGAAAACGTGGCGGTTTTGAGTGACTGGCGCAGTTCCTCAGCAGAGTTAAAATCAGGCAGTTTTAACACTGCTTGTCCGATTTCTGAAATACTATGCGCATCAGAACCAACCAACCAGTCAAGCCCATGTTCGTTGGCAAAAAAACCGGCTTGCTCGTTGAACTTTGGGTCGAAGCAGCGTGCATTAAATGCCTCAACCCCATCCAGGAAAGGTACCAGTTTTTCCAGGGTGCCTCGTTTCCAGCGTGAACCGCGCCAGGGGTCAAAAGGATGGGCAACGCTAATGAATGCGCCCTGATCTTGCAGCCTCTTGACAACATCCAAAGGCGGTAAATAATCCGGGATTTCTTCATTCATGAAATAGCCGAGGATTTCGCCCTCCGTGGTCAGAATCTCCTCGCCAACCACCACAAGATCTGGCGCCATCTGGTGTGCTTTTAGCGCGCCAGCCATTCTGCCGTGATCGGTGATGGCAATTTTGCCAATCCCTTTTTCACGGCAGACACGGATGATCGCTTCTATTCTGACCCTGCTGTCAGGAGAATAATTGGAGTGGCAATGAAATTCTGCCAAAATCGTATCAGTCATTTGATTTAATTACACCACCACAAGTATATCATTCACATCGCCAAATCCCGATTTTCATCTGTCTGAGGCATTATAGTTTAAGATCTTGCCTGCAAATAGTTCGGTTTAGGTTCCGCGAATTGTGGTGTTCAGTTGAACCGTGTCATTACAGTCTGGCTCTTTTACCAGGTACCGGGCGGCAGTGCAGGTTTTCGCGTAGGCGCAACCTGCACATTTCCCACTGCCAGACTTCGCGTTTTTGATCAGTCGATAGACAATCACTCCAATAATTCCAGCAAGAACAGCGCTGATAATGATCGTTGCTAACATATATTCTCCCTTATACCCTCGCCTCGGCTTGTTCCAACCTGCTGCCGGTCGTCGGTTTAGGCGCGGGTCTGAAAATGAGCCACAAGAAGATCGCCATCACGGCAATAGCGGCGGCTGTTCCCACAGTGAACGGATTACCCTGTAAAAACATGCCAAGTTGATAAACAATCAGCGCGCTAACATAACCAAGCATATTCATATAAGCAACCGCAAACAAGGTCCACTTTGTGCTGTTCATTTCTCGCTTAATTGCTCCGATCGCCGCAAAACACGGGGCTGAAAGCAGCACAAAAATCAAAAAGGAAACTGAAGAAAGCGGTGTAAAAGCAGCCCGCAAATTAGTCCAGATTTCCTGTCCGCTTTCTGCGACTTCCGCGAATCCATAGAAGATTCCAAAACTGCTGACCACGGTTTCTTTCGCGATTAGCCCAGTGATTGCCGCAACCACAGGACGCCATTCTCCCCAGCCCAATGGCGCAAAAATCCAGGCAACAGCGTTTCCAAGAACCGCCATAATGCTTTGGTCAATTTGGTCGGATGCCAACATTTGGAAGCGTCCATCCACCCAACCAAAATAAGTCAGGAACCAGATGGCAATTGTTGCAAGCAGGATTATCGACCCTGCCTTCTTCACAAATGACGATGCCCTGTCCCATGTGGTTGTGAACACGCTTTTTAATGCCGGCAAGCGATATGCTGGCAATTCCATCACGAAAGGTGCTGGTTCACCCTGGAAAATGGGCATTTTTTTCAGAATAATTCCAGAGACGACCACGGCTGCAATCCCCAGGAAATAAGATCCAAAAGCAACCCAGGCTCTCTCTCCAAAAAAGGCTCCAGCAATCATCGCAATCACCGGCAGCTTTGCGCCACAAGGAATAAACGATGTCGTGATAACAGTCATGCGTCGGTCTTTTTCGCTTTCAATAGTTCGTGAAGCCATAATCGCCGGAACACTGCAGCCACTGCCTATTAGCATGGGGATAAAACTGTTGCCCGAAAGTCCGAATCTGCGGAACAATCGGTCCATGATAAACGCCACCCTTGCCATATATCCGCTAAATTCCATGATCGCTAAAAGCAAAAACAAGACAATCATCTGGGGTAAGAACCCTAACACAGCCCCAACCCCGGCAAGGATTCCATCAACCAGAAGCCCCTGAAGCCAGGCTGCCACGTTCCATTGTTCCAATAAAGAGCCAACACCCGGAAGGATTATTTCTCCAAAGAGGACGTCATTGGTCCAGTCGGTCATCATCGTGCCGATCGTATTGATCGAAATATAGTAGACCAGGAACATCACCAAAGCAAAAATTGGCAGCGCCAACCAACGATTGGTCACAATCCGGTCAATTTTGTCTGAGGTCGAAAGTTCACCGACCTGTTTGGTTTCGTAAACATTGTTCAGAACCAGTTCAATAAAGTCATATCGCTCTGAAGCTATAATGCTGTAGGATTCATCCTCGTATTCCAACTCGCATTTCTGGATGATCTCCGCTATTTGAGCGCTTTGATCTGCAGTCAGATTGAGGTCTTTTTTAACAAGATCGTTGCGTACAAAGAGGTTGATCGCATACCACCGTTTTCTGGTTTTGACCCGATCGTCCAGTGCGACTTTCTCGATTTCTGAAAGTGCATTTTCGACTCCGCAGCTGAAACTGGTCAGAGTTTGACCGTTTTGCTTTTGTTCGGCTGATTCCACCGCCACTTTGGCAAGTTTGTCAATCTGGGTTTCACGAAGGGCAGATATCTCAACAACCGGAATGCCTAATTGCTCTCCTAAAGCTTTACTATCGATCCTTCGTCCACTTTTTTTGACCTCATCCATCATGTTGATAGCCAACACAATCGGGATGTCAAGCTCTGCCAACTGATTCGTAAGATAAAGATTGCGCTCAAGGTTTGTTCCGTCGACAATGTTAATAATCACATCTGGGTTGGAGGTCAACAGGTAATCCCGGGCAATTTCTTCTTCCAACGAATTGGCAGAAAGGGAATAAATTCCGGGGAGATCAACCAAACGCATATCGGGATATCCTTTGAGCCAGCCTTCTTTTTTCTCAACGGTTACTCCAGGCCAATTACCAACATATTGGTTTAAACCGGTTAAGGCGTTAAATAATGTCGTTTTTCCGGAATTAGGGTTTCCTGCAACAGCAATTGTTATAGCCATAATTTGTTATTTTGCTCCTGGTTGATCAAATTACTTCAATGATACTTGCATCTTCTTTACGCAGGCTCAATTCATAGCCGCGTATGTTAATTTCGATCGGGTCACCTAAAGGTGCCACTTTGCGGACATAAATATCAACATTTTTAGTGATCCCCATGTCCATAATTCTTCGTCGAATGTTCCCCTGTCCATGGATTTTTGCCACACGGGCGGTTTCTCCAATCTTCACATCGCGCAACGTTTTCATCCGATTTACCTCCGGTTTTTGTTAGGTATTCCTAACATGCTAAATATTAGTCCCACTTTACTTATCTGTCAAGGACCAATTTGTGATAAAATAAACATGACCAGTTTTGTAAGAAAAAGAGCGTTAACATGAATTTGCCTGAATCCACAGAAATGTATTTAAAAACCATACTTAATCTCGAAAAGAGAAACAGCAATGTTCGGGCAATCGATATTGCCAGGGAGCTGCAATTTTCCCGACCAACTGTCAGCCAGCAAGTTAAGAATCTTAGCTCCCATGGATTCATCGAACTCAACGATAAAAAGCACATCCAGCTTACTGCAAAAGGTCGCCAGGTGGCAGAGGTAACAAATCGTTTTCACGATGGTCTGATCGAATTTTTCACCGAATTGGGCGTCAGTGAAGAAACCGCCCAGGAAGATGCCTGCCGGATTGAACATTATATCAGTCAGGAAACTTTCGACCGAATGCAAGATTTTCTAAAGAACTGCAAACGCCATCTGGAAGAACGCAGGACTTGACACTTCCGCATAATTCATAATTAACACATCGGAACGTTACGAATAATTTCCGTTTTCAACTATCAGAGTAGGCGACGGCTGCCATGCCGTCCCAAGAGAAGCCGTAGGGCGAGATTGGAGGTGCCGGCGAAGCCGTGTATGGAGGGGGTTGTGACATTGGTGTGACGGCGATGTTGCTCCCCCTCAATCCGCCTTTCACAATGACCACATACACGGCGGATTGGAGGCGCATCACGATCGTGCTAATGGAAATTACCGGCACCTCCAATCTCGCCCTACGAAAGTCAGCTTCGCCGGTACAAACCTCTCGACTTCCGAAAAGATGGCTTCGCCGGAACGGGACGAGCCACGTTCCCTACGGAAGGATGGCTTTACCCAAACGCGAAGTGGACGTTCCCTACGGAAATATGGCTCCGCCGGAACGGGACAAGCACTTC
>DHRN01000024.1:0-10723 GCA_002411175.1 Anaerolineaceae bacterium UBA5311 | reverse complement strand
CTATTCCCTGCTCCCTGCTCCCTGCCCCCCTTTAAATCTAAACACATTCACATTGAGAACTGCTGGAACTAATGCGGAAACCTTGACAAAGCCGCTATTTGCTATAAAATAACTACCATGAACAGCAAACTCAATCTAATCACCCGCGTTTCACAAACCGCCAATTCTGGCGATTTGTTTGACCTGGGTCGGATTGCGTCTGTTTGCTGATACTGAGAACCAATTAAATCAACAGAACCACGGGCAATCCAACCCCGTGGTTTTTTTATTAAAAATTATAAGGAAAACGAAAATGAAAAATGAAAATACTACTTATGAATACGCTCCATTGCCCGCTCATCAGAACTTTTTGTTCCGAAGGTTCGAGGGCGCTTCTGATTACCCCTGGATGGTTGAGATTATCATGTCGAACATGGATGACGCGAACACTTATCCGACCTCGCTGGAAGAAATTGCGGCAGATTATGACCATATTTCTGAGAGTGTGCCCGTTCGTGATGTGGTCTTTGCCTTCCACGGGCGACAAGCAGTCGCTTATTGCCGGACAGCCTGCCAGTGGGAAGAATCGGTTAACTGTTGGATTTATAGCAGCGTTTTGAATGTGCACCACGACTTCAGGCGCTTGGGTCTTGAAGAAGCGCTGCTCAACTGGCTTGAAAGCCAGGCGGTAATGAACCATCATGCTCTGCATCCGGGTTCTAACGGAATCCATCATGCCAATACTCCCGAAAATAACCAGATTCGTTTCGACCTGCTTCTAAAAAGTGGTTATCGCCCCGCACGTTATTTTGTGAATATGAAACGTGATTTGGAGAATATTCCAGACTATCCACTTCCTGAGGGGATTCGATTACGCCCAGCCATGCCGTCGCAATATCGCCAGGTATGGGATGCGGATATAGAAGCTTTTCAGGACCATTGGGGAGCGACCACTCCGCCAGAATCAGAATTTCAGGAATGGATTTCCAATAAGGCTTACTTTCAGCCCTATCTCTGGCAAATTGCCTGGGATGGAGATCAGATCGCTGGAATGGTGCTCAACTTCATTAGTTTGATCGAAAACCAGGAGCGTGGTCGCCTGCGCGGTTATACAGAAGGCATTTCTGTACGGAAGCCCTGGCGGGGGAAGGGCATCGCTAAAGCTCTGATCAGCCGATCAATGAAGATGATGAAATCCCTGGGGATGGAAGAAGTTGCCCTCGGTGTGGACAGCGAAAACCTCAGTGGCGCCCTTAAATTGTATGAAGGGTTGGGCTACCGCAGTTACAGCCGCACAGTGGTGATGCGTAAGCCCTTGAAGTAGAGAGGAGTAGTCGTGCTGCAAATAAACCGTGTCAGCAAAACTTTTGATCATATCCAGGTGTTGAAGGACGTCACCATAAGTCTGGGTGATCATGAACACGCTGCCCTGGTCGGGTCGAACGGCAGTGGTAAAACAACCTTGTTCGAGATTATTGCCGGCAAGCTGCAGCCCGACAGCGGCAGCGTGGTTACTGGCAGCAATGAGCTTATCGGTTATTTACCACAGAACCCGATTGCCATTTCGGCGGAAACAATCGGCGAAGTAATGCTTCTTGCGGTTAACCAAATTAATCCCTACGCGAGTGCCTCTCTATCACCCCGCGATGAAGCCAACGCTCTGAAGCTGCTCGCGAACCTCGGTTTGGGTTACCTGGGTCTTGATGCAGCCCTTGCCACCCTAAGCGGCGGGGAAGGCACTCGCGTGCAACTGGCATCGTTATTGTTGCAAAGACCGGAAATATTGCTGCTGGATGAACCTACAAACCACCTGGATATACCCGCGTTGGAATGGCTCGAGAATTTCATCAACACCTATCCCGGAATCGTCCTGTTAATCTCGCATGACCGTCTTTTTCTCGACCGCACCGTTACAACAATTTACGAACTTGACGAAGAAAGAGAAGGAATTCGCAAATTCGTTGGTACCTACAGCGAATATACCCGACAGCTCGCGCTGGAAAAACAAAAAGCGTACGAAACCTGGAAAGATCAGGAAGCAGAGATAAGGCGCTTGAGAGCTTATTGGCATCGAACAGCCGAACAAGCCCGGGTTTCAGAGAGAAGCACCAAAGATTCGTCACTGCGCCGATATGCCAAAAAAGTTGCCAAAAAAGGCACAGCCAAAAAGAAACGCCTGGAGCGCTATCTGGACTCGCCTGAACGGCTTGAAAAGCCAATGGACAAATGGCGTATAAACATCAACTTTGCCGAGGCAGAGCATCAAAGCCAGCAGGTTTTAACAGCACAAGGTCTCTCGTTTGGTTATGGCGAACGCTTGCTATTTGAGAATCTTGATCTTTATATCCAGGCTGGGCAGCGCATCGCCCTGGTTGGAGCCAACGGCTCGGGCAAGAGCACACTGCTCAAGGTTTTGATCGGACAGCTTCAAGCGCTTTCAGGGACCTGCAGGTGGGGAAACAGCGTAGTTCCGGGATACATGCCCCAAAAACAGGAGGATCTCGACCCGGACCTGACGCCAATTGAACAGCTACAGGCGGTTAAAGGCATGAACCTCTCAGAGGTCTATCACTTTTTGCATTATTTCTTGCTCGATGAAGATCACGCAAACCTGCCCACATCTGCTTTGAGTTTTGGTCAGCGTGCCAGGCTGCTTTTAGCCAGGCTGGTAGCGCAGGGAGCTAATTTCTTGGTGTTGGACGAACCGGTCAATCATCTCGACATCCCTTCCCGGGAACAATTTGAGAAGGCGTTGGAGGCTTTCAATGGCGGGATGCTGTTGGTAGCTCACGACCGTGCTTTCATCGCCCGCACCTGCGATACGTTATGGGTATTGACCTCTGATGGCATACGTGTCGATGTACCGGATGAAGAGTGGTTGTAAAGTCTGGCGTCGCGAGCGCAGCGAAGCAATCCAAAATCCTGTCATCCAGCAAAACAGAAACAAAGACATAGCCTCCACAATAAAGGTACAATTGGCGAAGGTTGTATAACATGGACGAAAACGGAAAACAAACTAAAAACAACTTCACCTATAACATCGTTGCCACGGATGGCAAAGCTCGTGCTGGCGAATTCATCACCCCTCACGGCGTCTTGCAAACCCCGGTCTTTGCTCCGGTTGGCACGCAGGCGACGGTAAAATCGATAACCCCTGCCCAACTGGAGGAATTGAAGGCGACGCTTGTGCTCGCCAACACCTATCACCTCTTCCTGCGCCCCGGCGATGAACTTGTTGCCCGGATGGGTGGTCTGCACGAGTTTATGCAGTGGCACAAACCAATGCTAACCGATTCGGGCGGTTTCCAGGTTTTCTCACTCGCGAAAACACGTAAAGTTGATGAAAACGGCGTGACCTTCAAATCTCACATCGATGGTTCGATGAAACGCCTGACGCCGGAAAGTTCAATCGCCATCCAGGAAAACCTGGGCGCGGACATCATCATGGTTTTTGATGAATGTTCCGAGCCTACCGACCGCTTTTACGTTGAGCAGGCGATGGAACGCACGCACCGCTGGGCACAACGCTGCCAGGACACAAAAAAACGCTCCGACCAGGCGCTGTTTGGCATTGTGCAGGGCGGCATTTTTGACGACCTGCGTGAACAATCGGCGCGAAAGATCAGCTCAATGGGCTTTCCAGGGCACGCGATCGGAGGTCTTTCGGTTGGCGAAACCAAAGCGGAGATGTACCGTACCATCGAAGTCTGCAACCAAGTTTTGCCGCCAGAAAAACCGCGCTACCTGATGGGTGTCGGCACCCCGGAAGACCTGATCGAAGGCGTATTACGCGGAATCGATATCTTCGACTGCGTTTTACCCACCCGCCTGGCACGCCACAACAGTGCCATGACCATGTCCGGTCGGCTCAACCTGATGAATGCCCCCTTCGCTGAAGACCCGCGTCCGATCGACGAGCACTGCAGCTGCTACACCTGCCGCTGCTTCTCCCGCGCTTATTTGCGCCACCTGATCGTTGCCAAAGAAATGCTGTCTGCCACATTGCTTTCGATCCACAACCTGCACACGCTGCTCCAGTTGGCACGCGACCTGCGCCAGGCGATCATTGAAGGTCGTTTACAGAGCTTCGCTGACCAGGCAATGCAAAATCTAAATATCCCACGAACGCAGGAGACCTGCAAATGACATTTTTCCAGGCACTGATCCAGGGCATCGTCCAGGGGCTGACAGAGTTTTTACCAATTTCTTCCTCTGCCCATCTGGTAATCGTACCTTTTCTGCTTAATTGGGATCTGGACCCCCAAAAAGCGTTCCTCTTCAATGTGCTCGTCCAGGTTGGCACACTCCTGGCTGTGATCGTTTATTTTTGGGCAGACCTGGCTGCGATTTTCAAGGCAGTATTCGCCGGACTTAAAGAAAAGCAGCCTTTCATGACAACTGAAAGCCGGCTGGGCTGGTACATCGTGTTGGGAACCATCCCGGCTGGGCTGGCAGGATTGGCGCTCAAAAGCAAAGTAGAGGCAGCTTTTAATAGTCCGGTTCTAACGACGGTGCTCTTGTTCGTCACGGCAATTTTACTGACTACCGCCGAGATTTTTAGTAAAAAAGAAAAAGAGCTCGATCAGCTCACCTGGGTCGATTCGCTCATCATTGGTTTGTTCCAGGCATTGGCTATCTTTCCTGGTATCTCCCGTTCAGGCGCCACCATTTCGGGAGGCTTGTTCAAAGGGTACACGCGAGAAGCAGCTGCCCGCTACTCCTTTATGCTTTCGATTCCGATTATGCTGGCTGCAGGGCTTTTGTCCGTTGTCGACCTGGTGAAAGCAGATTTTTTCCTTGATTTTTTGCCCACCATGGTATTTGGTTTTGTGGTCGCGGGAATTGTTGGTTATTTTTCCATTCGCTGGCTGCTGGGTTACCTGAAGCGTAACTCGCTTTTTGGGTTCGCGATTTATTGCGCACTGCTGGCAATCCTTACAATCTTTGCCGCCTGGTTGCGTTAGCCTGCAAAAATCAGGAGAAGCGCGCGATAAATACCCCGGTTTCTTTACGAATAATGATGCCGCCATAATGATCGATCCTCCGTTTATAAAAAGCGGTCATTTCAGCTTTACCCTTATCTCCCAGGTTTTCTTTTACAACAGGCGTTGAATAGGAATAATTGGTCAGCAGCGCTGCATCCGTGACCCACAGATCACTGGGATAGATGTGCAGCTCGATGTTGTCAAAAAACTCACGCAGTTGTTTTTCACCATTCACCAGGTTAAATCGACTTGACATGCCATGTTTCCCAACCAGTTTCTGTGAAAACTTCTCCTGGAGCTGGTCGAGATCAGCCATATGTTCAGGTCCGTTTGTAGCCGCCATGAAGACTGCGTTTGGTTTCATCAGCCTGGTCACTTCGCTTAACACCTGGCTCACAGAAGGCACATGGTATAGCATGTGGTTTGCGATCACCAGGTCAAAACTCCCGGATTTGAGGCTGGCTGCCATACTGTTCATCGCCACAAAACCAAAACGTCGGTCATCTCTTAAATTTCTTTTCCCATCAAGCGCCATCCCCGGGGAGAGATCGCTTAAAACAAAAAAAGCGCTGTCAGGCTGCCTGTTAACAGATCCTCGCCAAAGCGCGGAACTACCGCTTCCAATTTCCAAAACCTTCATCCCTGGCTTAATTTTCGCCAGCTCGAGGACAAAGTCGTACCAGGGTTGTGCTCCTGTGCTGAATTTTTGATGGATCAGGATGCGGGAGGACAAATTGCCTGAGTCCTGGTATTGGTTGGCGATCAGATAATCGGGGTCGTTCTGTAATTGGAATAAATCCGACATGGTTTACCTTGCTTTCTGCCTTAATTATACCTTTGACTGGAGGTTGCTTTGCGATCTTTTACATTTTTTAGTGTTTTGTGATATTCGCGTTTACACTCTCTACAATTTGGGTTTGCTGTGATTACCTTCAGAATTTGTTGTGCAAAATTAGTCACAGTAGTAAGATTCTCACCATAATATTGATCACATCTTTGGAGGAAAAATGTCAAAGAGAGTAGCAAAAGTTGTTGGAGGGATTATCACTTTGGTAATCGGCGGCACAGCCTATGCCATTACCGAAACAGATGTAGTAAAAAACTTTTCCAAAGAAACCGGAATGACCCAGCAGGAAGCTCAACAATATGTTGAAAACATCTCAGAAGATGAGCTGGTTTCGTTTGAAGAACTTGGCGTCGATTACATCACTTATGGGCAGGAAGACCTCGAAGTCGCTGCTGGAATCGACTGTGAGACCTACATTTATGATTGGCAAACTGTGACCATGTCCTGTGAGGAAGGTCTGGCTCAATTGATTGAATATGGAGAAAGCAAGGTTGCCCTGGGTAAGGCTTATAAAGAATTGACCAATGACTCTGCTTCCGACGAAGATATCAGAGAAGCAATCAGGTTAATAGACCGGTTCAACCAAAGTTTTAATTCGGAACTGATAAAGGGACTCTTCGGCGAGGCGGAAGCTGATGAAATAATCAAAACCAACCTGTATAACAAGGCGTTACTCCAAACGGCATTGGATAGTCACTAAATAATATTACCTGCCTTGCCTTATTTGACTTTTTTAGAAACGGGTGATATATTGAATCGCTTCGTTTGAAGTAAGAATAGTTCAAGAAAGAAGAGTACCAAATGTTAGAAAGAAGTAAAGGAACCATCAAATGGTTCAGCGCCCCAAAAGGCTTCGGTTTCATCGGATTGGAAAATGGCGATGACGTCTTCGTCCACTTTTCGGCAATCCAGGCAGAAGGTTACAAAAGCCTTAAAGAAGGACAGCATGTCGAATTTACAATCGAAGATGGTCCAAAAGGTAAACAAGCTGCTAATGTAGTTATCCTGCAGGATTAATCCCCACGGAATTTGGCAAAAAGTCAGCGTTTGCTGACTTTTTTAGTTAAATATGTTAACTAATTTTACAGAGGATGGCGCAGTCATGATGCTGATAGCCAAGTGAGCTGTACTGCCCTCCCCCGCATTATTCTTTTAGCGGAAATTTTTGTTTACCTTGACGCGCTGTTCATCGCCGCGGACATCTGTTGGATTGCTTTTTCAAGCGTTGCTCTGGTGCAGCCGAAATTGATCCTCAAAAAGCCATCGCAACCTTCCCCGAAGGCGGCGCCATCGTTTAGCGCAACCCGGGCACGATCGATAAAGAATTTGTGACAATTTCCCTCGATCCCGGATTGCCTGAAATCCAGCCAGCCTAAAAACGTTGATTCGGGTTTGCTCCAGCTCACGCCCGGCAATGCTTCCGGCAGCACCTCGTCCAGATAATCCCGATTCGCCTGCAAATATGCTATTTGTTCGCGCAGCCATTCGCCGCCGTGCTCATAGGCAGCCTTGGCAGCCACCAGGGATAGCGTCCCAGGGTCTGAAATCAGGTATTGTTTGTACTTTAGATATTTTTTGCGTCCCACTTCGTCCTGGATGATCGCCACCGATGCGTGCAGCCCGGCGATGTTGTAAGTCTTGCTGGGAGCTAAAAAGGTCGCGGTGATTTTTGAAACCTCAGGTGAGAGGCTGGCGATGGGGATGTGTTTTCGTCCGTCATAGACAATATCGCAGTGAATCTCATCAGAACAGATTAAAACCTTGTGTTTCAGACAGATATCCGCGAATTTCTCCAATTCTTCCATGCTAAAAACCCTGCCCGTGGGGTTTTGTGGGTTACACAGGATAAAGACTTTAACGTTATTTTCAATAATTTGCTCTTCAAACAGGTCAAAATCGACCTGGTATTGACCGTCATCCCCAAGGTACATTGGGTTTTGAATCTCTGTCAGTCCGGCACAGGCGGGCGAAGACACAAAAGGAGGGTATGCCGGCGTCTGAAAAATGACCGTGTCGCCTTTGTCACACACGCAGCGCATGGCAAGATTAAAACCAGTCACAATTCCGGGAACATAACTGATTTCTTGAGCATTTACATCCCATGAATAAAGATCTTGCATGCGCTTGATAATTACTTCATCCAGCCCTTTTGGAGGGAAGCCATAGCCAAAAATGCCGTGGGAGATGCGCTTTTGCAGCTCTTCAACGACAGCGGGAGGAGATAAAAAATCAGTGTCTGCCACCCACAATGGCAGCACGTCTTCGTCATACAAATTCCATTTCAGACTCTCGGTTGGTCTGCGGTCAATAAATTCGTCAAAGTCCATCTGTCCTCCATCTTTAAGCCAATTTTATCGCAAGCAGACTCTTTCGGGGCAGGATTATTCAAAAAATCTCGGTCTGAAACCCCATTTTCTGGTATAGTTCAAACCTGACCTTAATGAGATAAGAGAGCAGCATGAGTATTCCGACAAAAATCCATTTGACCCCCTCCCCCGACTGGAAAGATTACCAGCTGCTTGACAGCGGTAACGGCAAAACCCTCGAACGATTTGGTAAATACCTGCTCATCCGTTCCCGACCGCAAGCGATCTGGTCTGCCAGCCTGCCAACCAGTGAGTGGAAAAAGGCTAACGCCACCCTGGTCGAAGAGAAACAGGAATATGGCGGCAAGTGGAACATCCTCAACCCGATGGAAAAATCCTGGACAATTGGTTACAAGGACCTGCGCTTTCAGCTTCAATTGTCAACATCCCGGCATGTAGGCATCTTCCCGGAACAAGCCGCTCATTGGGATTGGATCCGCAATCGCATTGAAGACAGCAAAAAACCTTTCCGAATGTTAAATTTGTTTGGCTACTCAGGCGCGGCGACCGCAGCTGGAATAGCCGCGGGAGCGGAAGTTACCCATGTCGATTCGTCCAAGCATGCCATCACCTGGGCAAACCAAAATATTAAGCTCTCAGGACTGCAAGATAAACCCGTGCGTTGGATTGCTGAGGACGCGCTAAAGTTCATCAAGCGCGAAGCCCGGCGGGGCAACACCTACCAAGGTATCGTTATGGACCCACCCAAATTTGGCAGGGGTTCCAGTGGGGAAGTTTGGGATTTTTTCAAGAAAACTCCTGAATTGATCGAAGCCTGTAAGGGCATTTTGGCAAAAGATGCTGACTTTGTGGTGATGACAGCCTATGCTATAACCGCTTCAGCAGTGGTCACGCACCAGGCTGTAGAGCAGATTGTCGGAAAAAAAGGCGCGCTCGAGTCGGGTGAGCTGGTCACGATTGAAGAAAGCGCGGGTCATGTTTTGTCCCACGCCATCTACACCCGTTGGTCTTCAAAATAAGCGTTATTCTTCTGCTTCTTCGCGGGAGATTTCCACACGTTCAACCCGGTGTCCGTCCATTTCGGTCACGGTAAAGTTGAAATTTTCCCATTTGAATGATTGCCCGATTCTGGGGATCTTTCCCATCTGGTTCATGACAAAACCACTGACTGTCTGATAACCTGCCCTGTATTCTTCAGGCAGTTCGTCAACATTCAGCATTTCTTTCAAAACATCGATGGGCACCAAGCCGTCGATCAACAGCGAACCGTCAGATTGCCTTTCTATATCCACTTCCAAATCAAATTCATCCTTTGGGATTTCACCGACAATCGATTCGAGCACATCATATAGGGTAACCATTCCCTCAACCCCGCCATATTCATCCATAACCATTGCCTGATGGATCCCTGTGGCTTGGAATTGCTCAAAGGCTTTCACCGCTTTCATATTCCCCGGGAGGAAAATCGGGTCCTTGATATAGTTTTGGAAATTGAAGGTATCGTCAAAGATATTCACGCCCACAAGGTCTTTAGCGCTGACGATGCCGACGATCCGGTCCAGGTCGCCGTCAGCCACTGGCAGTCTCGAATAGGGGCTCTGGAGCAATTCTTCGACCATGGTTTCTTTGCTATCGGTCAGGTCAAGCCAATCCAGTTCAGTATGAGGGGTCATGATTGTGTCCAGCCTGCGTTCAGTAAACCTGAAAACCCCATCCACCATAACTTCTTCAGCTTCATCAAAGACGCCTGTTTGGCGTCCTTCCTGGATGTACCCCTTCAGTTCTTCTTCGGTAATGAAAGGTTCCTTGCTAATATCAATATTGAACACTTTTATTCCAAAGTTGGTAGAAACGCTCAGCAGTTTGATTAGCGGATTTAAAACTTTGGTCATCCCGTGAATTAATGGAGACATGCTGGTGACCACATTTTCCGGTTTGCTCACCGCTACACGTTTTGGAATCAGCTCCCCTAACACGATGGAGAAATAGGTGATGACCACGACCACGATCACCAGGGCGAGCGTGTCCGCGATTGGAGCGAGCCAATCCACTGTTTTTAACACAGCCGCAAATGGAATCGAGATACTGGCACCGCCAATGCCGCCTGCGAGGGTGTCAATCAGGGTAATCATTATTTGAACCGCGGAAAGATATTCAGCGTTGGGGTCTTTTAGCAAATTCAGGGCAAGCCGGGCTCCGTGCTGACCCTCATCCGCGCGCTGCTGCAGCCGCGTGCGTCTTGAAGAGACCATCGCGATTTCATACATAGCGAATCCGGCGTTAAGACTAAATAACAGAAAAATAATCAGGATATTTGCGTATAAGGGCATTATTTACTTTATCAAATCTATATTTGACTTTCTTAGCCGTATTCTACCAGAGGTTGGAAACAATTAGGGAAGGAATAAAACGTCGGAGAAGCAAATTTGATTGCTCGGAGCGCATGAACACGAAAGGCATCCATAAGGCAGGATGTTTGTATAGGCGAAGCCGTGAATTGAGGGGGTTTTAACATTGGCAATTGATTGCGGCACCTCCCTTAATCAGGCAATGCACATTTTTACCATAAATCGATCAGTAAATAT
>DHRN01000041.1:2802-13286 GCA_002411175.1 Anaerolineaceae bacterium UBA5311 | reverse complement strand
ACCCAGTTCCTGGTCCCTGCTCCCTGCTCCCTGCTCCCCCTTTAAATCTAAACGCATCCATATTGAGAATTGCTGGTCAATGACGAAACGCATTAGTTCAACTTTAGTGCAGATTTGGGGGCCAATCAAAAAAAGGTATGATCCCCCCAGAAGTTACAGTCAGAAAACATTATCGCCCTTCGGGGCATTGAAACCGATTGTTGCGATTTTCAAGCATCTTTTGGAACTCTTTGGTGATGTTAGAAAACGGTGCCAGCCCTTCGGGGCATTGAAACGCAGCCTTGTAAGTTTTTCCCAAATTAAGAGAATATATTTGTTAGAAAACGATACCAGCCTTTCGGGTTATCACCCACATCCGCCAAAACACCGGGGTTGAACCGCGTGGTGGATCTTTCGTCGTTTTTGGAAATCTCTTTTTCAGCAAGGAATTTTAAACAATTTCACATGTCAGAATTTGGTTGCTCTATTCCTGGTTTTCACTTTGCTCTTTCAGCCTGCTGAAATTCCGACCTGTCGAATTGCATTTGCTGTACCTCACCGAAACAAAAAAACACCCTCATGCAGAGGGTGTCTGATAGCGATATTCAAGGCACTATTGCGCAACCAACCAATCAATAATTGCCTGCAATGCCCCTTCATTCAACATCAGGTGGACATGATCATTATTCAGAAGAGTTTCACGCCATTGTTCCGCTGTCAGGTCTTGATCCAATAAGAATTGAAGATCGTGTTTCTCACCCACCAGCAAGGTCAGATATGCTCTCATTTCATCATCATAGGTAGGGCTGGAAGGATCGATCGGGTAAGCCAGAGCCGGGTCATATTCTGTCGCTGCAGGTTCTTCAAATGGATAACCTTCCTCCACCGGAGCCTGGGGTTCTTCAGTTTGAGCCGTTTCGATTGGTGGTTCTGTCGCATCCTCACCGCCCGCATCCACAACCGGAAGATTGATGGTATTTTCTTCTTCGGTTTCGGCAGCTTTGGATTTTCCGCAGGCTGAAAGAGCAAAGGTGAAAACCAGGAGCAGGGCAATCAAAATTGTGATTTGTTTTTTCATAGTTACCTTTCCGCTGGAATTCCAGCTACCTCGTTATTATACCTTCTAACGAAAATTTTATGGCTCGTTCCTGCCAACTTTTACGGCGGTATTGGTAAAGAATCGCTGCTCTAATTCCTGGCTGGTCAATTTTGATTTTGGCAGAATCTTGCCGGCAAACAGCGGGTATTTTGTCCGTGTCAGCTCGAGCATTCCATAGGCAAGCAATCGGATCGAAAAATGAGCGTTTTCAGCGCTGCGCAGCTTGATGAAATGATACAGAGAGCGCAAATTCACCTGGCAGAGAACTCTGCGGTTGAAGGCGTTCGGCAAGACGTAAGCTGCTGCTTGGGGGTTCCAATCGGCAATTTTCTGATAGAGCGCGGCTATTGCTTCCATGGTTTGCCGATATTTTTGCTCCACGCCAGCCTCTGTGATTGCCCGGGGAATGGCGAAACCATGTTGAATGCCAAAGCTCTGGACGGTCTGGGTCATCATGCGATGACGTTTAAATTCAAAATAGGCGCCCTGGTCCATAATCAAATCGAAAGTGAGATTGGCATATTCCAATTCGCGCATGGGGCTGTCAAACGACCCCACTCCTTCAAAGAGTCGGTCCACGAAATTTATTTTTTCTTCTTCCTGCAATTCATTCACATAATCGAGAGAAGCCTCAAAACTGCCGCTGCCAAAGCGGTATAGCAGCGCGGCTATCACTCGTTCTTCACCATCATGATCACTGGAGATAAGCTGGTAAGAAGTTTCGCTTCCACTTGAAATGGCTCTAGCCTGTTCACGGGCAAATTGGCTCAAATCGGGCAGATAATCGATCGGGTTGGCATACTTCACCAATGTCGGCAGCTCTTCTGTAGCGACATTCTTAATTTCCTCTCCAATCAGGCGAACTTCCATCAGTTCCGACGAGAGCATTTTCCGAATAGCATACTCCAATGCCCGGGCATTGATCGTCAAGCCAACATTCGCCATCGATGCCGCCGGCAAAACAAAACGAGCAACATCCACTGCCTTCAACCTGGCGCGGTTCAACCAGGCTTTTTCAGATTCGCCCTGCTTACGCGGCGTTTGCGTTTGCCCCCAGGGCAATAATGCATTCAGAATCTCTGCGTAAGTTTCAAACAGCCGTGAGAGCGTTTCGTTGTACTCTCCGGCAAACGGGCTGTGTTGAATCTCCGGCGGGGTCACAAAAGCAGTAGAATCCCACTGTTGATATCGGGTGGATTTTTCTGTGTAAGACGCCAGCCGGTTGCCTTCGATCGTCTCAATTGCCAGGCGGGATACATTTTCAAGCGCCAGGTGCAGCACGGCATGCTCAGCAACGCTGGAGTGACCATAACCAACGATCCATTTTTCACTAAATTCAGTGCTTTTGGCTTCGTCCAACTCAGCCGCGATCTGATCAAAAGGTTCTGGCGAGCGCGAGGTCTTCGCAAAAGTGACCGCGATCGTTTCAGCGCTCAGGTCGCGGGGGCTCAAACGGTAAATACGGCGATTAAATTGCATTGTTCAGGATCCTCCGGGCGTCAATTTTGTCAATTTCAATCTGAGCTATCAAGTCGGCAATGTTTTCATACTTTTCTTCATCCCGTAAAAACTGGATAAATTTGACATAAATAAGTTTGTCATAGATATCTTTATCAAAATCAAGCAATAGCGTTTCCACGCTGGGCAGATGACCATCGTCAAAGGTGGGTCGAATACCGACATTGGTGACCCCCATGTATTCCTGCCCTTCCAGTTCTACTTTGGTTACATAAACACCAAAGCGCGGAAGCTTTCGGTCAGGGTCAAAGTAGATATTGGCAGTTGGAAATCCCAGTTTGGACCCCAATTTGTTACCATGGGCAACAATTCCAGAGAGTTGGTAGGTTCGCCCGAGCAAACGCGCTGTCAGAGCCATGTCGCCATCATCCAGCGCCTGCCGTATGCGCCGTGATGAAACCACCTCTCCTTCAAGCCTGAGCGGTTCCACAAACTCGATGGTAATACCCATTCTTCCGCAGATCTCTCTGAGCACTTCTTCAGTGCCCTGACGGTTTTTACCCAATACAAATCCTTTTCCGACCATCAGCCCCCGCAAAGGAGCGAAACGATTGAGTTTTTTTAGGAATTGTTCGGCATCCAGATTTGCCAGGGCTTGATCAAATTCCAGGGTGAGGATGTTGTCCAATCCTGTTTGCTCGAGCAAGGAATAACGTTCTTTTCTGCTGGTGAGGTAGAAACCCTTGGATTCTTTGGTGAAAAATACGCGGGGATGGGGCCAAAACGTGACCGCAAGCGAATCGACGTGGTCAGCTTTTGCCCTGCTGATCAATTGAGCGATCAGTGCCTGGTGACCGATGTGGACGCTGTCGAAGTTTCCGAACGTCGCCCAGACGGGATTAAGCGGCTCCCCGTTCCAATCAAAATAAAAATTGCTCAAAATTGCCGTCCTGTCAAAAAAAACACCCTGGTTGCCAGGCAGGGTGTTGCTTAACCAATGTGCTAATTACCAAAAACTTTGCGCGGTTGCCATTCGGAGGTTTCACTGACATACTCCATCAAGGCAACAAGCTCGCCATCTTCGCTGACCGCGCGCGCCATGAGACCATGTTCAAGACCTTCCTCTCCGGAAATGCGATGACCATGAGTGACTTCGTTGATCAAATCCACATCGAGAATAAGCGTATGCCAGTCGCTCAAGGTTTCGGCAGCTGGTATGAGATATTTATACCAATCACCGTTTTGGAAGGCTTCTTCCAACCGGCGCAAAGAAACTGCTTCGCGTAAACCGAACTGTCCGTTCCTGGTGCGGCGCAATCCAGCCAAAGTCGCCCCGGAACCAAGCACCTCTCCCAGGTCGGATGCCAGTGAGCGGATGTAGGTGCCGGATGTACACTGGATATCAACGACCGCCTCCGGCGGATCCCAGTCCAATAACTCCATGCTGTGAACCGTGATTAATCTCGGTTCCAATTCGAATTCTTTACCTTCTCTTGCCAGTTCATAGGCTCGTTTACCCTTGACCTTCAAAGCTGAGAAAGCCGGCGGAGTTTGTTCGACATCTCCGACAAAGCTCTGCAGTGCCTCTTCCAACTCTTCATAACTGATATCAACTGGTCGACGGCTGGTAATTTCTCCTTCAGAGTCATAGGTGCTGGTGGTTATGCCAAATTTAATCACTGCCTGGTAACGTTTATCCGAGGCAGAGACAAATTCACTCAATCTCACCGAGGGACCTATCAGCACGACCAAAACACCGGACGCGCGGGGGTCGAGTGTGCCCGTATGACCAGCACGATTAATCCTGGTTCCCCTCCGGACAAACTGAACCACATCGTGTGAAGTCATCCCGACCGGTTTATCCACAACCAAAACTCCTGAGACTTTATTAATAAACTTCTCGTGATCAGTATTCATGTGTTCCATACAACCTCTGTTCAGCCCTTTTGATTTTGGACTGTATTTATTGTCGCGGTAAGGACGGCATCTTTGATTTCTTCCAGCTTTCCCGGAATATCAGCTCCAGCTGCAGATTCGTGTCCGCCTCCGCCAAATCTACTTGCTATCTCTGACACATCAATCCCTTTGACCGACCGCCAACTCACCTTGACACTATTGTGCTCTTGTTCGATAAAAAGCACGGAGACAAGAGCGTCAGGTACAGTTGTTAAAATGTTGATCAAATCTGCATCATCGTTATCAGGGTAACCTGCAACTATTCTATCATCAAGTGAGAGGGTTGTTGTCAATACCCCGTCAAAAAATTCGAGTTTTGTCAAACCCAGTCCCCAATAGCGGATCTCCGGCAGGGTGCGCATGAGCAGGGTCTGATTGTAAACCTGGACCAGGTCGACACCTTTTTCGATCAGGTCTGCCGCTGTGCGCAGTGCCCGGGGCGTGGTGTTGTTGGTTCGGAAGCCAAGTGTGTCTGTTAAAATGCCGGTCATCAAACACACTGCTGCATCCATGGTTACTTCGAGCCCCCATTCGGGCAGCCTTTCCACGAGAAGCAGAGCGGTTGCTTCGGTCTCTGGTTCAACGTAATCGATAACCCCAAAGTCGATATGCGTCTTGTGGTGATCGATGACCAGGTCTGGTTTGATATCTCCATCCAAAATTGTGCCCACGCGACGGCTGTCCGCGCTGTCGACGACTACCAGGTAATCATACGCATCCGGCAGCGAATTCCCCACCTCCCTCGCTCCTGGCAAAAACCAGTAGCGCTCAGTGACCTGATCCTGTAATACGCAATCGACCTGCTTGCCGGCAGCCTTCAGCGCATTGGCAAAGCCCAGCATACTGCCGATCGCGTCGCCATCCGGACGGATATGCGACGTTATTACGAAATGGTGTGCCGAGTCGATCTCATTTCTGATTCTCTGGTGAATTGTTGGTTCTGTTCGCATGGTCTTTAGAAATCCTCCTCGTTCAGATTGTCCAGGTTATCCTGATCACTCAGAAGATCAAGGTCGTCGTCTTCGTTGTCCAGGTCTTCAGGCTGGCTTTCATTTTGCCATTCCATCAGCAGTGAATCGATCCGGGCTGCTTTCTCGGGTGTGGGGTCCCAGAAAAATCGCAGCCTGGGGGTTACACGCAGGTCAACTTCCTGTGAAATTTCATAGCGCAAATATCCTGACGCATGCACAAGGGCATCCAGGGCTTCATCGGCACGGGAGCGCCCTTCCATGGCAGAAACGTAAATGCTGGCATAGTCCAGTTCACGATCCACTCTTACATCCGTCACGACCACACCTGAGAGGCGCGGGTCTTCAATTTTTGCCAATAACACCAGTGACAAGACCTCCTTGATCCTGTCATTGATTCGTTTCATTCTTAAAGGGGAAGGCATCTTTTCTCCTCACCACGGATTTAACTATCCGCCAAACTTTTCTACAACATAACATTCCAGGATATCTCCGACTTCGAAATCTTCGAAATTCCTCAGGGTAATCCCGCATTCCATCCCTTCGCGTACTTCGCGCACATCGTCCTTTTCGCGCCGCAGCGAAGAGATATCTGTCTTGATAATTTCCTCGCCATTGCGCATAACCCGCACGGCGGCATTTCGTCTTAATTCGCCACTAAGCACACGACACCCGGCAGCTGTTCCGCCTTTGGAAACCTTGAAGGTCGCCAAAATCGCTGCTTTGCCGATAATACGTTCCACCATTTCGGGTTCAAGCAAACCGCTCAGGGCTTTTTCGACATCCTCAACCAGCCGATAGATGATTTTATAAAGCCGGATTGAAACCCCTTCGGTATCTGCCAGCCTGCGCGCGCCTTGGTCGATATTGACATCAAAGCCCATCACAACCGCGTTTGACGCTGCCGCCAGCATAATGTCGCTTTCAGTGATGGTGCCAGCTTCTGCGTGTAATAACTTGATCGAGATCTCTTTTTGGGCGTCACTGAGCTTGTTAAGCTCGTTTATGATCGGTTCAAGGGAGCCCTGGACATCGGCTTTCAAAATCAGGCGCAGTTCTTTTGCCTCACCGGATTTATATCGTTTGAACAGTTCTTCAAGCGTGGCTCGTTTTACATGTTTCTTGGCTTCTCGTTCGGCTTTGCGTTCTGCAACCATTGTCCGACCTTCGCGATCACTGCCAACCACCTGGAACAGGTCGCCGGCTTCCGGTAGGGCGTTCAAGCCCATAACCACAACCGGGGTGCTTGGTCCGGCTTTGCTCACTCTTTTACCGCGCTGGTCGAACATCGCTTTCACCTTGCCTGTGCCTTCGCCTGCGACTACCACATCGCCAACTTTCAGAGTGCCATTCTGAACTAATAAAGTAGCTAATGGACCGCGGGCTTTATCCAGCTGCGCCTCAACTACAGTTCCAATACAGCTTCCCCTGGGGTTGGCTTTGATGGTTATGTTGTCAGCAACCAGCAAAATTGTTTCCAGCAGGTCTTCAAGACCAGTGCGATCTTTCGCGGAGACGGGCATCACGAAAGTGTCGCCTTCCCACTCGTCAGGCTGCAGACCGATATCGGAGAGTTGCCGTTTGACCCTATCGAGGTTGGCATCGACTTTGTCGACCTTGTTCAAAGCGACAATGATCGGCACCTGGGCTGCTTTTGCATGGTTGGCGGCTTCGCGCGTCTGCGGCTGTACGCCATCATCCGCGGCAACCACCAATACAACAATGTCAGCGCCCTGCGCGCCTCTTGCCCGCATGGATGAAAAAGCTGCATGTCCCGGGGTATCCAGGAAAGTGATCAAGCGGTTGTTGTGGTTGATTTGGTATGCACCAATATGTTGGGTGATGCCGCCAGCTTCGCCGCCAGCCACGTTTGTATTACGAAACGCGTCAAGCAGTGTGGTTTTCCCATGATCAACATGCCCGAGTATCGTGATCACCGGAGGACGAGGGGCGAGTTTTTCCGGGGATTCTTTCAAAATAACCTGCCGCCACAGGGGCATTTCACCAATATCCTCTTCAACTTCATCTTCCTGCTCAAGCTGAGGTTCAAAACCAAGCTCAGTAGCAACTACCGCGGCAGAGTCGAAATCGATGGTCTGATTAATGCTTGCCATGACGCCGTTCGACATCAGTATTTTAATAACCGTGACCGCGCTGTTGTTTAACAAAGCCGCCAGGTCCCGCACTGTGATGCTGTAAGGAAGTTGGATAATCTTTTCTTCTTTTTTGCTCATTAATACCTCCGTTTTTATATCAAGCAACCCCACTGCTTCAGGCATTGGTATTCAAAAGCAAAACTGTCAAAAAGACATTAAGCCATCATGCTGTCCTTGTTATCGGGGACTGCCGTTTGCGTTTCTGCATCAGGCAGCCCTTGTATAAACTCGTGCAACATGGCTTGGTCTTGCTCTGGAATGGCAACCCGTAAAGCTTTTGCCAATGGTCCTTTTAACCCTTTGAGCCAGCAGCTCTTCTGATCGTGCAAATATGCGCCGCGACCGGGAAGCTTTCCGCTCAGGTCAATTTTGACGCCCTCCGGGCTGCGAACGATGCGAATCAAGCCGCGCTTGGGCAATACTTCGCGGCAGCCAACGCATGTGCGCCGGGGGACGTGCCTGGGTTTGGGTTTCTTTTTTTCTGCCACCTTTTTTGCTTTCTCTCAAAAGCTAAATGTTGTATTCCGGATTTTCACCGGAGTTTTTGCAGTTTTTGCACTATTTGCATTGTTTTTTGATAGTGCAAACCGCTTTTACCAATTTTCCCAATCGTCTTCCGCCTTGCGGTGCTGATAGCGAACCACATCGGTATCCTGATCGGGGTCATATTCTACTGTGAATCCGCGCCGTTTCTTACCCTTCTTTTTCTTGTCTGGCATCATCTGGCGGTATTCTTCATCTTCTTCTGTGCCCTTTTCTCTGCGCATTGAATCCAGCTTGAAGAGCTCTTCGAAACTCGTTTCTTCACCGGTTTCTTCAGTTTCACCTTCCGGAGATTGTTCGGTTGCCTCGACTGCAGGCACTTCTTCAACTTCTTCAACCGCTGCGTCTTCTTCGAGCAATTCTTCTTCCACCGGTTGCACTTCTACAAGTTCGCTAATCTCTTCGACCGGCTCATCGACTTCTTCGATCTCTAACGGAGGGAATTTGTAAGCTCTGACCGCATCGAGGATTTCCTCGTGGTTTTTCGGTCCAACCCCGTTAAATGCCAGGATGGCGTCAGAATCTGTAATCGTTGTGAAAATCAGGTCGCCGAGGGTTTCGATGCCATTTTCCTGCAAAATCACCTGGATATGTTCCTTGATGCCAGGGATGTCGTAAACGCTTATCTCAAATGCGCGGGAATCGATGCTGTCCTTAATTTCCTTGAGTTCTGCCATGTGGGCGTCGACCTCTTCTTTACGGTCGGCTTCACCACGGCGTTCCACGCGGTCGACAAAGCGAGCAATCAGAGTGCTGTCATCCATGCTGAGGACGCGCCCTTCAGATTTCGCCTGGAGCAGTTCTTCGACGCGAGCCATAGTCCCTGCTTCAGCCTCAGCCAATTCTGACAGTGATGGGTCTTCGCGCAGTTTAATCAGCGCTTTGGCGGCTGCTTCGGATACACTCATGATGTCAATGCGCCAGCCGGTCAGTTTGGCAGCCAGGCGCGCGTTTTGCCCCTCCCGTCCAATTGCCAGGCTGAGCTGATCTTCCGGGACCACTACTGTAGCGGTTTTATGATCATAAATGGAAGGATTCAGGTAAACACCGGATACCCGCGCCGGGCTGATGGCTTTGCTGATGTAAACAGCGGCATCAGGACTCCACTCGATCACGTCGATTTTTTCGTCATGCAATTCGCGTACAATCGCTTGAATACGCACACCGCGCTGCCCGACACAAGCTCCCACAGGGTCAATTCCCTGTTGAGTTGCCGAAACAGCTACTTTGGCACGCTGACCGGGCTCACGAGCGATTGAACGGATCTCGACAATCCCGTGATAAATCTCGGGCACTTCGTTTTCAAGCAGACGGCGTAAGAAATTGCGGTGCCCGCGTGAAAGGATTATCTGCAGTCCCTTTGGGGAATCGGTCACTTCGACAATGTAGGAACGGATGCGATCGTGAATTCGAAAGCGCTCATTGGGGATCATGTCTTTGCGCAGCATGGTGCCTTCAGCCTTGAGATCGAGACCAATTGTAGCCTGGCGGGAATTGACCGCCTGGACGATACCGCTGGTGATCTCGCCTACCTGCTTGCTGAAGTGCTCAAACTGGCGCTGCTTTTCAGCGTCGCGAATGCGCTGCTGAATCGCCTGACGGGCAGTTTGCGCGGCGATTCGACCAAAGTCTTTTGGCGTCGATTCGACCATGACCAGATCACCCAGCTGGGCATCGGGATAGGTTTTGCGAGCCTCCTCGAGCAGGACTTCGGTTCGATCGTCGTAAATATCATCGGTAACCTCTTTTTCAGCGAAAACGCTGACGTTGCCGCTTTCAAAGTCGAGTTCGACTTTGACTTCCTGGGCAGCAGAGGACCCAACAGTCTTACGATAGGCAGATACCATGGCAGATTCAAGCGCCGCGAGGATAACATCCCTTGGCAGCCCTTTTTCTTCCAGAACTTCATTGAAGGCTAACGTAAATTCGCTTTTCATCGCTTTCTTTCTCCAACTAATAAACACAATCGCAGTTCTAACAAAAAAGTGGACTTCCTGTCCACTTTTCGACTTGAAAAGTATTGAACTAACTAACGACAAGATAATACCATATTCCGGGGTGAAAATCAAGCATTCAAAGTCAGGATTTTACGTTGTATCGGGAGCAGGTATTTGCATGCCAATCATCACAGGCTGTTGGTACAAGCAATTCTCAATATGGAAAAATATGTTTTTTTGGTGGTGTAGGGGACGGCTCCCACGCCGTCCCGCGAACAGCCGTAGGGCGAGACGTTTGTACCAACGAAGTCGGTATTGCAGGTGCCGGATATTTCCATTCACAAGAGTGTATCGCACCTCCAATCCGCCGTTGTGTGTGGTCGTTGTG
>DHRN01000041.1:0-2459 GCA_002411175.1 Anaerolineaceae bacterium UBA5311 | reverse complement strand
GGCTCAGGATGACAAAACCCAGTCCCTATTCCCTGCTCCCTGTTCCCTGTATTTCGAACCTCTTCTGCGATGCAGCCTTCGAATTTGAAGCAAGCAAAAACCGTGGCTTACAAAGCGTAAAAGCCAACAGAAAACCGCTGCCGCTTTCGGGTAACAATTCAGCTTGAAAGGGGAAACAATCCCAATTTCACAGTTTTCTTCGGTATAATAGGGGAAAGGTTTCGCAGTTTGGCAGATCAGTTACTCATTTATTTGTTGAGACCATTGAAAAGGGTGGGGAATTATGCAGTTGGGGAAGTTTGAGATTCTGGATGAACTCGGTCGGGGTGGTTTTGGTGTCGTTTATAATGCGCGCGACAAAGCCCTCAACCGACTGGTGGCGATCAAGATTTTACATCCCAATTTGGTCAATGATCCCAGCTTTCTGGCTCGTTTTAAGCAGGAAGCGCAAATCGCAGCCAATCTCGACCATTCCAACCTGGTTCCAGTTTACGATTTTGGTGAGAGCAAGGGGCGTTATTACATTGTCATGGGTTATATGCCTCGCGGCTCGCTGAAAGACCTGTTAAAAAGAGAAGGCTCGCTGAGCAAGGAAAGAGCGCTGGAGATTCTGGAGCAGATCGGAGCAGGATTATCCTACGCACACAGAAAAGGCGTGATCCACCGGGATCTCAAACCAGGCAATATCCTTTTTGACAAAGAAGACAAGGCGCGGGTGAGTGATATGGGCTTTGCCAAGCTGCTGCACAGCGAAAGCAGCTCCTCGATGAGCACCTCGGGCGGGTTGGTGGGCACGCCGACGTACATGGCGCCGGAGATCTGGCTTGGGAAAGGGGCGAGCGCTTCGACGGATGTCTACAGCCTGGCATGCATTTTGATCGAGATGCTGACAGGTAAGCCATTTTTTGATGGCGAAACCACGCCCGAAGTGATGTTCAGGCATTTCGAACCGCTGCAGCTGCCGGAAGGATTGGCAGGGGAATGGAAGCTGGTGATTGAGCAGGCATTGGAAAAGAAACCCGAAAAGCGCTTTGGGAGTGTCGCGGAATTCATCACCCGACTTCAGAAGGCTGAGGAGAAACCGAGCCCGGTCCCATTCCCTCCAGTGCAGAGTAGACCCCAGCATCAGATACCTCCTGTTCAAACAGCCCGCGCCAGCAGTGAGATAAGATCCAGTCGTTCCCATTCTGCGAAACCACAAACCAGCGCACGAAAACCCGCTCGGTGGGATTGGAAGGAAATGATTGTTTCTCTGCAAAACAAGCCGCTTGTTTACATTGGTTTGGTTTTGTTGATAGGTTTGACACTGTTTTTGATCCTGCGGCTTTCCGATCTGCCGACCGTAACTACAGATAAAGGTATCACCCGGATAAGACAGCAGGATGGGATGGAGATGGTCTATGTGCCGGAGGGGGATTTTGAAATGGGCAGCGATGGTGGGGGTGGTGATGAAGAACCAGTGCGCCAGGTATTCCTGGATGGGTTTTGGATTGACAAATATGAGGTCAGCAATGCCCAATACGCGCTGTGTGTGGCTGCTGGCGCCTGCAGCGAACCGAGATTGACAATATCGCGGACCCGAAAGGGCTATTATGGTAATCCGGAATATGATGATTTCCCGGTGATGTATGTGAGTTGGAACGATGCGAGTGTTTACTGCGAGTGGACGGGAGGGGAGCTGCCAACCGAAGCGCAGTGGGAGAAAGCGGCGCGGGGATCGGACGGCAGAACCTACCCCTGGGGTGATGGAGAAGCCAATTGCAGCCGGGCGAATTTTTATAGTAACGTTTATTGTGTTGGGGATACTAACGCGGTGGGAAGTTATCCAGATGGAGCCAGCCCGCATGGAACGCTGGACATGGCAGGCAATCTGTGGGAGTGGGTTAGTGATTGGTATGGAGAGTATGACCCAAATGAGACGAAAAACCCGACCGGGGCGGCAAGTGGTGAGACCAAGGTTTTGCGTGGTGGCAGTTGGTACTATTACTTTAAGAGCATCCGTGCCTTCGACCGGAGCAACAAAAATCCGGCGAGCTCGAACGACAATGTTGGTTTTCGTTGTTCCTCCCGGCAGTAGACAATTTACATTCTGATTTCCAATTTCCGGGTGTAATGGGATCTACCTGTTTGGAATTTTAATTGCCAGGAAGATGGAAACAGGGAGCGGGGAAAGGGAAGCTGCTCGACAAACAGACTGTCGTTTTGAGCCTCTTTTGCGAAGAATCTGAACTTTGGATAGAACAGTCGCTGGAATGAAACGGCAAGATCCTTACGAAGTACACTTTGTGTCACTTCGTTCAGGATGACAGGAAACAGGGAACCGGGAGCGGGGGTGGAACCACGACCCCCTCTTTAGAGGGGGAATTAAAGGGGGTGAGGGGAGCGGGGAGCGGGGAACTTTGAAATTGTAAATCTCATCTCCGTCACTGCGAGCCCCCGTTACTGGAATGGCAGGAGCC
>DHRN01000082.1:2209-7371 GCA_002411175.1 Anaerolineaceae bacterium UBA5311 | reverse complement strand
CAGTTCCTATTCCCTGCTCCCTGCTCCCGGCTCCCCCTTTCAATCTAAACACATTTATATTCAGAATTGCTGCTCTACACCATAAAAATAGACTGATTTTTCCATATTGAGAATTGCTGTAAATTGTTCGGTTAGCCCACATTTTTGTTTTCAGGATGTAAAATTGGCAAAATGGAATCGAACGAACAACACAATTCAAAAGCTCCGCTGCTCAGCCCTGTGCTGCGGCTTTTCTTATTGACCATGATCCTGGCGAACATTGCCGGGGCGATGTATGGTGGGTTTTTGCCACTCTATCTCAAATCGCTCGGAGCGAATGTCGCCCAAATCGGTCTGTTTTTCACGATCTCACAGATCATCCCGCTTGTGCTGCAGATTTTGGGCGGCTGGATCTCTGACAGTCTCGGTCGGCTCAAGAGCATTGCTGCTGGAAGTGTTTCGGGTGTGGTTTCCTATATTGCCCTGATCCTGGCGCCAACCTGGGGCTGGGTTTTCCTTGGTGAAGGGTTGGGAGCGATCACCCGTTCCCTGGTTGGGCCTAGCTTTGGTGCCTTTATCGCGGAAGAATCACGTGAAGATAGCCGGGCTAAGGTTTATGGGTTGGTGGAGACCTTTTATACGATCGTCGCGATTGTCGGTCCGCCTTTTGGTGGGTTCCTGGTAGACCGCTTTGGTTTCAAAACCATGTTAATCGCAGCTGGCTCGATCTATACAGTCGCTACAGTAATTCGGGTGCAGATGGCAAGCAAGGCGAAGCATCCGGGCGCGGAAGAGGGGAAGAAACCCCGTCTTCAACTGGGAGCCCTGAAGGTAAACTTAACCGCGATTTTTGGATTGGTGGTTGCCGGCGGTGTGATGACCTGGATTGTGGTCACTGATGGAATTCGTGATATCTCTTTTTCTCTCTCCAACAGCCTGATTCCGGTATATCTTGAGAGTATCGCGAACATGAATGCTCAGCAGATCGGCTGGTTGGGTTCCATATTAGGTGTGGCGATGATGATCACTTCCTTCCCTGCCGGTCACCTTTCCGACAAGCACGGCGAGCGGCTGGCGATCGCACTGGGGTTCGCGCTGCAATCGATTGGTTTTTTCATCTTTATTAAAGCAGAGACTTTCCTGCTTTACGCGGTCAGTTATTTCGTGATCGGGATTGGTTTTAGCCTGATGAGCCCGGCATATCAGTCGCTGCTCAGCAAGGTGCTGCCCCAAAAGCTGCGTGGGACTGGCTTTGGACTGGTCCAGTCAGGTTTGGGACTGTTTTCGCTGCCAGCGCCGGCAATTGGAGCAAGGCTTTATGCAAACATCTCCCCAACAACCCCATTCTGGATCACCGCCTGGGCATCACTTTTTGCAATTTTGCCAGTTGTTTTCAAGTTTAAGCTAACCGACAAGGATCGCCAGCAAATCGAGAAAGCAGAGGCGAAAGTCGAAGCTGACGATGGACCGGCACAAGAGCAGCCAAACCTGTAGAAATACTACGTTAAGGTTTTAAACCAATTATTCCCTCCTGTTGCGAAACCGACAGCGCTATAGCAATCCTCATTATGGAATAAGATGGTTTTTTATGGTGTAGGGGACGGCTGCCATGCCGTCACGAGAACAGCCGTAGGGCGTAACGTCTGTATGGAACGGCCTTGCTCCTTCCGCAACATTCACCATTAACATACCGGGAAATGGGAGGGGACTGGTGTTCGGCGGATTGAGGGGGAGCAACATCGTCGTCACACCAATGTGATAACCCCCTCAATACACGGCTTCGCCGGTACAGACGTCTCACCCTACGAAAGGATGGCTTCGCCGGAACGGGACGAGCCACGTTCCCTACGAAAAGCTGGCTTCGCCGGAACGGGCGGAGCACTTCCCCTACAAAAAATGGCTTCGCCGGAACGGGACGAGCCACGTTCCCTACAAAATGTGGCTTCGACTGAACGCACGATGCACGTTCCCTACAAAATGTGGCTTCGACGGAACGCACGATGCACGTTCCCTACAAAATAAACTGATTAATCCATATTGTGAATTGCTGCATACGCTAAAGCCGCGCCCCCAGAACGGTGGTGTGATACTGCACTTCGGTATTCAGCTTAGTTGTACTATGTACAACCATTAATGCAAGGAATTAATAATTTTATAATAATCCTAAATATTAACAGGGGCGGATCGGTTTGATAACCGTTTTCCATCCACCTTCTTAACAACTTTCGTGTCTGTCTGATCTGATCAGATCCATCTACAAAAAACCATTGACTTTCGCTTCCAAAAAGGAGAAAAATGAATACAAAGAAAAGCCTACTATTTGTTTTAGTTTTCAGCATGATGCTGGCTTCTTTTGTTGGGGCTGGTGGTGTGCGAGTGGGCGCTGCCCAGGCTCCAAACCCACCCATTCCCAGCTCGCAAGAAGAACAACCATCTCTATCCCCTCCGGAGCAAGTGGAAATACCCCAACAGGATCCATCCACCGACTTTCCCGCATCTGGCATTTCACCAAATACAGGAATCACCAGCGGCGTGCTCTGGCACCAACCCATTGACCTGGCAAGTCCATCTGTTAACATCTCTCAGGAATTTCCAGACCAGCCCGCATTTAGTTCCTATCTTGCGGATGATTTCCTTGTCGATAAAAACTGGAATATTGAAACGGTCTTCGTCCCTGGCAGCAACCTGGCTGGTTTTACATCGCTTTCAAATGCCACCGCGCTCAACTGGAAGATTTATCGTGACAACGATGGTTTTCCAGCTGGAGATCCTGTTGGAGGCGGTGATGCTCCCGTTTGGTCACTAAGCCTGGCGCCCTCGTCTTCGTCTGTGCTGTTGTCAACGGGCACCTCCGGTCATCTCTCCAATACGCTCCTGCATCTACCTGATGTGCTCACGCTATCTCCGGGTCGCTATTGGTTAGTTTTTTATCCAACACTCGCCTTTACTCCCTATGGGCAATTTGGTCTGCAGCCAGCGGATACGAGTAACGGAGAATTTGCAAAGATCATCAACCCGGGAGGCGGTTTTGGATTTGGAACCGGTTGGCAAGATTGGACAGTTATCGGGTTGTCTCAACCAGATTTTGCCTTCAGCATCGGCGGTACTAAAGGCGCCCATTGGAAAAGCATTCCTCCAATTAACGGCACTGGTCGATCCCGACCAGCAGCAGCATCCGTTGGTGGCAAGGTCTATTTGCTTGGCGGAGAACTTGAATCAGCGCTCCGAGCCGATAAAGTTGAAAGATATGATCCTGCAACGATGACCTGGGAAACCCTGCCTGAACTAATGCCGATTCCAGCCAGCAATATTTGCGCCGGAGTCATCGGCACCGACATTTACATCCCGGGCGGATACGATGTGTCAAACACAATCCTAAACACGCTCCAGGTCTACCATACCACCTCTGACACCTGGACTGTTGTCAGCTCAGATCCGATGCCTGCTGCAATTTTAGGAATGGGTTGCGCGGTACAAAATGGCAAACTTTACGTGTTTGGGGGAATGGATACAAGCAGCGTCTACAGAAACACAGCTTTTGTTTACGACCCTGTGAAACCAGCCGGTTCTCGCTGGACATCAATTGCCTCGATGACTCATGCCAGGGGTTATTTGGCAGGGGTTGCAGCCAACGGAAAGATTTACGCAATCGGAGGCAGGGATGGAGTGACCTCTGATTTCGATTTTGTGGAAGCCTATGACCCGTCTGATGAATTATGGCACCCGGTCACAGACCTAACGACTGCCCGTGGGGGTGTGGGCGCCTATGCGGTGGGTGATCTTATCTATGCATGTGGAGGTGGCTGGGGAACTTTTCTTAATTCTTGCGAGTCGTACGACACTACCCAAGGCTATTCAGGAGTTTGGCAGCCATTTCACGCTTCAATGATTCAGTCCAGGCGAACCTTTGGATATGCCAGTGTTGGTTCCACGCTTTACGCTGTGGGCGGCTGGAGCGGCTCTTTTTTGAAGACAGGAGAACGTTGGTCTTACGAAGTTTTCCTGCCATTAGTGAACAAACCTCTGACTGTTCTTGGTTTCGATTCCCAGTTCAATAACGATTTTACTGGATGGGAAGTTGCGACAGGCCCATGGACGATTAACCCAACCGATGTTTCCACCACGGGGTTAACAGGCTATTGGTCTTCGATCTATCACAACCAAACGTTTGCGAATCTTGACTATTCTGCCCGGATGATGCGCCTTGGTAACGAAAACAATGCGAACAATATCATGATACGCGGAACTCCAACCATGAGAAGTGTTTTCGAACTCTGGGACGATGTTTACATTTTCCAATATAGCCGTGATAGCTCTTATAGCGTCTGGAAGTCGGTTGGAGGCGTCGAAACACCGCTCCAGGTTTGGACTTATACTGACGCGATCAATACCGGTGACAACTGGAATACCCTGAGGGTGGTTGCTTCAGGAGGATCATTCTATTTCTACATCAACAACATACTGGTCTGGTTTGGGATGGACAACTCGCTATCAGAGGGGAAAGTGGGCGTTGGGATGGCTGGGGGTGGATTCCCGGGCGACAAATTGATCGTCGATTGGGCGACGCTATATTCAGGACCGGGCGGCATCCATATTACCGATACGGTGAGCCCGGCTCAGCAGGCATTGAACGATGCAGCCAACCTAAGCGGCAATGGCAATCCCAGAAGCTCTGGCGAATGACCATAACGTAAAACCCAACCAAAATGAGACTTGGAAACAAGCCGGGGCTTACCCTCCGGCTTGTTTTTATCAAAGGCGTTCGCACTTTTTTCTGTTGACTCACAGTAGAAGTACACGTGGCTGTTTTTTCCTGCTCCTGGACCAGTCCAATAAGGGGTTTCCACTTGCCGATCTTTTGGCACATAAGCGCTGGTATGTAGTTGTGATTGATGAGACCAGAATGATGGGTATATATAAAATATGCGGCACTACCAACCTGTAAGGGCACGATCGTGTCGGCTTGCATAAACCTGCCTAACTGAGGGTCAAATCCCTTCGGCTTCGCTTCAGGGACCTTCGGCCAGCGAGCTCCATAATAGTAGATATCGCCTTCCTGCTTCTGCCCGGTGTAGGCATAGGCAGTGCTGGTGACTGTCTCATCGCCTCGTGTTCCGCCCCAGGGCAGGTAATATGCCTTTTCCGCGACTGTGCCTTCACCTCTGACAAGCAAGATGCTGCTG
>DHRN01000082.1:0-1934 GCA_002411175.1 Anaerolineaceae bacterium UBA5311 | reverse complement strand
GAGGTCTTGTGTCTTCAATATATAGATATTCAGACTCGAAGTAATTGCCAATATAAATCGTGCCTTCATTGTCAACATTCAACCTGGCAACCCGCTTCCCATCGCCGTCATAAAGAAATTTTATGATGCTGCCATCCTGATACTCAATTTCTGTCAAACGGTTTTCAGCATCATATGAACAGGTCCATTCATCTGCTGCAATGATGCTCTTAATCAACAAACCATTCATTGAATCCATGACGGGTACAGCCCCTTTATCGGAAGGGTAGTCTTTTCCATCTTATCCAGGTCAAACACAATCATTTCCAGATTATTGAACAGATCCCCTGCCTTTCTGTCTGGTTCAAAATGAAACAACAACTTGGTGTCATCGGAAGACCAATAAATTTGTGGTGGATAGACAGTGTTTGGTTCTGGAAAGTCCAATAATTTTTCTGTAATTTGTGTTGCCAAATCGAGCAGATAGAGGCCATTATAGCTAAAATATGCAAGCAGATTTCCTCCATTCGATACTGATGGACTAATACCCTCACCTATTTCAGACAAATCATTTTCTGCTATCTGGAACCTGTACAGGGTGAACTTAGTTGGGAGACCCATCCCGGACCATCTTTCTTTTCCGAAGTATAATTGTTTCGAATCAGGCGTCATGCTAAACCCCATTAATCCGCCATCGTATTTTAATGTATCACGATGATTGTCAAAGTCGATCAGAACTTCCTTAATTTCACAATCTTTCAGATCATAACGATATACGGTTGATGGTGTCGCCATAATAATGTCAAATGGACTATCCCCTTGCGAATCATTTGCAATCCAGGAGTTTGGCCAGCCACCGCACTTTTTCAGGCGTCCAGTTTCCAAGTCTACAATACCTGAAAAATTGTTGGAGGTATGGAGAAGAGATATCACTTTATCCGATCGAGATACAATCGGGCGACTAACTTCTCGGGTAAACGCTAGATTAAAGATTTCGTTCATTTCGATATTGTAGAAAGTTAACACCCTTGAATTGCTATTAATTTTTTGGAAAACAATTTGATACTCATCAAGTTCAGGCACTTCATTTTGAATCAAGTCAGGTAAGCAGGCGTTCAGCAGACAAGCAATCATAAGGAAAAGGAGTAAACAACGTTTTAAGTACATAGTGTGTCCTATCTTGTTTCTTCCCTATCACCCCAACGCCCGGTTAATCGTGTAGGATTCTGATAATTCACATACTGCAAAAATGTTCCATAAGTAGTGCCTGTATTGTATTCGAGTGTAATCATTGTATTAGGTTGAAGTGCTGGCCAGTAATCCTGGCTCCACACTTCTGTGAATGATGAAAATCCCCGCTCCTTACCCCAACGATCAACAAACTCAAGTTCATTGCGACGAATGTTATGTGGGTCAGCGAAGATAAAACCCTCTTCATCTGAATAGCCGATGATTAATAAATAATGACCAATGCTCTTTTTTTCAGGCAACTGGATCAAGACTATAGTCGGCTTGTTATCGAATATGTTTTGCTTCAACTCTTCAATTGACCCGTTTGGTTGGCGGGTGGCTATTACCCCTCGACCAAGAGCCAAATTTGTTTTTGCAGATAACAGGGAAGGCAGAACCCCTATTCCTTGAAGGTCTGTTTTTGGTATTGGTTTGGCAAAGGGAAACATGGATTGCAAGTCCGCCTGGGTTACCTTTTTCTGATACAAAACGCTTAATCCCATCGCAAGAGCTACAACACCACAAGCATTTCCATCTTGTAACTGTAGATAATCATCATCCCATCCATCAATAATGTAGAAACCGCTTGGATCGGTGTAACGAAGTGGGTTGTTGTTGACGTAGGCATAGCGGTCGAAAGCCTGGGTGCCCTGGACTTGTAAGGGTACGATGGTGTCGGCTTGCATGAAGCGTCCAATAGAGGGGTCAAATCCCTTCGGCTTCGC
>DHRN01000059.1:8756-8921 GCA_002411175.1 Anaerolineaceae bacterium UBA5311 | reverse complement strand
CGAGCGAAGCGAAGCAATCCGCCTTTGATCTGTCATTGCGAGCGAAGCGAAGCTATCCGCAGTTTGTCTTTTTGCTCGTACCCAAGGCAAGAGAATAAAGGCAGGCTGCCACGCCTCCTTATTGTGATTCAAAAGTTTCTGTTATTCCAGTGACGGGGGCTCGCA
>DHRN01000059.1:8212-8520 GCA_002411175.1 Anaerolineaceae bacterium UBA5311 | reverse complement strand
GAAGCGAAGCAATCCGCCTTTGACCTGTCATTGCGAGCGAAGCGAAGCAATCCGCAGTTTATCTTTTTGCTTGTACCCAAGACAAGAGAATAAAGGCAGGCTGCCACGCCCCCTTATTGTGATTCAAAAGTTTCTGTTATTCCAGTGACAGGGGCTCGCAGTGACGCATCTGTNNCATTGCGAGCGAAGCGAAGCAAATCGCAGTTTATCTTTTTGCTTGTACCCAAAGCAAGAGAATAAAGGCAGACTGCCGCGCCCTCTTGTCGTGATTCAAAAGCTCCCGCCTTTCGTGTAACGGGGGCTCGCAG
>DHRN01000059.1:7729-7989 GCA_002411175.1 Anaerolineaceae bacterium UBA5311 | reverse complement strand
CAATCCGCAGTTTATCTTTTTGCTTGTACCCAAGACAAGAGAATAAAGGCAGGCTGCCGCGCCCCCTAATTGTGATTCAAACGCTCCCGCCTTTCGTCTGACGGGGGCTCGCAGTGACGAATCTGTAATCTGGTATTGCGAGCGAAGCAATCCGCAGTTGATCTTTTTTCTTGTACCCAAGACAAGAGAATCACGGCAGGCTGCCACGCCCCCTTATTGTGATTCAAAAGTTTCTGATATTCCAGTGACGGGGGCTCGCA
>DHRN01000059.1:7242-7419 GCA_002411175.1 Anaerolineaceae bacterium UBA5311 | reverse complement strand
AAACGGCGTGGCAATCTGAATTTAATCTTTTGCACCTATTCAAGATAAGAGATCAAAAGCAGACTGCCATTCCCCTTTCCCCGTTCCCCGCTCCCAAAAGGTTATTGGCAAGCTAATTGCAACTATGTATTCATGAAGTACCTCTGGTACTAAAGAGGAGATTATTATGAAGAAAAA
>DHRN01000059.1:6809-7117 GCA_002411175.1 Anaerolineaceae bacterium UBA5311 | reverse complement strand
GAGGAGATTATTATGAAGAAAAAATCAATAATTCTTGTGACCCTGATCGCGTTCATGCTCATCCTGGGGGGGTGTCAGCGCAGCGCGTCAAAAGCCCCGCAAGTAACCCCCGAGGTGGTTGACCAAATTGGCACTCCCCTGCCTGTTGACCAGCAAATTATCAACGCCACCATGACCGCGCAGGCAATCATTGAAGACTTTAACATGCCCACCCAAATCATTCAGAACCCGCAGGGCACAGAAATAGTGATCACCCAGGTGCCACCCACCGCCGCGCCAACGCAAACCCCAACCAACCCACCCACACC
>DHRN01000059.1:5623-6705 GCA_002411175.1 Anaerolineaceae bacterium UBA5311 | reverse complement strand
ACCCCAACCAACCCACCCACACCGACCATGATGGCGGTAACTCGTCCGCTTACCTGGGCAGTACAGGGCGGTGAAACTGTATATTGCCTGGCAAGACGGTTCGACGTCGACCCCGGCGAGATGCTTGCGATCAACAATCTTTATGCAGGCAGTATGCTTTCGATTGGCGATGTTCTCGATGTGCCCCAAATCGGAAGCTGGCCCGGTGGTGAACGCGAATTGTTGCCCCACCCTGATACCTGGACTGTGAGCGCCGGTGAAACCGTTTACCAGATAGCCTGTGCTTATGGCGACGTGTGGCCTGAGCACATCATCCAGGCAAATGGTTTGCAGGCTCCTTACGACCTGACTGGCATCCAAACCCTGCAAATCCCCTAAGAATCTGCGATAGAATAGCAGGAGGCTCATGCTTCCTGCTATTTTTTTAAGGAGATACAGATGGAAAGTTCAACTATCCTGGACAGGGATCAAATCTTTCAAGGACATGCATTCAACCTCGAGAAAGTTCATTTACGTCTGCCCGACGGGAGAGATCGTTATTATGACCTGGTCGATCATGTCGATGCGGTAACAATTTTGCCTTTAGATGATGACGGCATGGTCTCGTTTGTGCGCCAGTTCCGCGTTGGCGCAGAAAAAGAGCTGCTCGAGCTGCCTGCCGGGGTGATGGATCAAGGCGAAGATCCCCTTACCACTGCCCGCCGTGAACTGCGTGAGGAGACCGGCAGCGATGCCGCCAACCTCGAACGATTGGGTGGTTTTTATATGGCAGCCGGTTACTCCAGCGAGTATATGCACGTTTTCCTTGCCACAGGTCTGAGCGACGCTCCATTATCTCAGGATGAGGATGAGTTTTTAAGCCTTGAAAAAATCGATCTGCGCGAGGTGTTTGATCTGATTCGAACAGGGAAAATTGAAGACGGCAAGACAATCTCCACTTTCTTTTATGCCATGCCATTTTTGAACGAACTCCTCATCGCCGCCGACATATAGTTACCCCACTATTGGTCGTATCCTCGTGCTGGGAGCCAGCAGGCAGTACATCGCGCATTCCATTTAATGAGTGGTGTAGGGAACGGCTG